>WQYU01000042.1 GCA_009781075.1 Paludibacter sp. | reverse complement strand
TACGCAAACTCTCAATATCGCCTGTTGCGTTTATGCGATTTATCCAATTACTTACTGTTCGTGGCGAGTTACCAAACAAGGCTCCTATACTGTCACAACTCTCATCTTCTTTTTCCGAAAATAGCAATACCCCATGAAGTCTGTGAATGAATCTGGCTTCTTCATTTCCCACAAAATAATCTTGAATTTTCTTTTTGATTCCTTCCTTGTCTTTTATAACTAATCTTTTCATACCTTTTTTGATGCAAAGATAGAATTTATTTTTATTATACGCAAATAGTTTAGGCGGTTATTATATATAGAAGTAACAGAAGACAACATTGTTCTTTTGTATGTTTACGATAAATCAGAAATGGAAAATGTTCAAACCGCATTTATAGAACAAATTTTAAACCTTTATTACAACAAATAATTAACATATTTTGATTCTGTTTAAAACAATAAACAAGCCGTGCGCTTGTCACACACGTCGTTAAATGCCAAAGCGCTACGCACTTAAAAAAACAGAAGGCAAGCCTGCAATAACAGAGAAATAGAAGTGAGGTTGCATTTGTTTAAAATTAAAATACTTTTTAGTACGCCACCATTTGTTGAAATAGAAAAAACAATTAACTTTGCACAAATAATATTTTTATTTTAAAATTGACAAACAAACAACGTTACGAAATATTTTGTGACCAACATCCTGACATTCCGCTCTTTATGCAAGCATGGTGGCTCAATGTTGTGTGCATTGAGGGCAAAACATGGGACATTCTTTTGTGTGAAGAAAACGGTAAAATTGTAGGAGCAATGCCTTACCATTTATTAAAAAAATGGGGATTTAAAATCATCATTCAGCCGCAATTAACGCAATATAACGGTATGTGGATTGACTATCCAAAAGATATTAAATTGACTAAACGTTATTCTTTTGAAAAAAAAGTGACTGATAATTTGATTGACCAACTCGAAAAATTGAATGTATCTTATTATTCGCAGAATTTCCATCATTCATTTACTAATTGGCAGCCGTTATATTGGCGCGGGTTTAAGCAAACTACGAGATATACGTATATTTTGAAAAATATTGCCGATATTGATATGATTTTTGACAATATTCACCCACGATACAGACAAAAACTCAGAAAAAACGAAAAAGAATTCTTTGTGGATTACAATCTTGCTCCCGAAGATTTTTATCATTTTCACAAAGAATCGTTAACTGAAAAAAAGGACAGAATTGTTTATTCAGAGCAATTTTTTTTGTCAATTTTTCGAGCGGCAACTGAACGAAAACAGGGTAAGATAATTGCCATACGCAATAAAAACAATGATTTACTTTCTGCTCTTTTTTTTGTTTGGGATACGAATTGCGGTTACAATCTGATTACAGCACGAAAAATTGATGATGGCTCAAACGATACCTCGATTTTTATGATTTGGGAGGCAATTAAATATCTTATTGACAAGGCTGAAAATTATGATTTTGAGGGCAGCATGATAGAGGGAGTTGCCAATGTAAACCAGCAATTTGGTGCGGAACAGGTGCCATATTTTTGCATTTCAAAAAATTATTCAAAGTTATTTTCAATTTTAAAATTTGTAAAAAATGCAGCAAATTGACAAAAATACTTTTTTTAAAATAACACAAAACTTTGATTATGTGCCTTTTACTCAAAGCGAAGGTTGGTGGGCGATGCATTCAATCAAAGGCGAAAACCGTTTTATGTTTTTTGTTGATAATCTTGAAAATCCACAAATGGCGTGTATGGGACGTACAATGCGGAAATTTTGGTTGAAAATGTTACAAATTGAAGGTGAATGTTTGTTGAATGAAAAAAATATCGATAGCAAAAAAATTAGAGAATTTTACAAAGAAATTACACAAACAAATTTTGATATAATTGAAACAAATTCATCATTGCCTTATAATGCTTTGTATGAAATTGGAATAAGAGAAGCGGGTTATCTTCGTCCTGTGGGAATGTTTTCAACTCAACTGTCGAGTTATATTTATTTACAGCAAGAAATTCATTATGATAGAAATTGGAGTCGAAATTTGGAAAAATCGACGAAAAGCGATTTGGAATTTGAAATAGTTGGGAAACCGGACGAAAAAGATTGTATTGATTTTTGTTGCATTTACAACGCAATGAATAGTCGCAAAAATTTGAGCAGTCAAATCAGTAAGAATCAAATTAATAGACTTTTGACAGATAATAATTATCAACTTTTTTTTGTAAAACAAACCAATAAACAGATTGCGAGTATAATTATATATCGTAAAAATAAATTTGCCGAAGGAATATATGCAGGTAGTATGAGTGAGGCTTTGAATGTATCGGCAACTTTTTTTATGTACCGGCAATTGTTTCAATATCTTAAAAATCAACAATATGAAATTTATGATATGGCTAAACTTTCGCCCTCTACTCACTCAAAACAAAGCGTTTTCCTTTTCAAAAATGGTGTAAAGGGCGAATATATACAATATTGTGGTGAATGGGCAATTTGCAAAAAACAGATTTATCGTCCGTTGATGTATTTTTTAAAAAAATATTTATTTAAAATAATAGAGGTTTGAAATGAAAAATGTCGTTATTAAATTAAAAAAATTGTTTTTTGCTTTGCGCTATCGTTGGGTGGGCAAAGAGCCGTTTTTTGTTGCGTTAAAAGTACTAAATGACGCCTTCCATTTGCCTTTTTACAGTGATGAACAGCACAATTTCAATGTTAATAAATGTTTTAATAAAAAATGGTTGAAATTGGAAAACGGACAGCAGTTTTATGATTTCAATGGAGCAAGAATGCCATATATTGCTGAGATAAAATCCGTTAGTGCATTGAAACAAGTATTTGAAGATGTTTTTCTTATTCCGTGTCGTTTTGGCGACAATCACAACAAAGAAATTGTAGAATATGTCGATTTTTATGTTCCTGAAGGTGCATACGGTTATATTGATGGTGATTTTGATGTGAGTGTAAAAGCGGGAGATGTAGTCATTGACGCAGGGGCGTGGTTTGGCGATTTTTCGGCTTATGCAGCACACAAAGGTGCTACTGTTTACGCTTTTGAACCTGAAGAATACAATTTCGATATTTTGAATCAAACAAAACAACTTAATCTGCGTGGCAAAATAATTCCCATTCAAAAAGGATTGAGTAATGTTGATGGTAAAACAGAATTTTTTTTAAATGGCACACTTTCTCATTCTACAACGAATAACTTTCAACAAGCAGATAAACAAAATATTGAATTAATAATGCTTGATAGATTTGTGGAAGACAACAATTTAAAGAAAATTAATTTTATCAAAGCGGACATCGAAGGCGAAGAACGAAAAATGTTACTTGGCGCAAAAGAAACGTTAAGAAAATATGCTCCCAAACTCGCACTTTGTACTTATCATTTACCTGACGACAAAGATGTAATGACAAAAATAATTCTCGAAGCAAATCCAAATTATACAATAAAATATATGCGGCACAAATTGTATGCAGCAGTTATTTAATAATTTTAATGATGAAGAATATGCATATACTTGAATTACCATCATGGTACATACCCCACGGCGGACAGTTTGTCCGCAATCAAGCACAGGCGTTAAAGGAAAAGGGCTTGACAGTTAATATTTTGGCTAATGTTGAAATTGGATTAACTTCGGACAGGCTTAAATACTTTACAAATTCGTTTCGTTCGTTTGTAAGTGAAGAAGATGATTTGACAATCTTTCGTCATTATCTTCGAAAATATCCTAAATTCTCTAAGATAAATGCAAGACGCTGGATTAAAAGTAGCGTAAAATTATTTGAAAAATATCAAAAAATATTTGGAAAACCTGATATAATTCACGCTCATAGTACTATTTGGGGTGGATATGCGGCATATTTGATAAAAGAAAAATATAACATTCCGTACATTATAACCGAACATCATAGTATTATGTCTTACTTGTGCGAACACTCGCGAATGAGTTTTGAAAGTTGGCAAACTCCATATTACGAAAAAGCCTTTTCAAATGCAAGCCATATTGTTCCTGTTTCTGCTATTATTCAACCAAAAATTGAGACCTTTTTAACTCAAAAAGTGCCTGTCACACCAATTTCCAATGTGTTGGATACGGAGTATTATTGTTATAAAGAAAGAAAAAAATCGGAAATAGTCAAATTTGTCGCCACGAATGGTTTTTATTTTCAAAAAGGATACGATATTCTTATTCCAGCATTTGATAAAGCATGCGATATAAATTCAAATTTGGAAATTTGTATTGCCGGTGAAAATTTTTACGGAAAAGAATTTCTGAAAATTTGGAACAAAGTAAAACATAACGACCGTTTTCGTTTTGTAGGAGAATTAACTGCCGAAGGTGTGCGGAATGAACTTTGGAATGCCAATGTATTTATAATTCCAAGTCGTGCAGAATCACAATCTGTGGCTACACTTGAAGCATTAAGCACAGGTTTGCCGGTAATTGCAACTACTACTATTCCAAAAATTATGGTAACAGATGAAAATTCTATTGTTGTACCGGTGGAAGATGCGGAAGCAATGACAGAAGCCATTCTTAAAATGAGCCAAGAATTTTCCAACTACAATGGAAAAGCCATTTCAGAAAATATTAAAACGATTTGTAGCAAAGAGACATTTACAAAAGCAATAATAGAAATTTACACGCAAGTGATAAATTGAAAATCAGTAGAAAAATGAAATCGCATTTTCACATATTTATGGTTAAACTTTTATTGGGATATTTGCCTGCCGAGTGGCGTGATACTATTTTTGAAAAAAAACGATTTCGTGCAAAAAACATAATTTTTCCACAAGAACAAACACTTATTTTTTTTACAGAAACAGGTAAATGGCATGGTGGTTTTTGCGACAGGATGAAGGGCATTGTTTCGTTGTTTCATTTTTGTTTGTGCAAAAACATCAGGTTTAAAATTAGTTATGATTTCCCATATTGTTTGTCAGAATTTTTACTGCCAAATGAATATGATTGGATTATTAAAAAAGGCGATATTTCTTTTCATCGACAAGAGGCAAAATTAATGAATTTGATTGGCGACCAAAGCATAAAGCGGCTGAAAAACTTAAAACCAAAACAACAAATTCACGCCTTTGCAAATCGCAATCTTGTTTTATTACTCAACTCAGAATATGGTACAAATTACACTTGGGGCGAATTGTTTAAAAAATTATTTAAACCGGTAGAAAAATTACAAAATGAAATAAATAAACATCTGAAAATTATTAATGGAAATTATGTTTGTGCTGTTTTTCGTTTTCAGAATTTGCTGGGCGATTTTAAAGAATATAATTTCAAAGCATTACTCGACAACGAGAAATCAATTTTGTTAGAAAAATGCAAACAGGCAGTTAACGATTTGCAGAAACGCGAAAACTGTAAAATTTTGGTTACATCAGACAGTGAATCGTTTTTAAAAGAACTTATTGGATTGAAAAACGTGTTTGCTTTTCCCTCAAAAGTAGTACATATTGATAACGTTGCAGGCGAAAGTCAAGACGTTTATATGAAATCATTTTTAGATTTTTTCTTATTATCCGAAGGGGTGAAAATTTTTTGTATCGGCACAAAAGAAATGTATCCTTCGGAATTTCCGCTTTATGCTGCAAAAGTTAATGATATTCCTTTTGAAAGAATTATAATCGAATGAATTTGGGATTTGAACATATAAAAGAAAAAATTTTCAACAACAGAAAAGTTGCTGAAAACTATTTTTTTATGACTTTTTTACAGGGTTCAGGTTTAATAATCGGCTTTTTTTTATATCCATATTTAATTCGTGTCTTAGGTAAATCGGCTTATGGAACATACGTTTTAATTTTGTCAAACATTCAGTTTTTTTCCATTTTCATTTCTTTTGGGTTCGATTTTCCTGCACTTAAAAAAATATCGTTTTCCCCTGATGACAATCAGATAAAAAGCCAAACCGTTTCCGAGGTTTTTACAGCAAAAATATGTCTGTTTGTTTTGTGTGCTATTGTGCTTGTGGCGTTAATTTTTATAATACCTTTTGTTAGAGCGAATGCCATTTTTTACATCATTATTTTTTTAACACTTTTAGTTGATATTTTATTTCCAAATTGGTATTTTCAAGGAGTACAAAAAATGAAATTTGTAACCTATGTCAATCTTACGTTGCGACTATTGACCATTCCGCTGATTGTTATTTTCATAAAATCACCCGCTGATTTGCTGAAATATACGCTGATTATTTCGCTTTTTCCGGTTGCAGGCGGAGTTTTTACATTTTTTTATTTGCAAATCAAAGAAAAAATACAAATTCGTTTAGTTCGGCTTGCAAGTCTAAAACCAGTTTTTGCCGATGCGATGCCGTTTTTTTGGACATCTGCATTCGGCACATTTAAAAAAGAATCGGTTAAGTTTATTATCGGTACATTTTTCAGTATGGAAGATGTGGCGTTATACGATTTGGCAGATAGAATTGTCTCTATTCCGAGGCTTATTATAAACAGTATCAATTCTGCGCTATTCCCCAAAATTGTTAAAAATTACAAAACGGAAAGTGTGAGAAAAATAATCAAATATGAAACAATTATTGGATTGACAATCACTGCTTTAATTGCTGTATTTGGTTACTGGGCTGTTCTTATTTTGGGTGGAAGAGATATGTTGGCGGCATATCCGTTGGCTGTGATTTTGAGTTTTACCATATATGCTTGGTTAATTGTTGGTTCTTATATCAACTTTTTGTTTGTACCTCATCACAAATATTATTTTGTTACAAAAAATCAATTTGTCGCTCTTTTCTCATTTTTGCTTTTGTCTGCAATCGGCTTGATTATCAGTAAAAATATTGTTGTTTTAGTGTCTGCTTATGCTTTATCGCATTTGGTAGAAATTATTTATTGCAAATATTTAATAAAAAAAAATCAATTATTATGACACCCGCAGTCTCCATATTAGTGCCTGTTTACAATGTTTCAAATTTCATTGAACGTTGTGCACACTCTTTGTTTCAGCAAACTTTTGATGATATTGAGTATGTTTTTGTGAATGATTGTACTCCTGATGATAGTATCGAAAAATTACAAAAAATAATAGAGCAATATCCTAATAGAAAAGAACGAATAAAAATCATACATCACGAAAAAAACAGAGGTTTGGCAGCGGCAAGAAACACTGCCATTGACAATTCAACGGGAAAATACATTCAACATATTGATAGCGACGATTGGATAGAACTTGATATGGTTGAAACAATGTATAACAAAGCAGAAGAGGAACAGGCGGATATTGTTGTTTCGGACATATTAATAGAAAAAAAAAATGAAACAGTTTATCAAAAAGAAATCATTGATTTTGAGGATAAAAATCCGTTTTTGCTGATGCTCGAAAATGAAATGATTGCTGGATATTTGGTTACAAAATTTGTAACACGTAAACTATGTGCTATGCCCGAATGCCGAGTACCGGAAGGATTAAATTTTTTGGAAGATTTACACGTTTCGGTTCGTACTTTTTATTTTGCCAATAAAATTGTGAAAATTGACCGTGCTTTTTATCATTATGACAGAAGCAATGAAAATGCAATAACAAGTCGAAAAACTGATATTCATTTTGAAAACCTTATTATATATTGGAAACATTTAGATAAATTTATTACAGAAAAAGAACTAAAAAATGCTTTGAAAAATATTGAATTTTTCAAAGCAAATTCAAAAGTACATTTAATTACTCAAACAGATTCTTACAGAACACGTAAAAAATATGCATATCTTTTCCGTAATTTTGAAATGGAATATATCTCACGTTTTCGTTTAGGTGAAAAGTTAATTCTGTTTTTTACACATTATAGAATGTATTTTCTTGCACAATTAACTCATTTGTTAATATCCTGGAAAAATCACTGAAAATTTTGCTGTTTTGTGAAAAAATTATTATGACTATCCGTAAAACGTTCATAAAATTTTGTAACTATCTGATTGTTAAATATTTATTGTTTTATTTGTAATATTTTGAAAATCAATTACTTATTAACCTGAGTTTTGGATAAGGATTTTAGTTAAAATATAGATAATTGCCCGTGTTGTGGTTCAAAACTGACTTTGATAGCAGGTTTTTTATCAAATAAACAGTATGCACCAAGCGCAGCAATTAGATTCATAATGGAGTTATGAATAGAACGATGTCGTGAATGTTCAACATTACCAATATTTTTGAGCATATCGTTAATTGTTTCTATAGTTAATAATAGTGTTGTAAAATTCAAGCAATATTATTATCTTTGCAGGCAAACAGATATACACAATCGGAGTAATGCGTTGATAAACAAACAAGAGAAGTGTCCACACTGTGGCGGGATTCATTATTATCGCTATGGTAAGTTTAAGGATTCACAACGTTTCAAATGCAAGGATTGCGGAAAAACATTTTGTGAATATACAGGTACATGGCTTCAAGGAATACACAAAAAAGAATTGGTTGCAGATTATCTTACACTGATGTTAGAGCACACCACACTTGATAAGACGAGTAAAAATCAATAAAAAGACGGCGCTTGACTGGCGACATAAAATCCTTTCGTCATTTGAACAAAACACAGAAGCGGCTGTAATTGTTTCGACAGACCGTAAAAAGAGTTTGAAAATGACTCTCAGCACAATGAGTAGAATTACTAAATCAGACATAATCTATTTTTTAAAATAAAAATATTCGTAATTTTTTGCTCAAGCAATATAATATACATATTAATGAATATTTTACAAACTATACTTCATAATTTAGTTGTTTATGAAATTCCAAAAATCGCACATAATACATTTATTATCACTAAATTACATCAGTACACTTTTTACAGCACCACCAGAATTTTTTTTTCAAAAGAATATTTTTTATACCAACCAATAATTTTTTGATAAATTTTCTGGTATGCTTCGTTTCTGAAAAGTTCCGAGTCCTTTGCGGCTTTGTAGGTGAGAAAAATTCCTATCGGGAGCAGTATGGCAGAACTTAACCACATACCTTGCCAAGTATTCCACAGCCCTTCGCGTGCCATCTTGAATCCAGTATTATCAATAATATAATAAAAAATAAACATCACAACCGACACTACTATTGGCATTCCTAATCCTCCTTTTCGGATTATTGCGCCAAGTGGAGCACCAATAAAAAAGAAAATCAGGCAGGCAAATGATAGAGTAAATTTGCGGTAAAGTTCAATCTCATGACGGCGAATTTTGTTAATATCACTGTCGAGGTTGATTGAATTAAACAAATTTGCCTCTTTTTTGCGTTTAACAATATCCATTGTTTCGTTCATAACTCGCTGTTTGTCTATTGAACTCATTTTCATAAAAAGAGAATCAAACTTTTCTGTTTTATCCTTTTCCGAAGATTTTCGAAGTTGAATACCCGGAGTAAGCTCACGTCCTAAATAATTGTTAACAATTAAATTTTTACCTAAAACTACTGCCTGAGAATCAACAATAACTTGCACGGAATCAATAGTATGCAACAATTCTTTAAAATCTTTACTTATATATTCACCTTTTAAAATAGATTCGTCATATCGGTTGAAAGCAGTGTTAAAATCAAGCAGAATTTCTTTTTTGCGAAATGTTTCGCGCCTGTACGGAATTGATTTTGAGGAATAGCTCATTCGCTGTCCTTTGAGATTTTCAAAACTTTCGCCGTGCAACAGCGTAATCATCAAATATTTTTTATCTTCTGTAAAAGCAATTTTCCCTGTGTCGGCAAGGGTTACGTTTGAGTTTTGAAAGCCGCGCGAAAAATCATAAATCATAATATTTTTGAGCCAGCCGCCATCTTTTTCTTCCGTATAAATATGATAACCGCTAATTCCATCATAAAATTCTCCTGTGGGAATTTCAAGTTCTGGCGACTTTTGCCGTAGCGAAAAAATTAAAGTCCAGAGTTTTGTCTGTGCTTTTGGCAAAATATTATCCGAAAAATAAAACGCTCCCAAACACACTATTGAAATAAAGATAATTAGCGGAAGCATTATTCTGAAAAGCGAGACGCCTGCTGATTTTATTGCCGTAAGTTCAAAATTTTCGCCTAAATTACCAAAAGCCATCAGCGAAGCGAGTAAAATAGCAAGAGGCAAAGCCATTGGTATGAGCGATGCACTCGAATACAGAAAAAATTCCGCAAAAACCGACAGCCCAATTCCTTTCCCAACCAAATCTGCTATATGTTTCCACGTAAATTGCATCTCCACTATCAGCAAACAAATTAGGAATGTCATCACAAAAACAGGGAAAAACTGCCTGTAAAGATATAAATCAAGTTTTTTCATTCTTTTTCGGACTGCAAAGATACGTTTTTTTATTATCATATTAATAATCACATAAAAGAGAGGGTACTTCGTCAAAGAATAATTATTCTTTTTAAAATGTTACTTCCTCATTCATTCGTAATATTCCTGATAGAAATGTTTTTTATATATTATTCATAATTTCCAATGCATGCTCAACGGTTTTTACATCAGAAAAAACTATGCTGCGCTTGTTATTTTTTTCACGCAGTTGTGTTCGATGTGGATGAGCAACAATGTATTGTAAAATTTTTCCGAAGGCATCCGACTGATAAAACGGCGAATTTGTATTTGAAACAAAAAAAGCAGTCATTTTTTCATTTTTCAAAAGTAAACGCTCGATGCCGTAAGATATTGCTAACCAGCGAATTTTAACGATAGCAATAAGTTGTTGCGCCTCAGATGGCAGTTTCCCAAAACGGTCTTCAACCCTTGTTACAAAATTATTTAGTTGCGTTTGATTGGTAATATTATCTAATTCCTGATAAATTGTAATTCTTTCCGAAATATTTTCGATGTATTCGGGCGGAAACATGATTTCCATATCCGTATCAATTTGACAATCATCAACATAATTAACATTTTGGGCAAAATTCTCAGGATTATTTTCATACAAATCGGCAAATTCTTCGTTGCGCAACTCTGTCATTGCCTCATTTAATATTTTTTGATACGTTTCATATCCCAAGTCAGCAATAAAACCGCTCTGTTCCGCACCGAGCAAATTCCCTGCTCCGCGAATATCAAGGTCTTGCATAGCAATGTTAAACCCGCTTCCAAGTTCGGAAAATGTTTCAATTGCCTGCAAACGCCGCCGCGCTTCAACAGTTAAACTGCTCATTTCCGGGGCAATAAGGTAACAATAGGCTTTTTTGTTGCTACGTCCGACTCTGCCTCGCAACTGATGTAAATCGCTCAGCCCAAAGTGGTGCGCCGAATTGATTATCATTGTGTTAGCATTTGGAATATCAACTCCGTTTTCAATAATTGCCGTGCAAACAAGCACGTCGTATTCGTAGTTAATAAAATCAATAATCACTTCCTCAAGCACTTCTGTGTCCATTTGCCCGTGTCCGACAACCACACGGGCAGTCGGAACAATGCGTTTAATCATCGCCTCTACCGCATAAATACTTTGTATTCTGTTGTTTATAAAAAATATTTGCCCATTGCGGCTCATCTCGAACTCAATAACTTCACGAATTAAATCCTCGTCAAAAGTGTGTATTTCGGTTTGGATAGGATAACGGTTTGGCGGCGGCGTATTGATAACCGATAAATCGCGTGCGCCCAACAGCGAAAATTGTAATGTTCGTGGAATGGGCGTTGCCGTCATTGTTAGGGTATCTACATTTATTTTAATATTTTTTAATTTTTCTTTTACATTAACGCCAAATTTTTGTTCTTCATCAATAACTAAAAGCCCTAAATCTTTGAATTTCACATTATTACCAACAAGTTTATGTGTTCCTATAATAATATCAATTTCACCTTTTTCGAGCCGCTGTAAAATATTTTTTGTTTGATATGATGATTTTGCACGGCTAAAATATTCAACATTAACCGGAAAATCTTTAAATCTTTCTTTGAATGTATTATAATGCTGCAATGCAAGCACTGTAGTAGGCACCAGAACAGCAGTTTGTTTGCCGTCTATTGCCGCTTTGAATGCCGCACGCATCGCCACTTCGGTTTTCCCAAATCCGACATCGCCGCAAATCAATCTGTCCATAGGCAATTGCGACTCCATATCGAATTTAACATCGTTCGTAGTTCGAATCTGGTCGGGTGTATCTTCGTATATAAAAGAGGCTTCAAGTTCATACTGCAAATAATTGTCGGGTGTGAATGCAAAACCTTTTTCCTTTTTCCTGCGTGCATAAAGCCGTATCAAATCGCGTGCAATATCCTTAACTTTTTCTTTTGTCCGTTCTTTGAGTCGTTCCCACGCACCGCTGCCGAGTTTGTTAACTTTTGGCGGCTCTCCGTCTTTTCCTTTATATTTTGCAATGCGATGCAGCGAATGAATCGACACAAAAATAAAATCGCCGTTTTGAAAAATCATTTTCACCATCTCATGTGTTCGACCATTGACATCAGTGCGCACAAGCCCCCCAAACGTTCCTATTCCGTGGTCAATATGCACCAGAAAATCACCTACTTGAAATTGATTTAACTCTTTGAGTGTCAAAAGCGCTTTGGCAGTTCGGGTGTTGTCGGTTTTAAGCGTGTATTTGTGAAAACGGTCAAAAATCTGATGGTCGCTGTAACATACTATCGATAAATCGTCATCAATAAAGCCCTCGTGTATTGTATATTTAACTGCTTGAAAATGAATATCATCGTGTCTGTCTTCAAAAATTGTATGAATGCGGTCGGTCTGCTTTTCGCTGTCCGAAAAAATATATATTCTATAATTTGCCTTTAATTTTTCTTTTAAATTATTAGATATTAAATCAAAATTCTTATGAAAAATAGGTTGAGGATGTGTTTTAAAATCAATTTCTGTTTTTGACTTAAAATAACTGTTATTAGAAAACTCAATTAACTTAAAATTTTTTAAATTTAAGAAAAAATCATCACCCGTAATATTTGATTTTTTCAAATCGGGCATCTGTTCCATCTCATTTGTTTTTACCAATAATTCGTCATAAAGCGAATTCATTTTTTGACGCACAAAAGCAGGACTCTGAAAACTTATAAACAATTGATTTTTAAAATATTCTAAAAATAAAACGAGCGTTTCATCTTTTGAAAAATGCAAATTCGGCACAATATCAATAAGTTTTTTTTTCTCTTTCGATAGTTGTGTTTCTATGTCAAAAGTTCGCACCGAATCAAGTTCTTCTCCAAAAAAATCGCAGCGAAAAGGCATCTCATTTGAGAAAGAAAAAATATCTAATATTCCACCGCGAACAGAAAACTGCCCCGGTTCATAAACAAAATCAACTTTTTCAAAACCAAAATGGTACAGTTTTTTAATCAAATTTTCAAATTCATATTTTTGTCCAACGGTCAGACGTAAAAAATTTGTTTGAACATCGGAAGGATGTATAACTTTTTGAATTAACGCCTCCGGATATGTTACGATTATACTTCGTTTATCGCTGTTAGCCAATCTGTTAAGTACTTCGGTACGCAGAATTTCATTAGCCGAATCCAAGCGCGACAAACGAATCGTATTTTTAAAAGAAGATGGGAAAAAACAGACGTGCTCGCTGTTTAACATTTGGCACAAATCGTAGTAAAGATAACCTGCAGTATCAACATCATCTGCTATAACCAACTGATTTTCAGAAGTATTTTCAAAAAAAGCGCTAATTGTAAGCGACAAAGCCGACCCTGCCAAACCGGAAATTTTTACATTTTGTTCGGCAGTTTTTGCCCATTGTGTCATCTTAATAATTTGAGGATGCCGGGCATAAATTTGTTGAAAATCAGATAAATCCAACTGAAATGAAATTTTTAAGCGTGCAAAATTATCAAAAATTTCCGTAATTTTTTTAATATATTTTATTTTATTCGAAAAATATTCCGTACCTTTGCAGCCGCTTTTCAAAAGAGAGCCGAATCGGGATATAGTTCAGTCCGGTTAGAATGCCTGCTTTGGGAGCAGGAGGTCGTGAGTTCGAATCTCGCTATCCCGACAAAAAATTAAAGTATTGATTATCAGGCAAACGAAGATAATCAATGCTTTTTATTATGGAAAATTTTAAAATAATTGTTGATTTTTGTCCAATTTTGATTAATTTTGTATAAAAAAGTAGGTAAATTTTTTTTTTGACATGAAAAGTACAAAAATCGTTTTAGATAAACACTTATTGAAAAAGAACGGAAAATACCCTCTAAAACTCCGTTTTAATTTCAAAGACAAGCAAATTTTCATACAACTTGGAATTAATATTGAAGAAAAGAATTTTACAGATGGGAAAATTAAAGGTACTGATAAAAATCTTAACAATGTCATTGCTGCAAAAAAATTGCAGATAAATAGTTTGTTGCAGAATTTGGAATTAAAAAATGAATTGCATTGTTTTTATCTAAAATTACTAAAAAAGTTTTTAGAAAATGGCAGTGAAATTGGAAACAATGAAAAGGAAAAACCGAATTATCACTTCCTTACTAAAAAGTATAGTTTATTTACTAATTTATGTTAAGCATTAACAAAACAGTACTAAATTGATATTATCCTTTGTTGTATAAAAATAAAAATCCATTATATACATGAAACAATTATTTTATTTTCTGACAATATTTACTTTGTGTTTCGGTTTGTTTTGTTGTAATAATAAAAAGCAAGATTCAACGCTTTATAATATAACGCAAAATGTTGATTATGAGGACTTTGATAAATTTATTAAAGAATTCTCGGCAGACAAAAATTTTCAGTTTGGGCATATTAATTTTCCTGTGGAAATGTTTGTGCCTGCTAATGAAAAGTATAACATAAAAGACACCACACTCTATATACACAAAAGCGACTGGAAGATAATCAATTTAACAGATGCAGGAAAATTTCCTTCAAAAGGAGAGGTCTCGTTTACAAAAATGCAGTACGAAAATGGATTTGCAATAGTTGTAAAAGGCATTAATTATGGTATTTATATTACATATTTTTTTGAAAAACAAAAAGAAAAAAATACATGGTTTTTGGTAAAAATTGAAGATACTTCTATGTAAATGATTATGATTAATGCTGTTGTGATAAAAAATACAGGAAGTTGGTACTCCGTCAAAACTTCTGATAACCATGTTATTGATTGTAAAATAAAAGGGAATTTCCGAATAAAAGGTATAAAAACTACCAATCCTGTTGTTGTTGGCGATTATGTGCAGGTAGAACAAAGCCCAGACGGCAGTGCGGTGATAGTCAATTTGTGTGACCGCCGTAATTACATTGTTCGTCGCTCAACCAATCTCTCACACCAGACACATATTTTGGCAGCCAACCTTGACCTTGTTGCTCTTGTGGTTACGGTTAATTATCCCGAAACATCAACCGTTTTCATCGACCGTTTCCTTGCCGGTGCTCAAGCATATCAAGTACCTGTCTGTTTGATTTTTAATAAAATTGATGCCTATAACGATGCAGAACTCAAATATTTGGATAATCTTATTTCCCTTTATCAAAATATTGATTATCAAACTTTTAAAATTTACTCTGTAAATGAAAGCACTTTGACCGAATTAAAAAAATTTTTACAGAATAAAATCACGCTTCTTGCCGGCAATTCGGGTGTAGGTAAAACAACTATTATCAATAATTTAATAAAAAATTTGAATCTTAAAACTGCCAAAATTTCTTCATATCATAACAAGGGAATGCACACAACAACGTTTTCTCAAATGTTTGATATTCAAGCAGGTAGCAGTATTATTGATACGCCTGGAATAAAAGGATTCGGTACGATAGATTTTAAACCCGCAGAGGTGGGACATTATTTTAAGGAATTTTTTTTATACGGCAAAAATTGTCGTTTTTCCAATTGCACCCATACAGACGAACCCGATTGCGCTGTAAAAAAAGCAGTAGAACGACATTTTATCAGCCAATCGCGCTACAAAAGTTACTTAAGCATTCTACAAGATGCAAAAGAAGGGAAATACAGGGAATAGAGCATAAAAAACAAAATGTGATAATTAATTATTATTATGATTATCCACATAATGTCCGTTAAAAGAAATCGTTATTGGAATAAAAAAACATCTAAAAAGTTCTTTTATAATTTGCGCAATCCATTGATTTCCATTAACTTTGCATTGTGTTTTAATCACAAAATTAAGCAAATGAATCTTTTGAATTTTATAGAGCAATACATAGACGAACAGGCGTGCATTGTGAGTTTTAAGGCACAACGCGAGCAAAAAGGCATAGTTTGTTCTAAATGTGGTACTTAAAAGCGGATACTGTTACAAAAATTGTGAAGGAACAAAACCAGTTGATTATAAATCTGAGATTCAAAGCGATGATTCAACTACATCAAGTATAATTTATTTATAAAAAAAGATAAAATTATATAAAAATAAAATATATATTGCATCGATTTCAAATAATTTTAATTAACTTTGCAGCTTATTTTTCAAACAGCAATTTATGTATATAATTTATTGAAATTCAATTAATAATAAATAAAATAATAATATTAATTTCAAAAGGAAATGAAACATAATCATTTAATTTTTTCGGCAGTTGTAACAACTGCATTAGTGATGATGTGCGCTTGCGGAGGAAAAGATGATTCTCCTAAAACCGTAACCTTAACCACGCTGGAAGATAGTATTAACTATACGCTTGGTGTAAATAATGGCGGAATGATAAAACAGCGCGAGTTCGTCAACGACTCCAGCAAAAATGCCGCTGCGAATTTTATCAAGGGTATGGATAAGGCATTCAACACTTTTAATGGTAAAAGTGAGGTCTATATGCAAGGATACTCGCTCGGACAATGGCTCAAAGAGCAAGACAAAGGCATATTGGAAAACTCAAACTATAAATTTGACATCAACTTGTTGAAACAGGGTTTAACTAATGCGTTCCTCAAATATAAAGATTCTGCATTTTCCGAAGCCAGCACTCAAAATTATGTGCAAATGGTCTTTAATAAGATTCAGCAAGCCAAATATAAGGAAGAAATGCAAAAACAGCAACAATTGCAGCAGATGCAAACTCAACCTGCCGACACTGCGAAAAAGGCTGATATAAAAGCACAGATAAGAAATAAACCAACCGAACCTGCTAAAAAAGAAGATTTGAAAAAATAATTTATAACTTACTTATTTAATTTTTTTAATAAATTTTAAGATGAAAAAAATAATAATATTATCAGCAGTAATTTGTACTATGATTGCCTTTGTAAACTGTTCAGGCAATAAAAATGCAAAATCAGTAAAATTAAATTCTGAAAATGATTCGCTTAGTTATACCTTTGGACTTTCCCAAGGCAGTCAAATTCGTCAATCTTTGATGAAAAACGACTCCACAGGTAAATATATTGACGATTTTTTTGCAGGACTTAACGCAGGACTCAAAGCTCCAAAAGAAGACCATACCAACCAAATTGCAATTTTGGAAAAACAAATCGGACAATCATACGCCACTGGGCAGGAAACCGGCTTATTCGGCGACAGCACTTTGACTGCAAATTATCCTCTTTTCCGTCAGGGAATGATAAATGGATTCGACGGCAAAGACATTCAAATGAGTATGAAAGAAGCTGGGCAATATCTGGAAAAAACAATGCAGAAGCGTCAGGCAGAACAAATGGCAGCAGCACAGAAAAAGTATGAAGAGGAAATGGAAGTAAAATATAAAGCCGAAAAAGAAGCGGGCGAAAAATTTATTGCTCAAATTGCACAAAAACCGGGGATTCTAAAAACTCCTGCCGGTGTGTATTATGAAGTATTAAAAAAAGGAATGGGACCAATACCTGTTGATACAAGTGTTGTAATGGTAAATTATACTGGAAAACTGATGAATGATACGATTTTTGACAGTAATGCAAAATCAGGCAAATCTGTCGAATTTCCGGTTACAAGGGTTATTAAAGGTTGGACAGATGCACTGAAAATTATGCCAGTCGGCTCAAAATGGCGTTTGTATATTCCACAGGAACTTGCCTATGGAGCAAGCAGGCAAGGAAGTCCGATCCCACCTTTTTCACCGTTAATTTTTGATGTAGAACTTGTTGGAATTAAGAAAATTAACAAATAAATTTTATTTGCATTATTTATAATAATGCGATAAATACTAAAAACAAAATATAAATATATTTTGGAAAAATTACGAAAAAACAATATGATTTTTTCGTAATTTTTTTTGAAATTATACAAATCGTAATTGAAGATTACACATACTGTGTGGCTTTATAATAGACGCCTTAAATAAATGCGGATAATTTCATTAATTCATCATTTGGTTTTACAAATTGAGCTCAATAATGTTTTAAGTCATACCATAGTTCTTGTAATGAACTAAAAAAACTATTTACACTGTTGAA
Source organism: Paludibacter sp. (assembly GCA_009781075.1). Classification (GTDB taxonomy): domain Bacteria; phylum Bacteroidota; class Bacteroidia; order Bacteroidales; family Paludibacteraceae; genus WRGS01. Next base: position 30 of record WQYU01000042.1, on the reverse strand, counting down.
TTGACTGCCGTAGCGGATAGAAGGCAAAAC
>WQYU01000041.1 GCA_009781075.1 Paludibacter sp. | reverse complement strand
GGTCGCTTTTTTGTTTAAATACTACACTATTGACTACCTCGCTCGGTATCAAATTCAAAATTTGTTTGAATATCGGCTGTCCGACTAATTTATTTTCACTACCTTTGCCCATGTTGTTTTTTTTATTGGTGGTACAACAAAAATACAACATTAGGGTGAAACTTTAGAAGGAGTAACCCTTTTTTTTTATCGGGCAGTAGTGATTTTTTTTAAATGAATAATTTATTTAATTTTTTTTATTTTTTAGTTTTCTGGATTGCTTCGCCGCTTGCAGCGGCTCGCAATGACGTGTGTTCGCCTTGTTTATCGTCATTGCGAGGCACGAAGTGCCGAAGCAATCCAAAAATCCTAATTCATTATTAATTATTCCTTTACAAATTTGCCTGCCTTACTGCCGACTTTGATAAAATAAACGCCGCTCGGCAATGCGGAAACATTAATTATTGTACCGCCCGTTGTAAGGGCAGGTTTTGTAGGGGCAGGTTTTAAACCTGCCCCTACAACGATGCGTCCTGACAAATCGGTGATTGCCACATTTTCAATTGTCAATTCTCCACTCTCGATTGTCAATTCGTCTTTGACGGGATTGGGATAAATTTTCAATGCTCCCGCATCGGTATTCAGTTGTTCTATTCCCGTAGTTATCGAATATTTTACAATGATGGCGTCCATAATGCATTTTCCCGCAACACCCGCCCAGTCGCCATTACCGAAAGAAAATAAATCAGAATTCCCTGTGGCAACGACGCCGTCCGATACGGCTGTTACAGAATAATAGCAATCACCACCGCTGCCGCCGAAATTCTTTTTCCACACCACATTACCGTTGTTGTCGTATTTTACAAGGGTAGCGTCAGTGCTGCCTTTCCCCATAACGTCCGCCCAGTCGCCAGTTCTAAAAGAATATTGTTCAGAATACCCTGTGGCAACGACGCCGTCCGATACGGCTGTTACGGAATAATAGGAATCAATGCTGCTGCCGCCGAAATTCTTTTTCCACAGCACATCGCCGTTGTTGTCGTATTTTACAAGGATGGCATCCTCAGCACCCCCTTTTCCCGCAACACTCGCCCAGTCACCGGTGCCGAAAGAACTTGGATTAGAACCCCCTGCAGCAACGACGCCGTCCGATACGGCTGTTACGGATTTATAGACATCATCATCGCTGCCGCCAAAATTCTTTTTCCATACTACATTGCCGTTGTTGTCGTATTTTACAAGGATGGCGTCATCCCAGCCTTTTCCTGCAACGCCCGCCCAGTCACCGTCGCCAAAAGCAGTAGAAAACCCTGCGGCAACGACGCCATCCGATACGGCTGTTACAGAATAATAGACATCATCAGCACTTCCGCCGAAATTCTTTTTCCACAGCACATCGCCGTTGTTGTCGTATTTTACAATGATGGCGTCTTCGTAGCCTTTTCCCGCAACGCCCGCCCAGTCGCCGTTGCCGAAAGAACCTCCATAAGAATACCCTGCGGCAACGACGCCGTCCGATACGGCTGTTACGGAATAATAGTAATCCTCACTGCTTCCTCCGAAATTCTTTTTCCATACTACATTGCCGTTGTTGTCGTATTTTACAAGGATGGCGTCATTGCCGCCTTTTCCTGCAAAGCCCGCCCAGTCGCCGTCACCCAAAACATAAGAAAACCCTGCGGCAACAACGCCGTCCGATACGGCTGTTACGGCAAAATAGTAATCATCACCGCTTCCGCCGAAATTCTTTTTCCATACCACATTGCCGTCGTTGTTGTATTTTACAAGGATGGCATCATCGCTGCCTTTTCCTGCAACGCCCGCCCAGTCGCCGGTTCCGAAAGAACTTGAACCATAATACCCTGCGGCAACGATGCCATCCGATACGGCTGTTACGGAATAATAGTAATTACCATCGCTTCCGCCAAAATTCTTTTTCCACTGTACATCTTGCGCCCAAGCGCTCACGCTTGCCGTTAAACCCACGAGGCAGATTGCTGCTGCAATAACATTCCTCAAATTGAAATTTATTTTTGTCATTTTTGTAAAAAATTTATTTAATTATTGAAAGTGCAAAATTATATGAAAAATCTAAGTTTTCCAAGCGTTAGCTAATGAAAAAAGTTTTTTACAGAGGAAAGGTAGTAAAAAAAAATTAATATGTCAATACTCATAACAAGTACAGTGCCTTTCATACGTGAAACCGACCAATCAAAAAATAGCAATGATTGAACATTATGTTTTTTAAAGATTTTATACTTCAATACTTTTGCTTATTTGGATAAAAAGCAATAATTTTGCGTCTGTTTTTATATACTATAATCATTTTATATTTTAATAAATGAAAAAATTCTCTTTCTGTTTGATTACATGCCTAATGGTTGGCAGTGTCTCAATTTTTTCGCAAAATGACAAAAAAGGATTTACCATTGACGACCAGCGAAAAATTTCCAATTTGATGAACGCCATTACAGCGTATTATGTTGATACGATAAACAACGAGCAACTTGTTGAAACAGCGATAGTTGCAATGTTGAAAGACCTTGACCCGCACTCGGTCTATATTCCTAAAAAAGAGGTTGAACGCGTCAATGAACCGCTCGAAGGCAGTTTTGATGGTATTGGAATCCAGTTTCAAATGTTTGAAGATACACTGCTTGTGGTGCAAACTATTGCAGGCTGTCCTTCTGCAAAAGTTGGCATTTTGCCCGGCGACCGTATAATTTATGTTGAAAATGAATTGATTGCAGGAGTAAAAAAACAAAATACCGACATTTTGAACCTTCTTCGCGGGCAGCGCGGAACAGAAGTCATAGTTAAAGTGAAACGTTCGGGAGAGCGTAATTTGTTGATTTTCAATATTATACGCGACAAAATTCCTATTTACAGCGTTGACGCAAAATATATGGTTAGCCCCACAATCGGTTATATTAAAATTAACAGTTTTGGTGCAAACACTCTCTCGGAGTTCAACGATGCGCTTGATACCCTGAAAAAGCAAGGAATGACTTCGTTAATTTTGAGTTTACAGGGCAATGGAGGCGGCTATCTTGATGCGGCAATTGACCTTGCCGATGCATTTTTGGGAGATAAACGACTTTTGGTTTATACACAAGGGCTGCACATGCCGCGCCGCGATGCTCTTGCGACTTCAAAAGGTAATTTTGAAAAAAATAAACTTATAATTCTGGTTGATGAATTTTCGGCTTCGGCAAGCGAAATCGTTTCCGGAGCAGTGCAGGACTGGGACAGAGGACTGATAATTGGACGGCGCACCTTTGGTAAAGGACTTGTACAAAGGCAGTTACCGCTTATTGACGGTTCAATGATTCGCCTTACAGTTGCACGTTATTACACTCCTTCGGGGCGCTGCATTCAGAAGCCATATAAAGGCGATGTCGATTATGCAAAAGATATTATGGATAGATATGAACACGGCGAAATGCAACACGCAGATAGTATTCATCTTGCTGATTCATTGAAATATACTACTCTTGTTAATAAACGTGCCGTTTATGGAGGCGGCGGAATTATGCCCGATGTTTTTGTGCCGCTCGATACTACTTACAACACACAATTTTACCGCATATTAGTGGGACGAGGAGTAGTTAATCGTTTGTATTTAACCTATTTACAGGAAAACCGCGAGCAATTGAAAAAGTTATATCCTGATTTTATTTCTTATAAAAATAATTTTGAAATTCCGCAAACTTTGCTCGATAACTTGCTTGAACGTGCATCTGACTTGAAAATAGAATTTAATAAATCGGAATATGAAAAATCCTTACCGATAATTAAAATCCAACTTAAAGCATTGATAGCAGGCGATTTATGGACAACAAATGAATTTTATCAAATAATAGATAAAGTAAATGATTCGTTGCAAAAGGCAATTAATATTTTGCAAACAAAAGGACAGTACGAAAATTTGTTGGAAAAATAATTTTTATTGATAAATTATATCATAAATTATATCATAAATTACATTTATTGTAAAAAAGAAATGATAATTATAAAAAGTTTTATTTTATGAAAAGGAAAAAATGTTTTTTGTTGATCATAACTTTATGTTGTTTGGTTAGCGCATTGGCGCAACAAACAGACGAATTGAAAAATGTTCCCGGACAGGTTAGTATCTTCTATCCGATGGGAACAAGCGGAAAGGAAAGTAAAAATTTTACTTACAATTTTTCCCTGAACCTTCTTACCGGAAAAATCGGAGCATTGAACGGATTAGAAATTAGCGGATTGTACTCAAAGGTTAAAGAAAATATTTTTGGCGTTCAAATATCGGGATTGGGAAGTATAGTCGGCGGTAAAATGGCAGGAATGCAGGTATCTGGTCTTGCAAGTATTGTGAGCGAAGGAACGGCAGGACTGCAAGTGTCAGGATTGACTAATATTACAAGCGAAGGAATGTCGGGATTGCAAGTGTCAGGATTGACTAATATTACAAGCGAAGGAATGTCTGGACTGCAAGTGTCAGGTTTGACTAATATTGTGAGCGAAGGAATGTCGGGGCTGCAAGTGTCAGGATTGATTAATATTGCAAGCGAAGGAATGTCTGGACTGCAAGTGTCAGGATTGACTAATATTGCAAGCGAAGGAATGTCGGGGCTGCAAGTGTCAGGATTGATTAATATTGCAAGCGAAGGAATGTCGGGGCTGCAAGTGTCAGGATTGACTAATATTGCAAGCGAAAGAATGTCAGGGCTGCAAGTGTCAGGATTGGCTAATATTGCAAGCGAAGGAATGTCAGGACTGCAAGTGTCAGGTTTGGCTAATATTGCAAGCGAAAAAATGTCAGGACTTCAGATTGCTCCTGCAAACCTTATGATAGGGAGAATGAAAGGAGTACAAATCGGTTTATACAATCGCACAAAAATATCGAATGCCTTGCAGATAGGGCTTGTCAGCATTAATGATACGATAGCAAAGGGAATTTCATTGAGTCTGGTCAATATTGTAAAAAAAGGCGCTTACAGAGAATTTGAATTGTCGTATTCCGATTATGCAAATGTGGCTTTAAGTTTCAAAATGGGGACGCAAAAGTTCTACACCCTTTATTCGGCAGGCGTGAATTTTATTAACGACAATTTATGGGTATTTGGTATCGGTTTCGGCAATCGTACACCAATCAGCGGCACGTTTGATTTCCAGCCCGAACTTATTTACAGCAATTATTTTCCGATAAATTTTAGAAAAATACAAAATATTTCCGTTTCACGTCTAAAATTAGGGTTTGTTTATAATATTAACAAAAAATTGGGATTGTCGCTTGCACCGAGCGTATATGTGTTGAATGCTGATAAGTGCAAAAATTCCGATACTCAATTTTACAAAATTAGTCATATTGAGGCTTTTTATACTAACAAAAAAGCCGACACACAAACATCATTAGGAATTGGTTTTTGTGTGGGTTTAAGTATAAAATAATTTCAAGATACACTATTTTTTTATTTGGAACAATGCAGATTTCAATAATTTTCAGTAAATTTGCAGCCGTTTTTTAAGATTTTTTTTAGAATAAAATATTAAATAATATTTATGTCAGAATTTTACGGAAAAGTATCTCAAATAATCGGACCTGTTGTCGATGTATTTTTTGAGTTAAGTCAAGAGAATGATTATAAACTTCCTGCAATTTACGATGCTTTGGCTGTTGAAAAAGAAAACGGTGGCGAATTAATCGTTGAAGTTCAACAACATATCGGTGAAAATACCGTGCGCACGGTTGCGATGGACTCTACAGACGGTCTGCGGCGCGGACTGAAAGTACGCTCGCTTGCCTCGCCAATCACAATGCCTGTTGGAGAACAAATTAAAGGGCGGCTTATGAACGTTATCGGCTCGCCAATCGACGGAATGAGCGCCTTAAACACCAAAGGCGCATATCCAATTCACCGCGAACCGCCAAAATTTGAAGACCTTACAACTTCCGATGAAATCCTTTTTACCGGAATTAAAGTTATTGACTTGCTGCAACCTTTTCCCAAAGGAGGAAAAGTAGGGCTTTTTGGAGGGGCAGGTGTTGGCAAAACTGTTATTATTATGGAATTAATAAATAATATTGCCAAAGGACATTCAGGTTTCTCAGTTTTTGCAGGTGTTGGAGAACGAACCCGCGAAGGAAATGATTTGTTGCGCGATATGATTGAATCCGGAGTTATAAAATACGGCGAAGAATTTAAAAAAGGAATGGAAGAAGGCGATTGGGATTTGTCCAAAGTTGATATGGCAGAAGTGCAAAAGTCGCAGGCAACGCTTGTTTTTGGGCAAATGAATGAGCCGCCGGGGGCGCGTAAATCAGTTGCGCTGTCGGGACTGACGGTTGCAGAATCGTTCCGTGAAGGAGACGAAAAAAGCGGCGGACAGGATATTTTATTTTTTATAGATAATATTTTCCGTTTTACTCAGGCAGGGTCTGAAGTTTCGGCTTTGCTCGGACGAATGCCATCGGCAGTAGGTTATCAACCTACTTTGGCAACAGAAATGGGACAAATGCAGGAACGAATTGCTTCAACAAAACGCGGTTCTATTACTTCTGTGCAGGCGGTTTATGTTCCCGCAGACGACCTGACTGACCCCGCTCCGGCAACAACATTCTCACATTTGGATGCAAAAACGGTTTTGAGCCGAAAAATTTCCGAACTCGGAATTTTCCCCGCCGTTGACCCGTTAGATTCAACTTCGCGTATCTTAAATCCCGAAATTGTGGGCGAAGAACATTATCAAACCGCACAACAGGTTGTTCAAATTTTACAAAGAAATAAAGAATTGCAGGATATTATTGCTATTTTGGGGATGGACGAACTTTCGGACGAGGACAAAATTACTGTCAATCGTGCGCGGAAAATTCAACGTTTCCTCTCGCAGCCTTTTTTTATGGCAGAACAATTTACGGGCGTTCCGGGAGTGATGGTGTCTATTGCCGAAACTATTCGCGGTTTCAAAATGATACTCAACGGCGAACTCGACGAGATGCCCGAAATGGCATTCCTTAACGTTGGCACAATTGACGATGCCATTGCCAAAGGCAAAAAACTGATTGAGCAAAATCAATGATTTCCGTTAAAAACATATCAAAAACATATACTCAAAAGTCGGACACAATTACTGCTCTTGATAATGTTTCTTTTGATATTGAAAAAGGCGAACTTTTTGGACTAATCGGACCTGACGGAGCCGGCAAAACATCGCTTTTCCGCATTTTAGCCACACTAATAGAACAAAACAGCGGGCAGGCAACTGTTTGTGGTTTTGACGTTTCAACTCAATGGAAAAAAATTCGTCGCTGCATTGGATATATGCCGGGGCGTTTTTCGCTGTATCAAGATTTAAGCATAGAAGAAAATTTGAAGTTTTTTGCGGATATTTTTGGAACTACTATTGAGGAAAATTATGATATTATACACGATATTTATGTACAAATAGAGCCGTTTAAAACTCGGCGTGCCGGCAAACTTTCCGGCGGAATGAAACAGAAACTTGCACTCTGCTGCGCTTTGATACATAAACCCGAAGTGCTTCTGCTCGACGAACCGACAACAGGAGTAGACCCTGTTAGCCGCAAAGAATTTTGGGCTATTTTAGAAAAACTTAAAGCCATGAACATTACAATCATGGTTAGCACTCCGTATATGGACGAGGCGATTTTGTGCCAAAGAATTGCTCTTATTCAGAACGGAAAAATCCTTTCGGTTGATACACCGCAAAACATTATAAGTAAAAACATTAACGCCGTTTTTGAAATTCGGTCTGCCGATAATTATTCTCTTTTGGAAAATTTGCGCCAACGAAACGATGTTGAGTCCTGCTACATGTTTGGCGATACCTTGCATACGGTTTTTAAAGATAATATTTTGCCGCAAAATTTACCGCAAAACATTTATATTCAAAAAATTACTCCCGGCATCGAAGATTGTTTTATCGAACAGATGAAAAAATAATCGTAATATTTTAGCAACATTGAAAAAAACGTATTATCATTTAAAATACAGATTTTTAACCTTAAAATTGTAAAGATAATTTACAAATATTAATAAAAATTTGCCCTGTTTGGTATTATTTCAAAAATATGTTTTATCTTTGCGCTGTACTTAATTTACATTTTATAAAACTAAATAATAATTAAAAAAATTATCAAAAATGAAGAAAGGAAAATTTCTTATGAAGAATGTGGTTGCAGCGACAATCTGCCTCGCAACAGTAGCACTGTTTTCAGGGTGCGGAAAAAATGATTCGAATAATCCTGACAATCCGACCGGCACGGAAAGTCCTGATTTTGTTACCTTTTCGGACGGTAAGATTCCGAATACATGGCAAACTACGACATGGGTTATTGATAATACAATTGGAGCCGATGATATCTATTCATTGACAACAACAACAGATAATACTGCTGTGGTAACTAATAAAACATGCAATTCCAACATTAACTTTGTTGAATTTTATTTAAAAGGAGATGGAAAGGTTGATTTTTACATTGATGGGGTTAAAAGGAAAGTATGCGTTTTAACCAATAGTTGGGTTAAACATGGTTTTTATCTTGAAACAGGATTGCATACATTCAAATGGGAATTTGGCAATGGCTACCAAGCCAATTTGGATGCCATACGTTTTAAGACAGAAACACAATTATCAGTAGGAATGTATTATCAGGGAGGAATAATTGCTTATTTGGATAATCAACATGGTTTTATTGCAGCGCCTGAAGACCAAAGTGATGGTATTCAGTGGTATAATGGCAGTTACATTACAACAGGGGCTACAGGTACAGCAATAGGAACAGGACAAAGCAATACAACGAAAATAGTACAAATTCAGGGAAATAACGTTTATGCAGCCAAGTTGTGCGATGATTTGGTTTTGAATGGCTACAACGACTGGTTTTTACCGAGTAAAGAGGAGTTGAATATGCTTTATCAAAACAGGAAGTTGATAGGTGGATTTTTCGGATATTATTGGAGTTCGTCGGAATACAGTTCCAACAATGCGTGGGCGCAGTCCTTATATGATAACGAAAACTATGACTCTCAGGATTTTTGGAATAAGGAAAACACTCTTAATGTACGTGCAATTCGGGCTTTTTAAGGATATTCTTCGTTTTTTGTAGTGCCTGCATTACAAAAAAAAAATAATTTACGGTATGGATGCTGCATCATGCAGCGTCCATACATTGTAAAAAAGTACAAGCAAAATCGTTGTACTGACCGGAAAATAAAAATAACAGCGTATATTTCTTTTTTAAAAGTTATTTTTTTGCAACTTTGTTGCACGCAATAATACAGTATCTTTGCAGTCGAAAATTAATTATTATAGCAATAAATTTATTAAACTAATTAAAGATTTTATGTATAAAAAAATATTTTTTTCCTGCGTTGTATTTATTTTGCCTCTTGCAACAGTTCTCGCTCAACAAATTAGCGGACATGTTTATTCCCAAGAAAATGGACATCAAACCGCTCTCGAAGGAGTGTCTGTCTATCTTCCGAATACTACAAACGGAGTTCATAGCCAGTCAGACGGCAGTTTTTCACTTTTCCGCAAAGCAAACGAGCCGCTGCAACTTGTATTTTCACTTACAGGATATGTATCCGATACTGTCTTGCTTTCAGGAAATGCTCAAGAGATAACGCACCTGATGATGGAACAGTCAATTACTTTAGAAGAAACATCTGTTGTCGGAGTGCGCAAAGGCACAATAAGTCCGCGCAATGCTACTTTTAAGACGGAAGTAATTACTAAAACAGGATTAGTAAAATTGGCATGCTGCAATCTTTCCGAGAGTTTTGAAAACAGCGCGAGTATTTCTGTGGGTTTTACAGACGCAGTTACAGGAGCAAAGCAGGTTCAACTTTTGGGCTTGTCGGGCTTGTACAGTCAAATGCTGGCTGAAAATATTCCGACAATGCGCGGACTTGCATCAACTTTCGGATGGAATTATTTACCGGGGACATGGCTTGAGTCAATACAGATTTTAAAAGGCGCATCTTCGGTTGTTAATGGTTATGAGAATATTACAGGGCAAATAAATCTTGAAATGTTAAAACCCGAAACCGCTCAACCGCTTTTTATCAATCTCTATGGCGATATAGAGGGACGCTACGAGGCAAATGTAACATCTGCAATAAAACTCAATAAATTGTGGGATGTTGGGCTGCTTGCACACTTTTCGGCTGAAACGCAGGAACACGATTATAACTCTGACGGCTTTATGGATACACCCAAAAATCGACTTATAAACCTTTATAACAGATGGAGTTACACTTCAGAAAGCGGTATTCATAGCCAGTCGGGTATTAAGTTTCTTGAAGAAAAACGCAACGGCGGACAAATGACAGGCATTGCAAATAATTTATTTTCAACAAATTTTACAAATAGAAATTTTACTATAGAAAATAAAACAGGTATTCCTTTTACTAAAAAAGAAGGCAGTTCAATTGGAATTATTAGCAATATTACGCATTATGAGCAACTTGCTCAGGTTGGAAAAAAGACCTTTGACGGGACGCAAAATTCGTTGTATTTGAATATTATATACAATCAGCAAATCGGTGATAATCACGACCATAGAATTTCTGTAGGAGGAAGTTTTAGCGCCGATTATTATTGCACAAACTATTTGGATTCGCTTGAGTTCAATCAAACTCCGAAAACGGAAATCAACCGTGATGAAACAGTATCAGGATTGTTTGGCGAATATACAGTATCTCCTTTCAAACCACTGATAATTGTTGCAGGAATTCGAGCCGACTACAACAGTTTTTTCAAAAAAATACTTGTTAGTCCTCGTTTAAATTTAAAATATACTTTCAATGAGTATATTCTGGCGCGTGCCTCCATTGGGCGGGGCTTTCGTTCTCCGAATTTGATTTCCGAAAATATCGGGTTTCTCGCCTCGTCGCGCAATATTGACATTAGCAATATCAAAAATATTAATATTGAAAGTGCGTGGAATTATGGGGCGAATATGCAATTTTCAATTCCGGTTTGGAAAGAAGAAATTATGTCTGTCGGGATTGATTTTTTTCATACGGAATTTCAAAATCAGGCGGTTGTCGATATTGAGCGCAATCGCAACAATGTATTTTTTTATAATTTGAATGGACGTTCTTTTGCCGATGTTTTTCAGGTGGATATTACACTTACGCCATTTCGCCGATTTGATATTTACACCGCATTTCGATACAACAACACACAAATAACTTATACCGATATTGACGGAAAATTATTTCAGATGGAAAAGCCGCTCTCATCGCGTTTTCGCGGGCTGGTAAATCTATCTTATGCAACAAAATTGCGCCGCTGGGTTTTCGATTTTACAACTCAAATCAACGGACCGACACGTCTCCCAAATTTGAATGGCTACAACGAAAAAGCGTCATATTCCGAAGTATTTCCAATATTTTTCGGACAAATAACTCACAATTCCAAACGTTTTGATGTTTATTTAGGAGCGGAAAATATTTTTAATTACAGGCAAAAAAATCCAATAATAGACCCGCAAATGCCGTTTGGTAGAGATTTTGACTCCTCGCTTATCTGGGGACCACTTATGGGAACCCGCCTTTATGCCGGAATACGACTTAGAATTGGAGAATTAAAGTAAAAATTACCGGGAAAATCATTTTTTCCGAATTATTGTCAGTCCGTCGCGCACGGGCAAAATATTTTTTTCAATTCTGGTGTCATTGGCGATAAAATCGTTGAATTGGACTATTGCCTGCGTTTGAAAATCATTTGATTTTATTTTTTCAAAAATTTTCCCGTTCCAAAATATATTATCTGCAAAAATAAATCCGCCGGAACGTACAAGCGGTAAAATCTTTTGATAATATTGTAAATATTGCCGTTTGTCGCCGTCAATAAAAACCAAATCAAAAATGGTATCTTTCAAATTATCAATCACTTGCAAGGCATCTCCAATATGCAGAAAAATATTTTTTGTGTCAAATGGCGCTTTTAAAAAATTTTCGAGAATAATATCTTCCAATTCATCGTCAATTTCAATAGTGTGAATTATTGTATCGCTTTTAGTTCCCTCTGCCATACAAAGGGCTGAATAACCAACAAAAGTTCCGATTTCGAGAACGTTTTTTGGATTTATCATTTGGCAAAGCATTTTAAGTATCCGTCCGAGCGTTGTCCCTGCAATCATTCGAGCATTAAGCAACCGTACATGTGTTGTACGGCTAATTTGCTGCAAATACAGCGGCTCTATCTCGGAATGCTGCTCAATATATTTAAAAAGATTTTCATTCATTTCATTTCCGACTGTTTTTTATTAATCAGGTTTATATTTGTATATCTCCCCTGTTACTGTAAGTCGTTTTATTGGCAGAAATCAGTTTTTTCTATCTTTTTTGATGTAAATATATCTTTAAAAAATCTTTCACATTTGTTTCTATGCGCTCCGACAGGTTTTCAATGTTTTCTTTTACAAATTTTTCACCTGTAATATTTTCATAAAGTTCAATATACCGTTCGCTGATATTTTGCACTATTTCATCGGTCATTTCAGGGATTATCTGCCCTGCTCCACCTTGAAACCCGCTTTCCATTAACCATTGACGTACAAATTCTTTTGAGAGTTGTCGTTGCGGCTCGTCTTTTTCAAGGCGTTCGGCATAGCCGTCTTTATAAAAGTAGCGCGAACTGTCGGGAGTGTGAATCTCGTCAATTAGATATATTTTTCCGTCGCGTTTTCCAAATTCATATTTTGTATCAACGAGGATTAATCCGCGGCTTTCGGCAATTTTTGTCCCGCGCTCAAACAGTGCAAGTGAATATTTTTCCAAAAGTGCATAATCGTCCGCAGAAACAAGTCCTTGTATTATTATTTCTTCTTTGGAAATATCCTGGTCGTGCTGCCCTTGCTCTGCTTTTGTTGTTGGGGTAATGATAGGTGTTTGAAATTTTTGATTTTCACGCATCGAATCAGGAATTTTCACTCCGCAAATATGGCGCACTCCACTTTTGTAAGTCCGCCAAGCGGTACCGCAGAGATAGCCTCGCACAATCATTTCCACAGGAAAAGAATCACATCTCAACCCTACAGTTACCATTGGGTCGGGTATTGACAGTTTCCAATTCGGCACAATATCGGCAGTGGCATCGAGGAATTTCGCAGCAATTTGATTAAGAATCTGCCCTTTGTAAGGTATCGATTGCGGTAAAACCACATCAAAGGCAGATATTCGGTCGGTTGCAACCATTACCAGCAAATCGTTTTTAATAGTATAAACGTCGCGCACTTTGCCGCGATAAACGGCAGTTTGTCCTTCAAAATGAAAATCAGTTGTTATCATAACAGTAAAAAAATATTTTGCAAAGATAAAAATACTTTTCTAATATGAATATTTTTTTTAATCTGATAAAATAAAAACATTATTATATAATTAATAATTTTATTAATATAAATACCTTATTATCAATAGTTTAATTATAAACATGAATGATTTTTGTGAAAATGTAATAAACAATTCCTGGAAAAAATATCAAAAAAAGAGGCCATCCTTTTGTGGAATGCCTCTTAATTTGCATATTATTTTTTATTTATAATGGTAATTTTTATGTTTGACTTAAAAATATATTGAAAAAGTCAAATTTTCTAATTATTTATTTGCTTAAATCAACGGCATAATATGTTACACGTCCGTTGGGATAAACACCGGCGAGAAAAAGTACTTTGTCGCGGTCGTTGCTGTTAATAACCTGATTGACTGCATCTTGTAAATCATCTTCGTTTCCAATCAGTTGATTATTTACTTTGAGAACAATATATCCTTCTTTTACTCCGGCAGATGCAAAGGCGCCTTTGTCAACCGATTTAACCTGCAATCCTCCGTCAATATTGAGTGATTTAGCAATTTGTGAATCAACCTCAATAAAAGTTGCTCCAAAGAGTTCGCTGCCGTTTATTTTGGCAATAATATCGGTATTACCCTGAATATTTTTCAGTTCGGCAGTTTTTGTCAGCGTTTTGTCGCCACGCAAAATAGTAACATTAATCTTATCACCCGGACGATGACGTCCAACTTGCTCCTGTAATTCTGTCGCAGAAGTGATTTTTGTGTTGTCAATCGCTGTGATTACATCACCGGCTTCTATTCCTGCTTTCTCAGCGGCACTGCCTTTAGCAATTTCGCTGACATACGCTCCTTCCATCGTTTTCAAATTTTTATCTTTTGCAAGTTGATCGGTAATATCACCCATTGAAACTCCCAATACCGCGCGTTGAACCGTTCCGTGTTCCTTAATGTCAGTAACAACTTTTTGCACTATACTTGAAGGAACAGCAAAGCCGTAACCGTTATAACTTCCTGTTTGTGAGGCAATTGCAGTATTTATTCCAACTAACTGACCGTCGGTATTTACCAAAGCACCTCCACTGTTACCCGGATTTATCGCTGCGTCTGTTTGAATAAACGATTCAATTTTCATTTGAGATTTTAAAATGTCAATATTTCGTGCTTTTGCGCTAACAATGCCCGCTGTTACGGTTGATGTTAAATTAAAAGGATTTCCGACAGCCAAAACCCATTCACCTACTTTGAGCGCATCAGAATTGCCGAAAGGAATTGTAGGTAAATCTTTTGCGTCAATTCTTATCAGCGCAATATCGGTTGTAGGGTCTGTACCCACGAGTTTGGCTTTAAAAGTACGTTTGTCGTTGAGTGTAACCTCAATTTCTTTTGCATTTTCAATGACGTGATTATTTGTTACAATATAACCGTCCGGCGAAATTATTACCCCTGAACCGCTACCTTCCTGCATCGGCATTTCGCGTTGCTGTTGGGGACGTCCGCCGCCGCCAAAGGGACCAAAAAAGAACTGGTCAAAAAAATCGTCCATTCCGCCAAAACCCTGCATTCCACCACGTCCTTGCACCCTAACTTTTACGTGAACTACTGCATGCACCGTATGCTCGGCAGCAAGAGTAAAGTCTGTTTCTAATCCGCTGCGTACCGATTGAAAATCGGCAAACGAAAATGGCGACTTACCATTCGATTGTCCTGTCAAATTTTTGTTTGTTAAACTATTGACTGTAAATGTTGTGGCAGCACTCACAACTACTACGGCTAATAACAAGCCCAAAAATTTCATTAAATTTTTCCTTTTCATATTTTTTTATTAAATTAAAAATTTTCGACTGCAAAATTATCAAAAGGCGTACCTAAGGTCAAATTTTCGCCAAATATTTTTTTTAATTTAACTAAAATAGAAAACAGATTAACAGAATTTTAGGGAAACAAATAAAAAAGTGGTTATTTGTTAATTTTAACTCTGAAATAACTGTTTTTAATTAAAAATGATTATTTCTGCACCTATAATCAAACATTTGCAATGTTTATTTATTTAGAGTACAGGGGAAAGCGTGACGGAGGTGGTCTTGATTTTTACCTTACGCACTTGGATATAACCAAATTTTAATCTTATCTTTGCAAACTAATACCAATATTTCTTACAAATGAAACAGATATTATTGATTTTAAATATTTTATTAAGTTTAAATCTTTTTGCTCACAATTTTAGCGGGCGAGTTGTTGATAGTGATGGCAATTCGGTTGCAAGCGCATCAATTTTTGTAAAAGAAACTCGTCAGGGGTTGATTACCAATGAAGCAGGAGAATTTTCTATTGCTTTGAATGTGGGAACATACAATCTTGAAATTTCTTGTGTAGGTTTTGAAAAAAAACAGGAAAAAATAATTATGCCCGATAATGATTATCAAAAAGATATTATTCTAATAGTCAATTATATACAATTGAGCGAAGTCGTTGCAACTGCCGGCGAAGACCCGGCATATTCTATCATGCGCAAAGCGATTGCGAAAGCGCCATTCTATCAAAATGTTGTAAAATCATCAACTTATAATGCATATTCAAAGGGTTCAGGCAAAATGACTTCCATTCCGAAACTTTTTACAGGAATGATGTCGGAAAGCGACAAAAAAGAGATGGAACAATTTCGCAACAAAATTTTTCTACTTGAATCGTATAGCGAGATAAAATTTACTGCACCTGAAACTTACGAACAAAATATAAAAGCGTTTTCGAGTTCTTTTCCAATGATGGACGACCCGACAAATTCGTTTATTTCAACAATGTTTTCACTTTACAATCCATATTTTTTGTCTGCCATTTCGCCGCTTAATAAAAACGCTTTTAATTATTACCGTTTTCGTTATGAAGGATTTGAAATAGTTAATAATCAAACAATTAATAAAATTACTATAATTCCGCGTTTACAAGACCCACAACTGCTTTCAGGTACGCTTTACATCGCAGAAGACCAATGGAACGTGCGCAATGCCGATATTTCAATTTCTGCAATGGGAATAAATTTTACATATCATCTTAACTATCACGAAGTTAGCAATGACATTTATCTCGTTACTGATGCTCTTACAGAAATTGATGCAAATATTTTAGGAGTTAAATTTGAGGCAAATCTTCTTTCTTCGATGCAATTTACTGATATAAAATTAAATGACTCTTTGATAGCAGTTGAAAAATCGAATGTTATACCTGTTAAAATTAAAGAAAAAGCCAAGAAAAAATCTTTGGAAATAAAGGAAGAAGATTATATAAAAAAAAGTGTTGATTCGCTTGCAACAAAAAGAGATTCTGCATATTGGAATGGTGTTCGTAAAATAGTTTTGACAGACGAGGAACAACAAAGTTACGTTCGCCGCGATACTCTTGAACAATATCTTGATTCGGTTGATAGAGCCGAACGCAATCCGAAATTTTCGATGTCGGATTTGATTTTCGGCGGGCGTATTGGAAACGATTCTTCGTTGTTTTATTTTAATTATTCGGGGCTGCTCGGTACATGGGACGGCTACAATTTTACAGATGGATTCCGACTTGGACAAAGTTTCGGTTTTGATTTCAAAAACAAAAAATCACATCACTTAACTATAAATCCATCAGTATTTTATATGACTGCCAGAAGAGATTTTGTTTGGAATATTAATACAAATATTAATTATTTTCCCAAAACTTTGCGGGGAAATGCCAATTTGAATTTCGGCAGAAAAACAGAAGATTACAGCCGCGAGGCAGGAATGGGGAACTTGCTAAACACCGCATATACTTTATTTTATGGGCAAAATTATGCAAAACTTTTTGATGAAAAATTTATTACTTTTTCCAATGCTTTAGATATTGCAAACGGTTTGCGGCTTCAGGTTCAAGAAGAATTTGCCCGCCGTAATGAATTGAACATCAGCACAAAATATCATCTTTTCGGGAAAAAAGAACGATGGACTCCAAATGTGCCTGATTTTGCAGGAGAACTTTTTCCGAAATTTTCCGATTTGGCAAAATATGAAATCAAACTCACTTATACGCCTGAATATTACTATATTATAGAAAATGGAGGCAAACGTTATGTGCGTTCTCGCTTCCCGACTTTTTCGCTTGATTTTGAAAGCGGAATTTCGTTCGGCAACAGTAATTTTGCCTCGAAGCAAACCGCCTCGCAATTTAACAGAATTGAAGTTGGTATAAACCAAAATATCCGAACAAGTATTTTTTCTCAAATAAATTATAATATTATTTTTGGTAAGTTTTTGAACAACAATGATTTCAATTATATTGATTATAAACATTTTGAAAGCGGAGGCGGCTTGTGGATAGCCACAAAAAATATTCAAAATTCTTATGCTCTTTTGCCTTTTTACACTTTTTCTACAAATAATTGGTATCTACAAGCATTTATAAATTATAATTCGGATTATATTTTGTTAAAACGGCTTCCGTTTTTGCAGGGAAAAATGTTTAACGAAGGGCTGCACGCAAAACTTTTGCACACGGCAGCGAAACCTTTTTATTCCGAATTTGGCTATAGTATCGGGTTTTCGTCGATGGTGAATTTGGGTGTTTTTGTCGCCTTTGACCGAGTAAAATACAATAGTGTCGGTTTTCAATTCTGTATTCCGTTTGTTAATGTTTTCGGCAAAAAAAGCAACAAGGGTGGTGTAGTAACCTTAGGGACAGACGGGATAAATGTAGAAATGTATTAATCAAAAATGGATTTTAACACTTCAAGTGATGTTATTTGTGGAAAATTGGGAATGTGAATCCGATAAAAGTTAAGGATATTTTCAAGTGTTGCAAAGCGGCTTTGACGCGTAAACAAAAGTTCGGTCATTTGCTCAAAATGTTTGTCAATCAATGAATTAAATTTTGAAACGGCTTCACCTTCCAAAAAATGTTCATGTTGCGGTTTTTGGGGTGAAAATTCACCGCTAATAAGGTCAAAATAATTGTAATTCATATAGTTGGCAGATGGCTCAAAACCGAAAAACTTTGTCATTTTCATTAAAAAAAGTAAATGATAATTTGCAATTTTTTCATCTGTTTTATCTAAAAAAATTAAGGAATTTTCAATAAAATCAAACAAATGTTCATCTTTTTCAGTTTGTTGCAGCGATTTATTCACAATTTCGGATATAAAAAGTGCAATTGCGATTTTTTCTGCATTTTGATAAATATTATTATAGAAAGTTTTAATCCTTATTTCTTTTAAATTTTGAATATTTTTTTTAGGATTATTGTATGCAGTAATTTCCACTAAATTAAGCGGTTGCAACAAGGCGGAACGGTTATTGCTTTTAGGAGATTTTCCTTTATGAAAAATAAATGCCATTCTACCGAATCTGCGTGTAAGCATAGTTACAATCAGCGAGTTATCGCTATATTTTATTGAATGAAGTATAATGGCGTCGGTTGTGTAAAGCATTGAGTAAAAATTAATAAAAATTAAATAAATATAAAT
>WQYU01000040.1 GCA_009781075.1 Paludibacter sp. | reverse complement strand
TAATCGTTTTTTTAGTTCATTACAAGAACTATGGTATGACTTAAAACAGTATTGGGCTCAATTTGTAAAACCAAATGATGAATTGATGAAATTATCCGCATTTATTTAAGGCGTCTATTATAGATGGTAACACCCGTTGTGAAGGGTGGGTATTTATAGAAGAAAGTTAAGCGAAATTTGACCATTGCTGATTTGCTCAATGACGAAAGTTTTAAACTCGAAACTGCAATTCTTGCCGTTCTTTTTTCGGCAGGTTTCTTTCTTCTCTAACTCCATAATATTTAAACCCAAAATGTCCATTAGAATAATTGATTAATTTAGTGAACTGTATTTTCTAATGGACATCATTAGAAAATTACGTTTATATATCATTAGTAATCATATTATTATACCACATTAATTGTTTAAAAAACGCCTAAAAATTTTTGATATAATGCAAACTACCGAAATTAAATTTATAGATTGTGGCGTTCTTTCGCTGTGCCGCTTAATCCCTCATAAATTCTGAAACGAAAAGGTTTATCACTGTCGGGTACGCGGTATTGATACTCTACATACCATTGTTTAGATAAATCACCTTTGCGGTCATTCAAAAACGGATAAATAATGATACTGCTTTTTCTTGGCATAATAATTCTATTTTTATGTGTTAATTATGTGCAAAAATTATTTATAAAATATTAAAACTCAAATATTTATAGATATTTTTTTCTTTGTACACAAAAATAAAAGTGTGTGTTATAAATTGCGAAATGCTGATAATACATTGATTACCAGCATTTTTTAATCTTTTTGTCGGGGTGACAAGATTCGAACCTGCGACCTCTACGTCCCGAACGTAACGCGCTACCAACTGCGCTACACCCCGAAAATATAATTCTACATAGCCGATTTACAACTCAAAATCACGTTATTCAAATTAAAATACAGATATTTGGGATTGCAAAATTAAAAAAAAATCATTAATAACAAAAAAATTGTATACTTTTGTTTTCACAAAAAATCTAATTAATACAATTTCGATGACCGCAAATAAAAAAATTATTGTCATTTTCCTTTCGTTATTGCTGTTTTGTACAATTTCTACCATTGCCCAAAATGTTGGTATTGAAGCGCATACAGATGAGAAACTTTCTTTACTTGAGCAAATATTGATTTGGTACGACAAAAATATGACATACCCTGTAATAGCATTGCTGATGGCTTTGGAGAGTTCATTTTTAGGCATAATTCCCTCAGAATTAATTATATCGGTTGCAGCATACGTATCTCTCGACAATGATGTTTCACTTACCTTTTGGGGAGTTGTGGCAGCGGCAACGGTTGGCTCGTTGTTGGGCGGACTGATAAACTATTCGCTTGCAATTTTCATGGGACGGAAAGTATTGTATTCATTGGCTGACAGCAAATTAGGGCATTTTTTTCTACTCAACAGCAACAAACTTATCAAAGCGGAAAAATGGTTTGTCTCCTACAGCAAAGTGTCGGTTTGTATTGGTCGGCTTGTGCCCGGCGTGAGGCAATTTATT
The DNA here is from genome assembly GCA_009781075.1 of Paludibacter sp. GTDB lineage: Bacteria > Bacteroidota > Bacteroidia > Bacteroidales > Paludibacteraceae > WRGS01. The sequence continues at coordinate 17,575 of WQYU01000040.1, read as the reverse complement.
AGCATTCCTGCAGGCTTGTCGCGTATGAAATTGACACCTTTTATGATTTACACTGTTGTAGGATCCAGTGCGTGGAACACGGTAATTGCCGCTTTGGGCTTTTTTCTGCACGGACAGCAAGATTTGATAAAAAAATATTCTGTTGAATTGAGTTATCTCATTGTTATAATTTTGGTTTTGATTATTTTGTTTTTCTTTATTAAATATTTGATAAACAAAAAATTACATACGAAAAATACTCAAATTTATGGTTTGATAGGTTATCCGCTTTCCACTTCTATGTCTCAAAAATTTTTTACGAATAAATTTAAAAAAGAAAAAATAAGAGCATGTTTTGAACTATTTGAAATTCAGGAAGATGACCAAATTGCCGCTTTTGTTGAGAAAATACGGTCTCAAAAAGGTTTTACCATGTGTGGTTTTAATGTTACTTTTCCTTTGAAAGAAAAAATTATTCCTTTTTTAGATGAAATTGACCCGGCGGCAAAAGCAATTGGCGCAGTAAATTGTGTTAAAATTGTTATAAATGAAAATAAAAATATGTCTTTAAAAGGTTATAATACAGATTCTTTTGGTTTTGAGCAGGCAATTAAACCCCATTTGGAAGGCAAAAAAATGAATGCGTTGATTTGCGGAACCGGCGCCTCCGGCAGAGCAATTGCAGCAGCATTACGCAGATTAAACGTTGACTTTTGGTTTGTTTCCAGAACAAAAACAGCGGAAAACATAACTTATTCCGAAGTTTCACAGCAGGTTATCTCCGAAAATTTGCTGATTATCAACGCTACTAATTTGGGATTTGGTAAAATGAAAAATCAATATCCTCCTTTGCCTTACGAATATATTACACCCGAACATTTACTTTTTGATGTAATTTATAATCCCGCAGAAACGCTTTTCCTAAAAAAAGGAATACAGCACGGAAGTAATATAATAAATGGCAGCCAAATGTTTGTAAATCAGGCATTAGCATCGTGGGATATTTGGAATAGTTAAAAATATGGAAGTGATATTCCGAAATTATTTTATAAAAAAAGTCATTTTTTTTTCAATAAAAAATATTATTTTTGCAGTTGATTATTAAGCAGTTAAATTATTCAACAAAAATGAAAAGCAAAATTATTATAATTAAAACATTTGGAATAATCATTTTTTTGTTAGTAAGTATTTATTTTTCAAATATTTATGCACAAACAAAGAGTTTTGTTGTTGTAATCGATGCTGGCCATGGCGGAAATGATTCCGGCGCAGTCGGTTCTTTTGCAAAGGAAAAAAATATTAATCTTGGAATTGCATTGTTATTAGGAGAAATGGTTGAGAAGAATTTTCCTGATGTAGAAGTTGTTTATACGCGCAAAAAAGATATTTTTGTTACCTTACAGGGACGTGCCGATATTGCTAACGCAAACAACGCTGACCTTTTTATTAGCATTCATACCAATGCAAATACTTCTTCAAAGCCATTCGGCGCGGAAACATATACATTAGGGCTTGCCAAAACAGAAGCAAACCTTGCTGTAGCGCGGCGTGAGAATTCTGTAATTTTACTTGAAAGCGATTATAAAACTACCTATAAAGGCTTTGATAATTCTGTAGATTCCTATATTATGTTTTCTGTAACGCAAGACAATTATATAGACCGTAGCGTTGAGTTTGCATCAGACGTTCAACAGCAGTTTGGTAATAGTGAGCGTTATGACCGTGGAGTACGTCAGGCGGGTTTCTGGGTGCTACACGCAACAGCCGCACCATCGATTTTGGTGGAGTTGGGATTTATTTCAAACACAAGCGAAGAGCAGTTTCTCTCATCAAAAGAAGGACAAAAAAAGATGGCAATAAGCATTTACAACGCATTTGCAATATATAAACATAATTATGACAAACGATCAGGAAAGTATACGGCAAAAAATCCTAAACTTATTGAAAATAAGATAGATACTACAATTATTGAAATTGAAAAAGTTGATTCCGATAAAATTAATTCTCCTCAGGTAAAAATCTCAACAAAACAAATAACTACGAAACCGCAAACAGAAAACAAAACAACTTCTCTGCCTGTTTTCAAAGTACAAATTTTGGCAAGTAAAAAAAAATTGGAGAGAAACGATGCAGCTTTTAGTGGATTGCCTGCCGTAGATTTTTATCAGGAAGGTGATTTTTACAAATATACCATTGGAAATACATCAACTTATGCCGAAATTCTGGAGATACTTGATTTAGCATCAAAAAAATATTTTGACGCATTTGTCATTGCTTTTGTTGGAGACAGAAAAATTCCGGTTATTGATGCAGTAAAAATTACACGACAACAAAAAAAATAATATTGTTCGAGCGGATAAAATTGTGCATATTTTTTAGTATGATTAACCACAATCACATTTTTGTCTATTACTCAAAGTATCATAAAATTATTTGTACATAAAAATTAGAAGTTATTTGGCGGATTTTGTTTTTGCCAAATAATATATTACTTTTGTAATCTAAAAGATAAACATAATAATAATAATAATAATTAACTTAAAATTAATCATTTATGATATTTGAACTACCAAAATTGCCTTATTTGGCAGATGCTCTTGCTCCTATAATAAGTGAGCAGACCATTAATTTACATTATGGAAAGCATTTGCAAACTTACATTACAAACCTCAACAACTTGATTGCAGGCACAAACTTTGAGAATTATGACCTTGAAAGTATTGTTCGCAAATCTGAAGGTGCGATTTTCAATAATGCAGGTCAAACGCTCAATCACACTCTTTACTTTTTACAATTTATGCCAAACACTGGTGGCGTGCCAAAAGGTGATCTGGCAGATGCAATTAACAAGAAGTGGAGATGTTTCGAAGATTTTAAAAAAGAATTTTCCACCGCTGCAGTCGGACTTTTCGGTTCTGGCTGGGCTTGGTTAGCAAAGGACAGTGATGGGGAATTACAAATTCTCAAAGAATCGAATGCTGGTAACCCATTGACAAAGGGGATGAAACCGATATTAACTTTTGACGTGTGGGAACACGCTTATTATGTTGATTATCAGAATCGTCGCGCCGAATATATTGAAAAAATATGGGAAATAATCAATTGGCAGGTTGTTGAAAAGAGATTTTAAAAATTAAGACCACAAAAAATTTTGCGATCTTAAAAATAATAATTTATTTTCATTGTTTTGTGTTGTAGAGGGGCAAACTATGCGTCTCTACAATTTTTTTACAATGTTAAAAATACCTGACTGCACGTACTTTATATAACTGATTTTTTTGAGCGCAATAGCGCGGTCCACTATAACTAAAATTTTGAGCCCAAGCACTGTTATTTGTATATTCCGACGAACTCCAATAAAAAGCCGACTCATCAAAACCACCTATTTCAAATCGGTTAACATACAATTGGTTCAGTTCATCTCTACTGGGCAAAAACCAGTCGGTAGAATCGTTGAGAACCAAATCGTCACACAATTTGGCAGCATAATTACCGCTTCCGATAGCAAGTATTATCGCATTGGAATTATTTTGCCCAACTCCAATTATTGAGTCTTTAGCATTGGTGGTTATACCATATCCACCCCATTCGATGCCGTTGCTCTGGTCGGAAGGAGCGGCTATCAAACCATGCTGTCTCGTTGAATCTATATAGGCAACAATACCTCCACGAAATTCCATTCCTATTTTCAGATTATCAGGAATAGCATTAGGGTCTGGTTCATCTTTTTTGCAACCCACCGTTGTAAATACTAAAGATAAAACCACAAAGATTTTTACTGTTGAAAAAATAATTTTATTCATCTATTAATTAATAATTGTAAATTTCTTTATTTTAAAATATTTTGCAAAAGTACAATAATTATTTGTTTAATAAAAAAAACAATTTTGCAAAATTAATTTTTTTTTAATTAATATCGAATCTTTTCTTTTAAAATGATTATTTTTGCGAATAATGTGTTTTCAACAAACAATTATTAAATTATATTTTTATATGAAAAATATACCATTAATCGGAATTTCAGCAAATTTTAAAGAAGAAATGACAATGCTCGCTCGGCAATATTACGAGGCTGTAATCCTTGCGGGCGGTGTTCCTGTTGTTATTCCGGTAATTACTGATAATGAGACACTTACAAAAATTATTTATTCCATAGACGGACTTTTATTAATCGGCGGTGGAGATATTGCCCCAAAATTTTATGGAGAAAAACCTATACCGGAACTTGGCAAGGTGAACCCTTTGCGTGATGAATATGAACTGAAAATTATTCAAATTGCTCACGCTCGTAATATTCCGATTCTGGGTATTTGTCGTGGAATGCAAATGCTTAATGTCGCTTTCGGAGGCTCGCTATATCAGGATATTTTTGTTCAAAACGATTGTTTTTTGCTTAATCACCAGCAATCGGAACCAAAAAATTTGACTACGCACAACGTAATTATCAGTAAAAAATCGCGGATAGCAAAAATTGTCGGTACCGAAAATTTAGATGTAAATTCTTCTCATCATCAGGCGGTTAAACTCATTGCAGATGGTTTTACTGCGACTGCTTTTTCAAATGACGGAATTTGTGAGACAATTGAAAGTAATATTTTTTTAGAAATTGGCGTGCAATGGCATCCCGAACATCTTGTCGGAGAAAAGCAAAATGAGCATTTAAAAATTTTTAAATGGCTGGTAAAAGAAGCCAAAAATTTTTATACGAAAAATTATTTTTCAAAATCAAAATAGTATTAAAATTCCCAACCTACCGCAACCTTAAAATTGGTTCCGGGCATCGGATAATTCAAAACTATATCATACTGTTTATTAAAAATATTATTAACTTTCAGATTTACAGATACTTTGTGAGTTTCTGCATGAATTTTGTTTTTTGATTTAAAAATAAAAAAATACCCTGTTGAAATATCGTGTGTTTGAAATGGATATAAATAATTTTCCACATAATTTTCGCTTGAGGAAAACCGCTCGCCGGTATATAGAAAACTGTAATTGAAACTAAATTTTTTATAGTCAAAATTAATCGCCAAATTAATACAATTTTGAGGTGAATATGGAATCAAATGCCCATAAAATATATCTTTTTTATTGGAAAAATCTCTTGCATTTTGATATGAATAATTTGCTAAGATATTAATAATCAAATCTTTAATTAGCACTAACTCAATATCTGCCGATAAATCAACTCCAATAATTTTCACCTTTCCCAAGTTCATCATTTGCCACCGAAACGGATTAACCGTCGGGGTTGCAACAATTTTATTTTCCACAAAATTATAATAAAAATCTGTCGAAAAATTCAGTTTTTTAACATTCGTAGCGCTTTGTCTCATCGAATATTCTGTCCCCAAACCATATTGCTGCACAAATTCGGGTTTCAAATACGAATTTGTGGTAATTGTGTAATACAAATCATTGAAAGTCGGCATCCTGAAAATTCTTTTGTAAAACGCTCGAAAGTCAAGGGGAAAAAGTTTGAATGGCGAAAAAGTTGTTATAATTGCAGGTGTAAATTGCGGCTTTTGGCTTTGTGCAACGCCGATTTTGACTTTGTCTTTTATAAAAGTGCCGAGTATAGATGTTTGAATTTTTACAAATTTTAACTTAATATTTGACGAAAAAGCAGTCAAAAATGTATTGCGGACAGGAAAGGAAAAATCATCCCGATTCGAAAAAAGATTATTGAACTGATAATCTGTTGAGAGCGCTATTTCCCAGATTTTTAAAGGTTTATAAGAATTTGCAAAAGAAAAATAAATCTCGTTTTGACGATAATTTACATCAACAAATTGTGTGCGGAAATCAGGATTTTCATAATGCGTGTAGTCGTTTGCATATTTTGCATTGAAAAGCAAGGAATATTTTTGAAATGATTTTTTTATTGATATTTGTGTAAAAAAATTATTATCCCATTGTCTATCAAGATGTTCGAATAAATTTCTGGCGATGTAGCCGGGCAGTCCGCGCTGCGAATTATAGTTGTAGAAATGAATTTTCCAATCGCCGCCATTTTTGATATTTCCAAAAAGTGCAATTTCGCTACGAAAGGCGTTAATATCGCCGTTTTTGCGCACCGCTATGGTGTCGGCTGTGGTATTGAACGATTTGTAATGAAATTTATATTTGCCGTTAGCGTGCAAAAATTCCGCTCCGAGCGATACTGCAAACAGATTTTTAAAATTCTGTTGCCAAAGAAACGACGGATTAATCAAACCCGAAGAGCCGCTTTTTAGCCGTGCGATAATGTTAAAATTTTTATTTTCAGAAAATTTCGGTTTCAATGTTTGAAGATAAATTGTGCCTGCTGCGCCGTAGTCTTTTGCCGATTGCAGAGCAGAACTTTTTTGTCCGTTATAAATACTTATGCTTTCGATATTATCGAGCGAAAATCTCCCCAAATCAACCTGTCCATTTTGGGCATTGCCAAGTTGGATGCCATCATAAAAAACGCCCATTTGGTTTGTACCCATCGAACGTATGTTTATTGTTTTCAGTCCGCCGATTCCGCCATAATCCTTGACTTGTACGCCGGAAAAAAACCGCACAGCATCGGCAACCGATTGAGATGAGAGGCTTTGTAACACCTCGCCCGAAAGTCGGCGTGGAGGAATAATTTCGCTTGTAATCTTTTTGCCGATTATTTGTACCTCGTCTAAATATTTAACCGAATCATTTTCAATATTTTGTGCCGAAATATTGTTTATTAACAAAACAGAAATACATATTAACAGAAAAAATATTTTATTCCAAATTTTTTGCATAAACTAATTGATAATCATCATTTTGTTGATGTAAAATATGAATTAAATCCAATAATAACAAATCCGGATGTGTAACTGCACTCTCCCAGAAATCATTTGCTCCGTCGGGCAACATTCGCCGATTGAAATTCCACACATTTCGATTTTTAGCGGCTTTAAAAAGCATATTTTTTTCATTGGCAGCACGCAATTGAGCAAAAGAATTATAATCGCAATTTATCCAAAAATCAGCGTTAGAAAAATTTTGTAAAACGGTTTCGAAAGTCAGGCGCAGACTCGTTGTGGCATTGTTGTTTTTATAAAAATAATCGGCGTCAGCGTCGGCAAATAATTGTGCCATAAAATTTTGTCCGCCGGGCATATACCACGTTCCTCGAAAATCAACTCCCGACATTACCGTCGGTTTTTTTGTGAATTTAATTGTGCTGTTTTTCGCTGATTGATAGCGAATTACAATCTCCGAAAATATACTGTCGGCTATTTTTTCCTTATTAAAAAAAGCAGATACAAATTTTATCCATTCGGCTCGTCCCAAAATATTTTCTTCTTGCCAGTCGTTGTTGATAATCAAAGGGATTCCTGCGTGTGCAATTCGCTCTGCACGCACATCTGCTGCGTCATATCCGCTCATAATCAACGCTGAGGGATGATTTATCAAAACTTTTTCCACGTTAATGTTCAATGCATCTCCCAAATTAGAAATCTTTCCAGCGGCAAAGCCATCTCTAATTGTCTGATTATAAGCAGTTTTTGCATTGGTAACTGCAATAACTGAATTAATTTCACCAATTAAATTCAAGGATTCGTAAAGCGTTGCCGAACCGCAGGCAAGAGTGCGTAGTGGAACAACAATTTTTTGACCGTCTGAAGGTGTAGGAGTTTGCGGATTTTGCACTAAGTAATAGCGAATGTCCGGAACGGCTGGATTTCGATAATTTTTTACACTAACTAATTTATAATCAGTATAATAATTAACAGAGAAACCACGTGCAAATTCAATTTTCAAACTTTCGTTCGGTATTTTTTCTTCATCCTTCGGTCGCTTTGTCTTGCAGCAAACGAGGCAAAAAAGCATTGCACAAAAAGCAAAGCGTAATATTAGTTTTAACATAAAATATTGAAAATTAGCGTTTTTTCTGTCATTTTTCCACGAACGTACAGACAAAAATTTATTGCAAAGGCAGGTCTTCTGACTTACTTTGTTTTGTTTCAAAAATGCCTTCCCAAAAAACTAAATGTTTTCAGTGGCGAGGATATGTATTTGAAACACAAAAGATTACAGCAGCGGGACTGTTGCAGAATTTCACTGCATTCCCTTTTTATTACCATTGAAACTGATTGTCCAATTTTTGCGGTAAACCGTTGCAACGGCAAAAGTACAATTTTATTTTTTATTTGAAAATTTTTCGTTGAAAATTTAAGAGCTTACAAAAAAAGTCGGCTAACCCGACTTAACTAAATTACGAAAAAATATTTTAATATTAATTAATGTTGTCTGAAAAATCAATACCATTCGCACATACAGTCGCTGCTTTCGTGCAATTTAAATAAAAGGGTAAGTTTCAGTCCGATAAAAAACGGAGTAAATGTTTGTTTGTATGCTCTCCCCGAAAGCAGAAGTGCATTGTATCGCGGATTGAATACTCCCGGAGGATTTTCAAAGCCAAAATTCATTGGGTCGTTTATATAAATACTGCCTTCTACCCTGTCTTTATGAATATTCAAAAAGCCATAATCTGCAAAAACAGCAAGACGGGTTGCAAAAGTGTTTGATATGTATAGATATTTTCCTATTTCCAACGATGCCGCCAGATTATTTTCGAATGAGATATCGGTTGTATAAATACGGTTGTATTTCCAAAATTCGTGGTTTTCCATATTCTTAAAATCATCTATAAATTGGTCGTATCTGCCTGAGGAGGTTACTGTTGTTTTTTTATCGCCGGTTGTGCTTTGCCCCCAAATATTAAGTCCATATTTTGCTCCGACAAGGAAATACCATTTTTTCGGTAAATGAAAACCAAACATCAGTGGTATATTCATGTAAGCCATTTGGTAGCGGTCTGTATTATTTTTCAAATCGAAAATACCTGTATATTCCCAACCTTCGGTATCAATCATTCGTGTTTGAAGTTGAAAATTATCAACTACCGTATTCATATTCCAATAATTTCCTTCCAATCCAAATGTGGCAATAAATTTTTTGTAATGAAATTCATAACCGATTCCCAGCCCAAGACCAAAGCCCTGAATTGAATACACTTTGGGTAAAGTGTCTACATTTACAATATTGTTATTCAGACGTGAATAACCCGCTTCACCCCAAAACGAAAACCAGCCGCTGGTTTGTGCAGAAACGCAAGTGCATAAGGATATAAAACAAAATATTATAAAATTTTTCTTCATAAGTATAAGATTTATGAATTTACAACGCTGCAAAGTTATGAAATTTTTTTATAAAAAAATAATTATCATAATTTTTCACATAAAAAAAGTGAATTTTGTTTAACTATAAAAAATATGTTGTTTGTGCTACACAAAAATAAAAAATAAAATATTATAAAATTCTCACAAAACCCTAAAATTTTTTAGTTGCCAACATTCCGCAGGCGGCAAAAATTTCTTCTCCGCGCGAGTGGCGAATGGTGCAAATTATCCCTTTATTATTCAAAAATGTTTGAAAATCAAGCATTCTGCGCTCAACAGACGGGCGCAAATCAACACTTGGAATTGCGTGAAAGCAGATAAGATTTACGCGACAAAAAATTCCTGAAATCATTTTTACAAGCGCTGCGGCATGCTGCAAGTCATCATTTATCCCATCAAACATAATATATTCAAACGAAATCCGTCTCTGGTGCGAAAAATCGTATTGCCTAAGTTCGGAAACAATTTTTTGAATGGGGAAAACCTTTTCACTTGGCATAAGTATCTGTCTTTCAGGCGGAAACGGCGAGTGCAAACTGATGGCAAGATGACAGTCGGTTGTTTGAAGGAAAATTTTCATTGGCTCAATAATCCCAATAGTAGAGACGGTAATTCTATGCGGACTAATTGCAAGTCCGTAGTCGGCGGTAAGTATTTCAATGGATTTCAATAAGTTATCAATATTATCAAATGGTTCGCCCATTCCCATAAACACAATATTCGTTAATTTTTCACTTTCTTCAACCGAAAGAATTTGATTTAAAATATCTGATGCAGAAAGATTGGCAACAAAGCCCATTTTAGCGGTCAAACAGAAACGGCAATTCATTTTACAACCTATTTGAGTAGAAACGCAAAGTGTGGCTCTATCTTTTTCGGGAATAAAAACTGTCTCAACAAACTGATTTTCAGCAATTTTAAATAAATATTTTTTTGTTCCGTCTTTCGATTGTTTACATTCAAGCGGCAAAGTTCGTCCTGTTTCAAAATTTTCGGCAAGCAAAATTCGGTTTTTAATGGAAATATCGGTCATCTGCTCAAACGAAATTGCACGTTTTTTGTAAATCCACTGCGCAACTTGTTTTGCTGTAAAAGCAGGCATTTTCAAAGATAAAACGCTGTTTTTCAATTCATCAAGTGTTTTGCCAAGTAAAAAATTTTTCATTTACTATAAAAATAATAAGTACAAAAGTAGTGATTTTCTACAAAAAAATTGCTACCTTTGCGGTTTTAATTTTTCATTAATAATAAAATTTAATGCAACTCCGTACCGAGCATTTATATAAAAAATATGGAAAACGCACCGTTGTGAGCGATGTTTCGATTGACGTTCAACAGGGTGAGATAGTTGGTTTGCTCGGACCAAACGGTGCCGGAAAAACCACAACTTTCTACATTGCCACCGGATTAATTTCAGCCAATTCGGGTAAAATTTATCTTGATGACATGGAAATAACAAAATTTCCGGTTTATCGGCGGGCGCAATTCGGCATCGGTTATCTGGCGCAGGAAGCGTCTGTTTTTCGCAAAATGACAGTTGAAGACAATTTGAAGGCGGTGCTTGAAATGACAAAATTTTCGCGAACTTACCAAAAAGAAAAACTCGAGTCGCTGATGAAAGAATTTAACCTTGAACACGTGCGTCATAACATAGGCGACCGCCTCTCAGGTGGCGAAAGGCGAAGGACGGAAATTGCACGATGCCTTGCCATTGAACCAAAATTTATTATGCTCGACGAGCCATTTGCAGGAGTTGACCCTATCGCCGTACAGGACATTCAAGACATTGTTTGGCATTTGAAAGATAAAAATATCGGAATTTTAATAACCGACCACAACGTTGACGAAACACTTTCGATTACCGACCGTGCATATTTGCTTTTTGAAGGAAAAATTCTGTATCAAGGTACTTCCGAGCAACTTGCACAAAATTCTAACGTGCGTGAAAAATATCTCGGACGCGATTTTGAATTAAAGAAAAAATCGAGAGTGTATTGATGCAAAATACTATTTTACATTCATCATTTTTTTTGCAATTAATGTTTTCAAATCTGCACAGAGTAGGTTTGGAGGCCATATCTCCGCAAAGTATATATTTGAAAAGCGGATCTTTCTGTAAGTGAAACACCTCATTAGTATCTTCATATCCCTGAATAAGCATGTAAACACCTTGTGTGAGCAGTTTTTCAATATTGTGGACAATCCGAAACGGGTCTCGATAATCTGGTATAAGTTTACTGAAAGCGAATCAGCCTGAGCTCACGCTCTAACTTTTCCAATAATACAATGCACCGTCGCTGCTGATCTCTTATGCCGAAAATCTACGGTAACTGCTTTTTTTGTTCCGATAAAATGCTGTACTTTTGATATCAATAATTGGATGTTTTTTGATGACATTAACTATCACAAAATTAACAAATTACACCCAATGTTCCAAATAATTTGATGAATTATGCACGTTAACTTTTCTTTTGTATCATAACGCACTTTGAATGTTGGAATATAAATATCTGAATCATACCAAAAGTATATGTTATGATGATTTGTTGAAATGGGAAATAACTTTATCTCAAATATTTACTCAAAGTTATTTCCCATTTCAACAAACTAATTAATTGCAAATCAGAAAACAAAAAAGTTGCATTTGATACTTGAATCTTTTTTTTTTAACAATTAACAATTTCTATTTCAACCACTTATCCAACCACTTGAAAAATGTCCTCTGCCAAAGGATTCCGTTTTGAGGTTTTAACACCCAATGATTTTCATCGGGGAAAATTAACATTTCGGCAGGTATTCCCCGCAGTTTTGCAGCATTGAAAGCAGCCATTCCCTGCGAGGCAAGAATGCGGTAGTCCTTTTCACCATGAATAATTAATATTGGAGTATCCCATTTATCAACAAAAAGATGAGGTGAATTTGCATACGAATTTTGTGCAATTTTATTTCCCTTATCCCAATAAGGACCACCAATATCCCAATTTTCAAACCACATTTCTTCTGTGTCCAAATATTGTTGCTCAAAATTAAACATTCCGTCGTGAGCAATAAACGCTTTGAAACGCTTATTGTGATGTCCGGCAAGCCAATAGACCGAAAACCCACCATAAGATGCTCCAACACAGCCAAGATGCTCTCTATCAACGTATTTTTCTTTTGTCAAATCGTCAATTGCCGAAAGATAATCTTTCATGTTTTGTCCGCCATAATCACCTGAAATCTGTTCTTTCCACTTTTGCCCAAATCCGGGAACCCCACGACGATTCGGAGCAATAATAATATACCCATTTGCAGCCATAATTTGAAGATTCCAACGGTACGACCAGAATTGGGAAACAGTACTTTGCGGACCGCCTTCGCAGAAAAGTAAAACAGGATATTTTTTGTTTGGGTCAAAATCAGGAGGATAAATAACCCAAGAATGAAGTTCTGCCCCATCAGTTGCCTTGCATAAGCGTTCTTTCACTTCGCCCATATTCAATTGTGCCAAAAGGTCTTTGTTTTCAAAAGAAATTTCAGTTTCATCGCCGGTTTTTTCATTTATTGCATAGATTTCATCGGGTTTAGATATTGATTGCTTTATGCCAATCAAAGAATTTTCAGCAGGCAAAACCGACAGATAATCGTGTTGTCCGTGAGTAATTTGACAAATGCTATCATTTTGAATATCAACGGAATAAATCTGAGTCGTACCATGCCAACTGCTAACAAAATAAATACTTTTGCTTTCAGGGTTCCAAGCAAGTGCGGCTGCATCCATATCTATTTTTGCAGTCAAATCCCGTTTTTCTCCGGTTTCCAAATTCATCAAAAAAATTCGGTTTTTGTCCGCCTCGTATCCATCACGCTCCATACTTTCCCATGCAATATATTTTCCATCAGGCGAAAAAACAGGATTTTGGTCATATCCAAACATTCCTTCAGTCTTGTTTTCCGATTTTTTTTCTTTAATATTATAAAAATAAATATCCGAATTGGTTGATAATGCATAATCTTTTCCTGTTTTTTTACGGCAAGTATATGCAATAGTTTCTCCGTCTGGCGACCAAGCCAATTGTTCAATTCCCCCCCATGGTTTCATCGGACTTTCATATGGCTCTCCTTGAAGCAAATCAACTTCGTTTGAAATCTGTTTGCCATCAAAATCGGCTACAAACGGATGTGGCACACTTTCAACCCATTCGTCCCAATGTTTGTACATCAAATCATCAATAATTTTCCCCGACGCTTGCGGTAAATCAGGATAAACGTCAACCGTTCTTTCTCCGTATTTCACATCGGCAATAAACAAAATTTTTTGATTATCAGGAGAATACATAAAATCGTTAATACCACCTTCTCGGTTTGTAATCTGTATCCTATTAGAACCGTCAGGGTTCATTTCCCAAATTTGCCCATCATAAATAAAGGCAATTTTAGTGTCGTTTTTAACCCATTTTGCTGCATTTTCCGATTTTGCAGTTCTGGTAATTTGATTTTTGTCTGAGCCGTCTGCATTTACTACAAACAATTCGCGATTTGATTTGTTTTGTTCAATACTGTAATAACTTACGCCATAGACAATTTTTTTCCTGTCTTTCGATATCTGAGTTTCCGAAAGGCGACCAAAAGCCCATAGATTTTCCGGCGTCATTAATCCATCCTTTACTTTAATATCTGATTTCGAAATAATCTTTTCTTCTGTTGCAGTGTTGCCGCAAGCAGCCAAAGTTGCTGTCAAAGCCATAAGAATTAATGTTTTACAATTTTTCATATATTTTTTCTAAAAAAATTTATTGTGTGTTCCTATAATTATTTTTGCAAAAATACAAATTTTATTTCAAAAAATGGATTTATAAGTTTTCCAAAAAATATATTCACTTTTTTTTGAAAATTTGCAAAAAAACAGTACTTTTGCATTCCTGAAATATTATTATTTTAATAAAAATGAAATCTCTTTGCGTGTATTGTGCCTCAAGTACTCAGGTTGATAATGTATATTTTAAAGCGGCAGAATTGTTAGGTAAATTATTGGTACAAAATGATTTTAGGCTTATTTATGGGGGTGGAAAAATGGGTTTGATGAATGCAGTAGCAGATGCGGTTTTGAAAGTTGGTGGTGAAGTTACAGGGATTATTCCACAATTTATGATTGACGAGGGCTGGAATAATAATGATGTTAAACTTCTGATAACCAAAGATATGCACGAGCGTAAAATGACAATGTCCCATCTTGCTGATGCTGTTGTAGCATTGCCGGGCGGCTGCGGAACTCTCGATGAACTTTTTGAAATTATTACTTGGAAGCAGTTGGGGCTTTTTACCAAACCTGTTGTAATCCTAAATATTAACAATTATTATGATGATTTGTTAAAATTTTTACAAAAAGCGGCAGATGAAAAATTTCTGCGCACCGAACACCTGACAATGTGGCAAGTTTGTCAAAACGTTGAGGATATTTTTACTGCAATTGCCGATTCTGAGAAATGGCATACGAACTTTCGTAAATTTGCAGCAATATAATTTTTTTTGGTATATTTTTTGAGAACTAAAAGCAGTTATTTTTAATATTTCTTAATAATTATTTCTAACATTTTCCTCTTAATAATATAATTTTCCGAAAAAAAAACGTTATTGTTATTTGTGTTTAACTTTTTAAATTAAAAAAAATAAAATGAAATATGAGACAATTAAAAATCAGTAAATCAATAACTAACCGCGAAAGCGCTTCGCTTGATAAGTATTTGCAGGAGATAGGACGAGAAGATTTGATAACAGTCGAAGAAGAAGTAGAATTGGCGCAGCGCATCCGAAATGGCGACCATGCAGCCCTCGAAAAACTTACCAAAGCAAATCTGCGTTTTGTTGTTTCTGTAGCCAAACAATATCAAAATCAAGGACTTAGTTTGCCCGACTTAATAAACGAAGGCAATTTGGGGCTTATCAAAGCCGCAGAAAAATTTGATGAAACGCGCGGGTTCAAATTTATTTCTTACGCTGTATGGTGGATTCGTCAGAGCATTTTGCAGGCGCTTGCCGAGCAGTCGCGCATTGTACGTTTGCCATTGAATCAGGTCGGTTCGCTGAACAAAATCAACAAAGAGGCATCAAAATTTGAGCAGCGTTACGAAAGGCGCCCTTCTGCCGAAGAACTTGCCGATGAATTGGATATTCCGGTTGATAAAGTGGCTGATACACTGAAAGTTGCAGGTAGACATATTTCGGTTGATGCTCCTTTTGTCGAAGGTGAAGAAAACAGTTTACTTGACGTTATGGTTAATGAAGACTCACCAAATGCAGACCGTATTTTGATTAATGAATCTCTCTCAAAAGAAGTAGACCGTGCGCTTAATACGCTTGGCGACAGAGAGAAAGATATTGTTAAAAAATTCTTCGGTATCGGAGAGGCAGAAATGACTTTGGAAGAAATCGGAGACGAATTCGGTTTGACACGTGAGCGCGTGCGTCAAATCAAAGAAAAAGCAATCCGCCGTCTGCGTACAAGCAACAAAAGCAAAATGTTAAAAACGTTTTTAGGATAAAAATGCTTACTCAACAAGATATTTCTCATTTGCGTGCCGATTTTCCAATTTTGACACAAAAAGTTCATGGAAGTCAATTAGTGTATTTCGACAATGCAGCCACTACTCAAAAGCCTGAAATTGTGGTAAATACAATTGTCAATCATTATTTTAATGCTAATGCTAACATTCATCGCGGCGTACATTTTCTAAGTCAAAAGGCGACTGAGGCTCACGAGCAGGCACGAGAGGCAGTAACTGATTTTATAGGCGCTAAAAATTCAAAAGAAATCATTTTCACACGTGGAACCACCGAAGCGATAAATTTGGTGGCGACATCTTTTGGTGAAAAATTTTGTACCAAAGGCGATGAAATTATTATTTCTGTCATGGAACATCATTCCAACATTGTTCCATGGCAACTGTTGGCAGAGCGTAAAAGGCTGAAAATAAATATTATACCAATTTCCGAAAAAGGTGAATTGGATTATAATTATTTTAAAAATATTTTAAATGAAAAAACCAAAATTGTAGCCATTACGCATGTTTCAAACGTTTTGGGAACTATTAATAATGTTAAAAAAATTGTAGAAATTGCTCATGAAAACAACATTCCTGTTTTGCTTGACGGAGCGCAGGCAATTCCGCATATTTGCTTGAATATTAATGAAATAGATGCTGATTTTTATGTTTTTTCGGCACACAAAATTTATGGACCGACAGGGATTGGAATTTTGTATGGAAAAGACAAATTTTTGGAACAAATGCCGCCATATCAAGGCGGGGGTGAGATGATTTCAAAAGTTACTTTTGAAAAAACTACTTATGCCGACCTGCCGTTCAAATTTGAGGCAGGAACACCTGATTTTATTGGTTCAACGGCTTTTGCAGCGGCATTGAAATATGTACAATCTATTGGTATTAAGCAAATTGCACAATACGAAAATGAACTTTTGAAATATGCAACAGAAAAAATTCTTGAAATTCCTCAAATAAAAATTTACGGAAATTCAGCCGAAAAATCGGCGGCGCTGTCGTTTAATGTTGGAAATATTCATCATTACGACATCGGCGTTCTGCTCGACCAGCAGGGAGTTGCAGTGCGCACGGGTCATCATTGCGCTCAGCCGCTTATGGATTTTTACAAAATTGCAGGGACAGTGCGTGCCTCATTTGCCTTTTACAACACTTTTGAGGAAATTGATATTTTTATTACCGCACTAAAAAAAGCAGTTAAAATGCTTTCGTGACTCACATGTTTGTGCTTTAGACCGTTCATATATTTATTCCTTCTCTAACATACTAAAAAAAAAATATGAAAATAAAATTAAATCATCTGTTATTTTTGCAACGACAATTTTTGTTACTCTGATATTTTTATGTGAAATGTTTTGTATGAGTGAAACCGGCTCACCCCAGTATCAACGGCTCACCCGTAAACCCCTGTGTTTATCCCCAAATATTAGCCACTCTAAACAAGAAGAACTTCATATCATTCACTCCTCTGAGTGAAGCTCTGAATGCTTTAATTTTGGCATTAAAAGATTCTGCGGAAGCATTCGTAGAGCGATTATTAAAAAAGTTTAATATCTCTTCATAATGTTCGTAAATGGTATCCGAAATGGTATTGAAAGATTTGAACTCGGCTTCTGCAACTTGGTTATACCAGCGTGCTAAACTCAATCTGGCAGCATCTTTGCCAATAATATTAATGAGCATTTTCTAACAATGGCAATTAATAATGCAATTGATACCAAATATAGCGAGGCAGAATTATTAAAAATACAAAGCCTGATTATTTGGTGTCGTTAGTTTACGGCAACACGAAAAACAAGCAAAGCGGCAAGTTGAAAGAATCCATGACAGGCAATGTAAAGGAACATCATCGCAAACAGTTAGAATGGG
>WQYU01000039.1 GCA_009781075.1 Paludibacter sp. | reverse complement strand
CTTGTCCAAAAAGTTATGCGATAGGTTACCCCTGAGGTAAGAGATATAGCGGGACTAAAAATCCATGCATCGCGGTCATTTTCATAATCCCATAAGTTAACTACGAATTGATATCCTTCATAAGGTTCCAAATCACTGTTATAACCATCATCTACCCACCATGGGGTTTGGGCGGTAGTAGTAGCGTAGTTTGTCCAACCTCCTGTCGGTGGCATGTCATAGTTATAAGTTTCAAATCCCTCGGAAAACTTCACATCTCCCGGAGCCTTAACAGGCATTATTTGCCCATTTCTTGCAAGGTTCAGCGTCCTCATCTGATGCATTTGTTCCCTTGACAACTGTTGTGCCGATTGCATAACTTTTGTCTTGGAAAATTTTTGCATACCATTAGAAGACGACTCCTTTCTCATCTGTTGCGCATTTGCGGCGGAAAAAATCAACGCCAGCGCCATTAAAAAAGTAAATTTCCTCATTTTGATAAAATTTAAAAATTAGTAATAATTAATTATTTTTTTTATTTTAAATATTTTGCGAAGTTAGAAAAAAAGAAAATCACATAATACATTTTACTAAAAAGAATATTTATTTTTAATGTTTTTTATGTATTTTTTGTAAAATTTAGCACATTAAAAATAAAAAAATATCATAAATTTTAATTATTTATTTTTATTAATAACAATCTGATTATAAAATAAATACGAGATAAAATAAAATATTATTATTATTAAGAAGAATAGTAATTTCGAAATGAAAAACGAAACTACCTTCGGCTCAAAGCCGAAAAGAATTATAATCGACTAAAAGATGCATGCAACCACATCAAAATATTATTTATAAAACCTGATTTTCCCTTACTTAGGTCGTTTTGCAGGTAGAAATCAGGTTATTTTACGAATAAAAATTTTTTTTTAAAATTATTTTTTTGTTGTAAATAAAAAAAATATTAATTTCGCACTACTTTATTATTATAAAAAGAATATGGCAAAGAAAACAGATATTTTAACCCATTTGAAGAAAAATTTTGGGTTCGACAAATTCAAAGGCAATCAGGAGGCAATAATAAATAATCTTATGGAGAATAAGAACACTTTTGTGCTTATGCCAACAGGCGGAGGTAAATCATTGTGCTACCAATTGCCGGCATTGCTTATGGATGGAACGGCAATTATTATTTCGCCGCTAATTGCTCTGATGAAAAATCAGGTTGACTCGATGCGAAATTTCAGCGAAGATGATGGAATTGCACACTTTTTAAATTCTTCGTTAAGCAAAGAGGCGATTGCTGATGTCAAAACCGATATTATTGCAGGAAAAACAAAAATGCTTTACGTTGCACCCGAATCGTTAAACAAAGAGGAAAATATGCTCTTTTTACAAAATGTTAAAATTTCGTTTTATGCTATCGACGAGGCACACTGTATTTCTGAATGGGGACACGATTTTCGTCCTGAATACAGGCGTATTTTACCAATGATTCAGGCTATTGGAAAAGCCCCAATTATTGCACTGACAGCAACAGCAACTCCCAAAGTACAAAATGATATTCAAAAAAATCTCGGAATGCTCGATGCCACAGTTTTCAAATCGTCTTTCAACCGCCCAAATTTATATTATGAAGTAAGACAAAAGACAAAAGATGTTGATAGAGACATTATTAAATATGTTAGAAATCAGCATGGAAAATCAGGGATAATTTATTGCCTAAGCCGACGCAAAGTGGAAGAATTTGCCGAAACATTGAAAGTAAATGGAATTTCTGCTCTGCCATATCATGCCGGATTAGACCAGTCGGTTCGCAGTGAAAATCAAGACGCTTTCCTGATGGAAAAATGTGATGTAATTGTTGCCACCATTGCCTTTGGAATGGGAATTGATAAGCCGGACGTGCGTTTTGTTATTCATTATGATATGCCCAAAAGTTTGGAAGGGTATTATCAGGAAACAGGTCGCGGTGGGCGCGATGGCGGTGAAGGTCAGTGTATTGCTTTCTATGCAATAAAAGATTTGGAAAAATTAAAAAAATTTCAACAGGGGAAGCCGGTTGCCGAACAGGAAATAGGGAGTCAGTTGCTTTTGGAGACACAAGCGTATGCCGAATC
The DNA here is from genome assembly GCA_009781075.1 of Paludibacter sp. Taxonomy (GTDB): domain Bacteria; phylum Bacteroidota; class Bacteroidia; order Bacteroidales; family Paludibacteraceae; genus WRGS01. The sequence goes on along the minus strand of WQYU01000039.1, from coordinate 17,034 downwards.
GTCAATTTGTCGAAGAAAATTATTACTGCATTATTTTGGTGAAGGATATAAACAGGACAATTGCCATTCGTGCGATAATTGCTTGAAACAGCATAAAACAATTGACGCACAAGAACTTTTGACTTTGATTTTGGAAACTGTTCAATTGATTAAAGAAAAATTTAAAGCCGAACATATTGTTGATATTCTTAAAGGTAATGATACCGCTGATATAAAAACTTATCAACACGACCAACTCGAACAGTTTGCTACTGCCAACGACGAGGAAGAAAAATTTTTGCATGCAATTATCCGTCAGGCACTTATTGCAGGGTTTTTATCAAAAGAAATTGAAAATTACGGTTTGTTAAAACTTACTCCCGCCGGAAAGGCATTTTTGAAAAAACCTACCGAATTCCTTGTTGTAAAAGATACAGAATTTGAAGAAGAAGATGGCGACCCTTCTATTCGTGCAACCGGAGGCGGTTCAAGTGCAGGTGACGATGTTCTATTTTCTATTTTAAAAGATTTAAGGAAAAAAATTTCAAAAAAACTTGATTTGCCGCCATTTGTGATTTTCCAAGACCCGTCGCTTGAGGCAATGGCAACCTCATATCCTATTACAATTGAGGAATTGCAAAATATTCCGGGCGTTGGCATTGGGAAAGCAAAACGCTATGGAGAGGAATTTGTCAAAATTATTGCCCAGCACGTCAAAGATAATGAGATTGAGCGTCCAGAAGATTTGAGAGTGAGGTCGGTTGCTAAAAAATCAGCAATAAAAGTATCTATCATTCAAGCAATTGACCGAAAAATTGCACTCGATGATATTGCGCTTTCAAAAGGACTTGATTTCAGCGAATTGCTCGACGAGGTGGAAGCAATAGTTTATTCCGGTACAAAAATTCAGATAGATTATTTTTTAAATGAAGTTATGGAACCCGACCACGTTCAGGAAATTGTTGATTATTTCAGCACTGCCGAAACCGACAATGTACATAATGCGTTGGAAAAACTTGGAGAAAATGATTTTACTGAGAGTGAAATACGTTTGGTGAGAATAAAATTTTTGTCGGAAATGGGTAATTAAAAAAATAGTTTAAAATTGCTGTTTCTTAATTCATTTTTCTGATAAATTCACTGAAATTCAATATTTTATATCTATTTTCCTTATTAAATAGTAAATGTTCAAAATCTTTGGATTTACGTTGTAAATCTACTTTTTCTATTGTTTCTATTAATTTTGCTTTTAGTTCCGTTAGATTGTGAATATCCTGTTTTTTACCAAGAAAATCGTAATTTGGCTTTGCTTGAGAAAGTAAAAACAAAGCATCATAAAAATCGCGTCCTTTTGCCCGTGAAAGTAATGCGGACAATTTCATTGCACAAAATACATCATCGGGCGGAACAGGAAATGAAAAGAAAAAACCACAACTGCTGATATTAGTCATTTGAGGCGTATATTCAAACTCTTGATTTTGACTTTCAACCTTAATTAAAAACCGTTCTTCCTTATATGCCGACAATCCTAATTCAAACAGCAATTCAGGAAAATAAATTCTTGAACGAAATGCTGTTAATTTTTCGCTTTGCTTTTCTCGTATTTCGGCTCGTATGCCCGACCGTTGCAAAAAAGTCAAAACCGATTGCGACATTTTTGCGAAATCTTCGACATAAAAATTCTTACAATCAAAATCCAAATCTTCTGAAAATCTGTCAATTCCTTTCACTAAACGCAAATTTGTACCACCTATAAAAGTGATTTTTTTTACAAATTTTGAAGTTGCTAAAAAATTCAAAATCATCAGTTGAATGTATTCCTTTACAATGTATTTTTTATGAGCAGGATTTTCTCTGATTTGTGGCGGAAAATAATTTTGTATTTGTTCTAAATTTAGCATAAATCGTAAATTTCTAAAAGTAAATTAACTCTGTTTCTTAATATTTTTGATTGAAATTTTTCCGTAAATTCATTTAAACGTTCTACGTTCAAATCTTCTTGCATAAATTCTTCGTCAAAACGTAATTCTGTAATTTCTTGTTCGTTATTGTACTGTGGATAAAGATACAACAAGTCTAAAATTGCTTTTTCGGGAGTAGCAAAAATCAGACTATGCTTATTTAAAAACGTTTTTTGTTCATTTCCGAACATCAATTCGGGTAAAATTTGTTGATATGAAAATGAGCCGAAAACATTCTCGAAATTTGCTTTTTTCAACGAACTCACAGCGGTTGTCTGCACGATTGCTTCGGGAATAATGCCATAAAATGCCAATGCAGAATGTAAACTGACATACGAAGGATTATAAATTTTGTTCGACACAAAATGCTGAATATTAGGCGTTTTCAGATAATCAGGGAAACTATACCACGAATTACGCAGTTTTACAAGCAAATTTTGCTTTGTCCAACGAGTGAGATTGTTTTTCTCAAAATCAGGTTGCCACGCATAAACTTGATTCACATTGAAACACACCAAGTCGTAAAATTGATTTCTTAATTGCCAAAAGTTCATTTTTATTCACTTCTAATTTTCCGCAAAATTACATAAAAAAAGAATTAAAAACAAATTTTGTTATAAAATTTTTCTACAGAGATAATTATAATTCTTCTATCGGAGAAAATTTTTTTTGAAAAAATATTGTGTGATATTGCAGAAAAATAAATACCTTTGTACTCAATTCCTAAAGGGCTCAAAACGTTGAGAACTGGAAAAATATTTTTATTTTAAAAAAAAAGCGTTAGCTTTATTCTTGTACTCGAATCTTCAACAAATTCAAATACAGCAAGGATAAGTAGCCGAACGCTCACGCTGTTTATCGGCGTGGGGTTTGCTTGTCTGTTGTATGGGTAGTTGAAGATCTCGGGTGCAGATATAGTGAAAGTCCCACGTTTTTTTATTTTAAATAATCGCTTGTTTGGGACTTGAAGCATAAAATAATTTTTTTAATATGAAAGATTTTAGTTTATTTTTAATGAAAACTTTGATGGTTTTAAGTTTGGTTTTTGTAGTTGGTTGCAGTAAAGACGATGAAAACGGAGGTGGTTCAAGTGTTCCTGACCCAGAAGGAACGATAACAGTATCAATTGCAAATAATGGGAAAAATATGTACATAGATGGAGGAAATCCAATAGATGCTGGCTATATTACCATAGGAAACGATAATTTATGGATGAGTTACGATAACAACTTTCGTCCAGATAGTCGTCTTATTGCCAGTATTGGAGAAGTAAATGGATTAGGAGCTATTAACAAAATTCCGAATAGCGGATTTGTACGGCAAATAGCTGTTGAACCAAAATGTGGATATGTGATATCGATAGGTAACTCCGGTGATTATGCACGCCTGTATGTTGTTGACTGGATTGTTAGCACATACGACGAAATTATCGGTGCCAAAGTAAAATACCAATATCCTTGGAATCCGTAATCAAAAAAGGGAATGCACGAAAGTTCGGCTCGTGCATTTTTTTATACCTATAAAAAAATCTCGTGTTTTGTAAAAAAATATTATTTTTGCATACTGTAAAATAATAAGAAAATTAGAAAATGACCTCAAATGCTAAAAGAGTTGCCTTTCATACTTTGGGTTGCAAATTGAATTTTGCCGAAACGTCTTCAATCGGGCAACAACTTCTCGCAAATGGTTATATACGTGCTGTAAAAGGCGAAACTGCCGATGTCTGCATAATAAATACCTGCTCGGTTACTGATGTTGCCGACCATAAATGCCGACAGGCAATTTCACACCTTAAAAATATGTATCCAACTGCTATTATGATTGTTACAGGTTGCTATGCACAACTCAAACCTGATGAAATTGCGAAAATTGCAGGCGTTGATTTGATTTTGGGGGCAAACGAAAAATTTGATTTGGTTGATTATTTGAAAAATTTTAATGAAAATAAAATTCAGATACAACATTCTGATATTCTGAAAGTTAATGAGTTTCGTCCGTCATGCTCCCACTCCGACCGCACGCGCGTTTTTTTGAAAATTCAAGACGGCTGCGATTATTACTGCACATACTGTGCGATTCCGTTCGCACGCGGGCATAGCCGAAGCGCCACAATAGTGCAAACCGTTGCCGCAGCAGAGCAGGCAATTGCACAAGGTGCATACGAAATTATTCTTACCGGCGTAAATATCGGTGATTTCGGTAGAGGAACGACAGAAAATTTTTTTGACTTAATAACTCAACTTGATAAAATTAAAAACGATGTTCGTTTTAGGATTTCGTCAATCGAACCAAATTTACTTACAGACGAAATAATCGCTTTTGTTGCACAGAGCAAGCATTTTATGCCCCATTTCCATATTCCTTTACAATCGGGAGCGGACGAAGTTTTACACCTGATGAAACGCCGTTACAACACCGAACTTTTTTCTTATAAAATTCATAAAATCAAAGAATTAATGCCTGATGCCTTTATAGGCGTTGATGTGATTACTGGTGTGAACGGGGAAACGAACAAACTTTTTGAAAAATCGTTTGATTTTATAAAAAATTTGGACATTTCTGCCTTGCATGTTTTTACATATTCGCAACGCGCAGGAACTAAAATGCTTGAAATAGAACCGATTATACCTGTTAAGCAAAAGAAATATCGCAGTGATTTGCTTCGTTGTCTTTCCAAAGAAAAAACCGAAATTTTTTATCGCTCTCAAATCGGAAAAACAGTAAATGTCCTTTGGGAAAGTCGTTGTAAAGACAATATGATAAGCGGTTTTTCGGAAAATTATTTGAAAATTTTCGGAAAATATAATAAAGAAAAAATAAATAAGATAGAAAAAATTAAGGTAGAAGAAAATTTATTCGGCAATTAAAATTGTTTTAATTCAAAATTTTGCCCATCAAATTCGCCGAATGTAAAGAGATTTACAAAATCACCGAGAATAATAACTCTTTGACCATCTGAAAGTTGTAAATCAATCGGCAAATGCCGATGACCGAACACCAAAAAATCGACTTTGTGCGTTAGGACATAATTTTTTGCAAAAAGGATTATCGGCTCGCCATTTTCGCCTTTGTATTTCATTTCGTTTTCGCTCATATTTTCACGATTCTTTTTTGCCCAAAAATAGCCCAAATTCTGCCCCAATTGCGGCGGAACACACGTAAAAGCACGTTGTAAAAATCTGTTATGAAAAATTTTATGAAGGAAAATAGAACCCTTATCTTTGTATATTAATCCGTCTCCGTGGGCAAGATAAAATATTTTCCCCGAATGCTCGACAGTAAGCGGCTGGCGATGAACTTGCATTCCTATTTCAGTTTGAAAATAATCAAAAGCCCAGACATCGTGATTCCCTGTAAAAAAGTGAATTTCAATGCCTTGGTCAATCATTTCAGATAGTTTCCCAAATAAACGCACAAAACCTTTGGGAACTACCGTTTTATATTCAAACCAAAAATCAAAAATGTCACCCAGAAGATAAACTATTGAAGCATTGTTTTTTATGCTGTCGAGCCAATCAACGAGATGCTTCTCATGCGCACGCCGGTCGGCAACCACCCGCGAACCAAGATGAGCATCGGAAAGGAAATAAATGTGTTTCATCTTCGATTTTTATGCACAAAAGTATAAAATTTTTTACTTCCAACAATATTTTTTCATAAAATAACATTTTTCTGTACTTTTTTTGTATTTTTGCCTTTTGTAATTAAAAAAATATGCAAATTGAAATTCGCAATCAACTGCTGCAAATTGCTGACCCATCATTAAAGAAATTTAATGCAAAACTTATCCCTAATATTCAGAGTAACAGGATTTTAGGAATTCGATTAAGCGTTTTACGTACTATGGCAAAAGATATTGCAAAAAAAACTGATTGGCTTACATATCTTGCTGATAATGAAGATATGTATGTTGAAGAAACTTTTGTACGGGGGTTTATCATTAATTATGTAAAAATTTCTGTTGAACAACGCCTTATGCTCGCTGCTACATTTGTTCCGCGTATTGATAATTGGGCTGTTTGCGATTCGTTTTGTTTTAGTGTGAAAAAAAATGAAAAACCTCTTTTGTGGGAGTTTATTAAGCCATATTTACATTCTGATAAACCATACGAAATACGTTTTGGTATAATAGAAATTTTGAAAAATTTTATTGAGAATCAATATATTAGCGATGTTTTTGAAATTTTTGAAAATATTACAAATTCCGATTATTATGTTCGTATGGGCATTGCCTGGACTTTGGCTGATTTTTTCATCAAACTGCCCGACCTTACTCTTAATTTTTTACAAAATAATAATTTAAACGTTTGGACACACAATAAATCAATTCAAAAAATCATTGAAAGCCGCCGTGTCGATGTACAAACGAAAGATTTTTTACGAACACTAAAAAGATAAATAATTAAAAAAAATAATAATGATAACATTAAAATCTGTATTAACATCAGGATTATTACTTGTATTTTGCGTTGGCACACAATATTTGCAGGCACAGTTTACTGTTACTTTTGACACCAACGGAGGTTCGGCAGTGCCGTCGATGCACAACATAACCTCCATAGAAACTGAGCCACAAACTAACAGAACAGGGAATTTCCATTTTGACGGATGGTATGCAACTTCCAATTTTTCAGACTGTAGAATTGAATTTCCTTATACTGTTACCGAAGATATAACATTATTTGCAAAATGGAATATCCCTATAGTATTTGCCGCTTGCGGTGCTACTCACGAAATAGCAGTATTGGACAACGATTTCAATTTGTGGGGAAATTTTTCGGTAGGATATCCCGGTCTTGAAGAATATTGTCTTCCTGTAGGCTTGGGCATCTATGACAATAAAATTATGGTTATTGATGTTGTGATGCAAGGGCTTTTCTCCTACGATTTAACAACTGACCCGCCGATTGCCGTTGGAGAAGGCGATAACCTTGGCAATCAACCCAATCAGATTATTGTTGATGGGGATTATGGCTATGTAATTCTTTCGGGATCTGACCTCATTAAGGTTATTAATCTTGCCGCACCGTCTACCGCTTATGGAAATCAGCGTATGGTAACAACAATTCCAGCTCGCATCGGGTCGGGGACAGAGAGAACAAATCCAACTTATGGCACTATGTATGGCAATAAACTTTATGTTTCTCTCACAGGAATTACAGGTTATGCCGGCGGCGATAAACTTCTTGAAATTGCCGTGCACAACATTGATACAAATATTGATGCCACAACTGCTCAAATACTTGCTACCCGTGAATTGTCGTTTTTGCCGTCGGAAATGTCCATAGACGTAGGAATAACGTCAAGTAATCCAAGTCCTGCGGGAGTTGCCGCAGCAAATGGAAAACTATATGTGGCACTCGGTAATCTTGCCGTTATTAGCGGTATTCCTAAGGCAGCAGGTTCCGGTTATTTGGCGGTAATTGACACGGCGTTATGGACTAAAACACTGTATATCTTGCCTGACGGATGCCGAAATCCAAGACAAGTACTTGCAACAGATAATCGTATTTATATAGCATGTCCAGGATATTACGACGAACTCGAACCGAATGCAGCAGCATTGGTAGTGCTTGATGCCGTTACAATGGATGTGGTTAATGTAACAACATTTCCCGCCTGCCTCCCCGACGGCACTCAAGCAGGACCTATTACAGCAAAAGCTGCAGCACCCGGCAGAATGACCATTGTGGAAAATAATTTAGTTATCGCAGATGAAAATACAAACCGCCTTTTTGTTACCGACCTTGATGGAAACATAAAAAGCGAAATGAGCGAAGGAATTAAGGTTTGCAATTTTATGTATTATTCGCCTACAGAAGCATCGCAAGCAATGATGGATATAACGTCATTGTTTATTTCCGTTGATAGCATATCGTGGCTACCAACAACTGCTCAAATATTTACTCCGCTCATACTCACAGGCATTGTTTATCCGTATTACTCCTCAAATAAGGAAATTATTTGGAGTATAACAGACGATTCAAACGCAACTATTGAGGACAATATTTTCAATGCAATAGAAACAGGTATGGTGGAAATTACAGCAACAATAAAAAACGGATTATCGCCGAACGAAGATTATGTGCAGGGTTTTTACATCAATGTTGTAGAAGGAACAGGTATTGATGAGATGCAAAATATGCAGTTGAAAATTTATCCGAATCCTGTAAAAGATGATTTAAAAGTTATTAATTATTTTGAAAACGGTCAATATTCAATAACCGATTTAGCGGGTAAACAAATTTTATCAGGTAAATTATCAAATAATAGTTCAATTAATGTTTCATCTTTGCAACAAGGCATTTATATCATAAAAGTCGGCAATGAGCGCGGAAAATTTATAAAAGAATGAAAAAAAAATTCTTATATATTTGTAAGTTTATTATAATTATTTTAATTTATGGAAAATATGAAATTGATAATCGACAAAGTATATGGATTTGTCGATAAAAAAGTGATTGAAAACAATAATTTTGCCGCTCAGAAGGCAAATGAGACCTTGCACAAAGGCACGGACAAAGGAAGCGATTTCCTCGGATGGTTGCATTTGCCGTCTAAAACCTCTGCTAATTTTTTATCGGAAATTGAGAATATAGCAAACTCTTTGATACAACAATGCGAAGTAGTGGTATGTATTGGAATCGGAGGTTCGTATCTCGGCGCAAAAGCGGTTATTGATGCTTTGTCGAATTCTTTTGACTGGTTATCTCGTGAACGCAAAAATCCTGTTATTGTTTATGCCGGGCAAAATATTGGAGAAGATTATCTTTTTGAATTACAGAGCTTATTGAAAAATAAGATATTCGGAATTATTTGTATTTCAAAATCGGGAACAACAACTGAACCTGCGTTGGCTTTTCGTCTGCTGAAAACTCAACTCGAACAGCAGCAGGGCGCAGCAGCTGCAAAGGACTTAATCGTTTGTATTACAGATAAATCGCATGGCGCATTACGAATTTTAGCCGACAAAGAAAAGTATAAGACATTTACAATCGAAGATAATATTGGCGGACGTTTTTCGGTTCTCTCACCCGTTGGATTACTGCCGATTGCAGTGGCAGGTTTTGACATCAGGAAATTAATTGAAGGTGCGAAAAGTATTGAAACCCAAACTGATATTTCTGTTCCTTTTGAAAACAATATTGCTGCGCAATATGCTGTCGCTCGCAATGAACTTTACCGTATCGGCAAAAAAATTGAAATTCTGGTAAATTTTCATCCGAAATTGCATTACATTGCCGAATGGTGGAAACAACTTTATGGAGAAAGTGAAGGAAAAGAAGGTAAGGGCATTTTCCCCGCAGCAGTAGATTTTACAACCGATTTGCATTCAATGGGGCAATGGATTCAAGACGGCGAGCGTACAATTTTTGAAACAGTCATCACGGTGAAAAATCCCAATCACACAACAATTTTTCCAACCTGGGATGAAAATCTTGACGGACTGAATTTCTTAGCCGGAAAACGAGTTGATAATATTAATAAAATGGCGGAACTTGGTACTATGATTGCACATTTAGACGGAGGCGTACCACAACTGAAAATTGAACTCCCCCGCCTTGACGAGTATTATATCGGACAACTACTTTATTTCTTTGAACGTGCCTGTGGCATCAGTGGCTATCTGCTCGGAGTAAATCCGTTTGACCAGCCTGGAGTTGAGGCATACAAAAAAAATATGTTCGCCTTACTAGATAAACCCAGTTTCGAGGCGCAAAGCAAAGAGATAAAAAGTCGAATTTGAAAGTCATTAATTTCAAACTTGGAAAAAGGAGTAAGATTTTTTCTGTTTGTATTTATTTTTCAAAATAATATTTCTATCTTTGCCAAATTAATTTATGAAGAAAATTTATGAAATCACAGAGTATTCAAACAAAGATAGATATATACGCTTTTGAAGAATTGAGTGATGATATTAAGAGTTTGATAAACAGTGCAAAAGCAGCCGTATTGACTTCATATTCACCGTATTCCGAATTTAAAGTTGGTGCGGCGGTATTGCTTGAAAATGGAATGATTTTTTCGGCGAGCAATCAGGAGAATGTTGCTTTCCCATCGGGATTATGTGCCGAACGAGTGGCAATGTTTTATGCAAATGCACAACAACCACAAACTCCCGTAACCGCCATTGCTATTGCTGCATTAACAAAAGGTGATTTTTTACAAACGCCGATTTCTCCCTGCGGCGCTTGTCGTCAGGTTTTGCTTGAAACCGAAACGCGGTTCGGTAATTTTATTGATATTTATCTTTTCGGTAATAAAGAAATTTTTCATATCAAAGGCGTGCAACAACTTTTGCCATTATGTTTTGCACATTTTTAATAAACTTAATTGCTTTTGCTTATGAAAAAATCAAAAATTGAATTGGAATATAATCTAAAATCGCCATCGCTCAATGCGGTTTGGATAGCCGTTGGGACTCCTGCGGGGATGTCGGAATGGTTTGCCGACCAGGTAGTGGCAGAAACCGACCGTCTATATTCTTTCTTTTGGGAAGAGAACAAACAGCAGGCTAAGTTAATTGCTTTAAAACCTCATAATTATATTCGTTTTCAATGGTTGGAAGATGAGCAAACAGATGTTTTTTTTGAAATACGTTTGACTGTTAATGAACTTACTAATGAAATGGTGCTTCATATTACTGATTTTGTGTTGGATACAGAAAAAGAAGATGCTATTTTAGTATGGAATAAACAAATAGAAATAATGCAGCGGAAAAACGGTTTGTATTTTTTTTATAAATAAATAAATAAAACATATTATTGGAGAATATAAATAAAAATGGGATATGAAATAAAAACTATTGGAGTATTGACTTCGGGCGGCGATGCTCCCGGAATGAATGCTGCTATTCGTGCGGTTACACGCACGGCAATATACAACGGGATTTGTGTTAAAGCAATTTATAGAGGTTATAAAGGACTTATTGCTGACGAAATTGTTGATTTTCAAACAGAAAATGTTAGCAATATTATTCAACAAGGAGGAACTATTCTCAAAACCGCTCGCTCGCAGGAATTTCTTACAGTTGAAGGCAGAAAGATTGCTTTCGATAATATTTTAAAACACCAGATTGATGCACTTATTGTTATCGGCGGAGACGGTACTTTTTCGGGCGCTCGTGTTTTCGCTCAAGAATATAATATTCCTATTATTGGACTTCCCGGAACTATCGATAACGACCTTTGCGGAACAGACACAACCATTGGATATGATACCGCTCTGAATACTATTACCAACGCTGTTGATAAAATTCGTGATACTGCTTCTTCGCACGAGCGTTTATTTTTTATAGAGGTTATGGGGCGAGATGCGGGCTTTTTGGCGCTAAACAGTGCAACAGCATCGGGTGCTGAGGCGGCTATTATTCCCGAACGTGAAACGAAAGTCGATCAACTTGAAGAGTTAATCAGCAACGGTTTTAGAAAATCCAAAAACAGCAGTATCGTTATTGTTACCGAAAGTGAAGTTACCGGTGGAGCAAACGGACTGGCTGAGCGTATGAAAATAGAACATCCCGAATATGACGTGCGGGTAACAATACTTGGACATATTCAGCGTGGAGGTTCGCCATCGGCACAAGACCGAATCATCGCAAGTCGTATGGGCGCTGCAGCAATTGAGGCACTAAAAGAGGGACAACGAAATATTATGATTGGTATGATTAACGATGAAATTGTGTATGTACCTTTTACAAAGGCAATAAAAGATAACAAATCAGTTGACGAAGAACAAATAAAAGTGCTGCAAATGCTGTCAATTTGATTTGGCTATTTCTAATTATATAAAAAAGTCTAATAAATTTTTCACTTACATTGCTTTTTTTTGATTGTTAATAAGTTAAAGGGTTGTTAAGGAACGACTATTTATGCTACTTTTAGTCGATGTTCGTTTGTTTTTTCGAGTTTTTTGCGGGCATAGTCAATGTTGATTATTAATTGCTTATCTGTTGTTGAAGGCATTTCAAACATAGAATCAATCATAATTGTTTCAACGATTGCGCGCAGTCCGCGTGCACCGAGTTTGAACTCAATTGCCTTATCTACAACATATTCCAACACTTCATCCTCAAATTGAAGGGTAATACTGTCCATACTGAAAAGTTTGATATATTGTTTGACAATTGAATTTTTGGGTTCGGTAAGAATTTTGCGTAAAGCATCTCTGTCGAGTGGTTCTAAATATGTCAAAATGGGAAGCCGCCCTACAATTTCAGGGATTAATCCAAACGATTTAAGGTCTTGAGGTGCAATGTACTGTAAAATATTATTGTGGTCAATATGATTGGTTTGCAACGATGCCTCATACCCAACAACATGAGTATTAAGACGTTGTGCAATTTTCTTTTCTATTCCATCAAAAGCACCACCACAAATAAATAGAATGTTTTGGGTATCAACAGCAATCATTTTCTGTTCGGGATGTTTTCGTCCTCCCTGCGGAGGCACTTGCGCAACTGATCCTTCAAGCAATTTGAGCAAGCCCTGCTGAACGCCTTCGCCGCTGACATCGCGCGTAATCGACGGATTGTCGCTTTTACGAGCGATTTTGTCTATTTCGTCTATAAAAACTATGCCTCGTTGCGCTTCATCTACATTATAATCAGCAACTTGCAGCAAACGAGTAAGAATTGTTTCCACGTCTTCACCCACATACCCTGCCTCAGTTAAAACCGTTGCATCAACAATCGTAAAAGGCACATTAAGTTTGCGTGCAATAGTTTTGGCAAGCAGGGTTTTGCCCGTTCCAGTTGCTCCAACCATTATGATATTAGATTTTTCAATCTCAACATCGTCAGAATCAGTGTTTTGCGCCAGTCGTTTATAATGATTATAAACCGCTACGGAAAGGAAACGCTTCGCTTCCTCTTGTCCGATGACGTACTGGTCGAGAAATTGTTTGATTTCCATTGGTTTGGGAATGGAATTTTTGTTGTATGGTTTTTTCCGCTGAAACATTTTTTTGTTTTCGTTAACAATTTCAACAGACTTAATGGAGCATTCATCACAAATATATGTAGAATCCAATCCACTAATCAACATATTTACAGATGATTCGGGTCGCCCGCAAAACGAACATCTTGTATATCCTGATATTTTTTTTGACATAAAAATTACACAAATTTTTGATTTAATAAAAATTAAACAAGTACAAAAGTACTGCTTTTCCGCTGAAAAATCAATACTTCGTATCCTTTAGAAAAAAATTCGGATTAATAGTCAAAAAGGACATGCATAAAATACAAGATAAACTGCGTATTGATTGGTATTTGTAACGGCAAACGAATATCTTAAAATTTTTCTCAAGAAAATCAAACTGAAAATTTTTAATTTATTCCTCCATCATACTTCCGTAGCGATGATATTCGTATGAAATTGTTTGTTCTTTAAAATAATTTAACAGTTCTACGCGTCCTTCTGAAAGCGGAATTTGTGAAGCAATATATTGTCCATTTTTAGAGGCAGTTTGATAAAACTTATCGGAAATATTTGTATTTAAAGTTCTAATCCTATCATATTTATACATTTCCAAAAGGAAAAGTTCTTCGCTTTCAGCATTGATATGATAACTTTTTTCCAACGCTTTTTTCAAAATCGGCAATTTTGCGTCATTAGGGTCGATGCTCACTGTCAAGGTTGCTTTTGCCGTTGCTGCAGCAGATAAAACCATTGCCACATCTAAAATACCATCTTCTTTGGCAACACGCAAAACCATATTTTTCAAAGGCAAATAACGGAAAGTATTTTTTTCACCGACAATTTTTTGCGTTTGATATTCGGTTTGAAATTCTTTTTTGTATGCGGCTAAATAATTTTCTATAATATATTGAAAATAAGCATTATCGGCTTCGTTAAGCATTGTCGAAAGCGTTGGCAAGTGTTTTGTTTTTGCAGCGGGAATTGTTTTTATCGTTTTTTGTTTAAAATTAACAAAACTTGCTGCGAAATTTGCCCCCCCCATTTTAATTCCACTACCAAATGATGACAATTTAATTCCTCCGAATGGCTGCCTGCCAACTTTTGCACCTGTTGTGCCTCGATTAATGTACAAATTGCCTGCTTCAATGCTGTTTTTCCAAAGTTCAATTTCGCTCTCGTCCAAAGTTTCCAAGCCCGAAGTCAAACCGTAATCGCCTGAATTTACAAGTTTTATGCCTTCTTTCAAATTGTCGATGCAGACAACAGACAACATTGGCGCAAAAATTTCCCCTTCAAAGGAAAAACTTCCCTCTTTGACTCCCCATTTAATTGACGGGCGAATGATATAATGTTTTTCATCAACATATTCCGGCTTTACAAGCCACTGTTCGTCTGATTCCAAATTATTTAAAGCGATTTCGAGATTTTCGTTTTTATTTGTGAGCATAGGACCTACGCCTGTCCCGCCGTACCACTGACTACCTGCAGAAATGCTCGAAACGGCATCAATTAATTTATTTTTAAATTCTTGAGAATTAAAAATTTCCTTTTCCACAAGCAACAGCGAACATGATGATGGTTTTTGTCCGGCATTGCCAAAAGCCGATGCAACAACGTTTTGGATTGCATGGTCGCGGTCGCCGGAGGATGTTAAAATGACCGCATTTTTACCTCCGGTGTGAGCAATAATTGGCATGTGTGGATTTTTTTCAGCAATTTTGAAGGCTGTTTTTGTTTTGCCTGTAAAAATAATATTATTTATTAAATTATTAGAAATCAAATAATTAACAGGTTCTTCGTTTTCTGGGCAAAGCAGTTGCAGCGCATCGCGTGGCACACCAGCCTCCCAAAAACACTGCGCAAATTCCCAAGCCACAGGAAACGCTTCCTCTGCAGGTTTTAAAATTACCGAATTGCCTCCTGCTAATGCAGCAGCAACATTTCCCGCAGCAGTAGCGAGTGGAAAATCGGCAGAAGAAACTACCAAAATAATTCCTTTTGGTGAAATTTCCGTATCTTTAAGATTTTCAAACTCTTGCAAAGAAATAGGATAATAGCGGCAAAAGTCAATCGCTGTGCTTACTTCGGTATCGCCTTCGGTGAAAGTTTTTCCTGTTACGGCAGCCATGCAACCGATTAAATCACTGCGTTTTGCTGCAAGTTTATCGGCTGTGCGATGCAAAATTTCGTTGCGTTGAGATAATGTGGTTTGGCGCCAAGCGGAAATGTCCTGAGATGCCTTGTGAAGCATACTTTCTGTTTGAGCAAGATTTGCCAAATTTACAGTACAAACACAAATTTCTTCTTTTTGACCATTATCAAAATAATTTAATTTTTTATCTGAAAAAAATTGATTATCAGATATTTGTATTGGAATTTCGTATGGTTTGTCGCTTGCTGATTTTTTCCATTTATTTCGTATTTCATCAGCCCAAAATCGGTTCTGAGGGCAGTCGAAATATGTATCTGCTTCGTTTTTGAAAGTATTTATATCTTTTTGTGGTTCAACAGGTTTGGTGCGGTCTTGCGTGCGTCTTGGCTCATTGGAAATTGTCTCTTTCATTGCGTAAGCATCTTCAAACTGTTGCCTGAGAAAATTCCATTCTTTACTGTCGATTTTAAGGTTAAAAGAATAACTCAAAAAATTCTCTTTCCCTGTGTTTTCGTCTAATCTACGTACTAAATACGACACGGCATTCAAAAAATGTTCATCTTTTACAACCGGCGTGTAAAGGATTATCTGCTTGTCTAAATGGCGCATAACTCGCGGCAAATGGTTTGCCATTCCTTCGAGCATTTCAAAGGTAACATATTGTTCCACATTGTTTTGTTTACCGAGCAAATAAGCATAGCCAATACTGAAAAAATTGTGTGAGGCAACTCCGACATTCAAAACACAAGCATTTTCGGGCTGCAAACTTCGGTCTAAAATTTTCATATAATTTGCATCAACCTCCGTTTTACTGCTGAAAATCGGATTTTCCCATCCTTTGAGAGATGAAATTATTGTTTCCATTTGCAAATTTGCACCTTTTACAAGCCGCATTTTCAGCGGCGCACCACCATCAGCAACGCGCTTGTGAGCAAATTCCAAAAGTTCGCTTTGAAAATTCCACGCATCAGGCAAATATGCCTGCACAACAATCCCAGCCTCTAAATTCTTAAATTCCGGCTGCGAAAGAGTTGTTTTAAATACGTCAAGGGTCAATTCCGTATCTTTATATTCTTCCATATCAAGATTTACAAATTTTGCACGGGAGTTTCCATTTTCGTCAATGTACGGATTTTGCATTGCAGCACGATAGAGTGTAGAAACTTTTTCAACTAAATCTTTTTTGTTTTTTTCATAATTTAAAGGATTAATGCCTGCATAAATACCTGATATTTTAATAGATATATAATTAATATTAGGTTGTTCCAATGCCTCAAGGTAATGCTTGTATCTATTTTCAGCCTCGCCTGTTCCAAGCACAACTTCACCGAGAAGATTTACATTCTGTCCGATTTTTTCGCTTGTACGCTCGGTCAAATGTTTGTTCAAAACGGGTGCAGCCTCGTCGATTATAACAGCCGCTGTTTCAAGCCGCAGACGCTTTTTAAAAATCGGAACAGCAATAAAAGCAAAGCGATAGCCGATTAACGAAAACATTTTCATCAAAAACGCATCGCTTTTACCGAAAAATTCAGGTACGCCGTAGCGGTCGATAAGAATTTTTATTCGGCGAGAAAGTTTACGACTGTTGCGAATCTGGGACGATTCGTCTAACATCTTCGACAACAAAAGTTTATCGTTGTCGTTTTGTACCATGATGGCATATTTTTTCTGATTTTTCAGTTCTTCGGGCGTGATTTCCGTTTCTGCTTTTTGCAGAAAATCCTTTGCCCATTCTATAACTTCTATTGATGTAATATTACTCATTTTATTGAAAATCAATATTTTTAAACGATATTTTTAAGATTATTTTCGGGGCGTAAAATTACAAAAAAATAATTTAATTAATAAAAGTTACGTTAAAAAAAAGTTTATTTTTTTGAAATGCAATCAAAATTACATAAAAGTCTTGACATATACACAGACCGATAAAAATTCGATTTAACAACCTCACTCCACTTCGTTCTGTTCGGTGTCGGCTCCGCAAGATTGACAAAAAAACCACAACTTTCTTACCTTT
>WQYU01000038.1 GCA_009781075.1 Paludibacter sp. | reverse complement strand
CCATGAAGTCTGTGAATGAATCTGGCTTCTTCATTTCCCACAAAATAATCTTGAATCTTCTTTTTGATTC
Organism: Paludibacter sp.; assembly: GCA_009781075.1. GTDB lineage: Bacteria > Bacteroidota > Bacteroidia > Bacteroidales > Paludibacteraceae > WRGS01. The sequence continues at coordinate 20,057 of WQYU01000038.1, read as the reverse complement.
CTTCCTTGTCTTTTATAACTAATCTTTTCATACCTTTTTTGATGCAAAGGTAGGTATTGTTTTTATTATACGCAAATATTTTAGACGGTTATTATAGTTGAAAATTTATTTGTTCTCTTAAAATAAAATACTTAAATTTTCATTGAGGATGAAAATTTTCCATTTCATCATATTGCATGATATGTGCCTTTTATCAATATATTTGATGATTGGGTAACTTCTTCGTCGGGAATAATTTCCAAAAAATCACCGTATCGCTCTCTTGTTTGCACCTTCACTTTTTTGAAAATATATTCGTCATTATCAGACGATTGCAGTAAAAGCACAAAAGTTTCCTCATTGTCAAATATCAGTGCATTGCTTTGAACTGCGAATACTTTTTTAGTATCAATAATAATATGGGCATCTATATACATTCCAGTTAAAAGCACTTTTCGTGCGTTTTCGTCTGGTGTTGCCTCAACAACAGCGGTGTAATTGCTTTGATCAATGGCTTTACCAATATTTTTCACCGTGGCAAAAAACTCCAGATTTGACGATTCGGGAATGGTAAAAGTTACTTTCTGTCCCTTCTTTATTAATAAAATATTTTTTTCAAAAACAGATAAATATAGTTGAAGTTGCCTTGTATCAACAATTTCCACCACAATATCAGAAATTTGAATATGACGGCTAATGTCAGCATTAATTTTGATAACATCACCCGCAATAGGAGAATAAATTACAGCCGAAGGAAATATTTTTCCTTGCTTAACTTTTTCTACATCTATATTTAACATTATAAGTTGCTGTCTCAACCCTTCGCTTACTGCATTTGTTTTTTTGTAATTGCTTTCGGCTTCAAGATACAATTTTTGTGACGAGATATTTTCGTCAAAAAGCATTTTTTGCCGTTGATATTCCGATTCTAACGATTTTAGTTGTTCGCAAATTTCCAAATAACTCTGCTGCAATGCGATTATTTCTGTCCCCTCGATACTGAACAGCGGCTGTCCCTTACGGATGCGGTCGCCGATGCGAACGAAGATATTTTTCACAGATCCGCTGATAGCAGGACTGACCATAGCTTTGCTTTGAGGAGGAACATCTGCAATTCCACGCATTTCCACCTCATGATTAAATTCTACTTCCTGCAAAGTTCCGACTTCCATATTCATTTGGTTGAATTGCCCTTTCGTGATGTGAATAAGCGAACTTTGAGAATCTTGTTCATCAGCTGCTGTACCCTTATTTTTGCAATGTGGCAATACAAAAACCAATGACAAAGCAAATAAAATATAAAAATTGTTCTTCATCTTTTTTATTTTATTCATTCTATTTTTTTGGTTCAAGATAATTAAAAAAACAGAATAGTTAATGATTTATTGTTTTACAATTATATATAACGTCATTTTTAATCAAAAAATTTTGGAACAAAATATTTATTCATTTTTTGTTTGGAACCTTTTTATTTTTTGCATTAAAGTCCTCTCACACAAATGAATAGAGAGATTTTAAAACAAAAAATAAAATAGATAAAAATACTTAAGTTATTTTGAACCATTTTTTTTATAAGTTACAAAGGTATATAAAATTTTTAAAAAAATCATTTATGAAAAATTGTATTGTATTTGCGCTCACAAATATTGTATTTGTGTACCAAGTTTATTGAATTAAGAATCAGCAGGAAATGAAAATGAAATTTGTTGTATAAATTGAAATAGTGCTCATATCTTTGTAAAAGAATAACAACTATCTCCGAAGGAAGTACATAACGTAACAATTCTTTGAACATAAAAATAGATGTATAAAAAAAACAAAAATAAGAAATTTTTTAGAGACACAGGGTTTTAATGGTGAGCCACAAGCGATTGCGAATCAAGCCTGCGATAAAAAGCAGAGACGCAATTTCTCGCGTCTCTACAATTATTTTCTATCCAAAACATATTATTGCGCTACGCACCGCACCGAATAACCAAAACTGGTAGGATAGAAAGACTGATACGCATTATAATTTACCGTGCTACTCGGATAATCGTAACCGATGGACACATTTAACATATGACCTGAGGCGCCGTAGGTTTCGGCGCCTGAATCATCATCTCCAGCCGGAGTAGATGTCCAGTATGACGCAGTAGTTCCTGCAAAGCGGAGCCCTCCTGGAGGAAGGTTCTGGGGGGCTGGGATTCCTTCCCCTTGACGAGTGCCAGGCATCGGGAAAAAGATGGAGGCATCGTTGGTCGTGTTGTAGAAAAGCATGCCTGCGTATGCAACATTGGTGTTCATCGGGTCTGCATAATTAGATGAATTGCATGAAACAGTGCCGTACAAATAGGCATCAGGTCCGGGGTTATCAAGATGTGAGAGATCCGACTCCACGGTTACATTTTGTACTATCGGTCTGCGGTCGAAGAATCCGTCTGCATAATAACCCGCAATATGCGGCGCCGAATACATGAGCATTATCTCCGAAGGATAGTCGTCTGCGGGAAGCCGGTAATCTGTCGGGCAAACTCTGAAGAGAGCATATGAACTTCCGCTCGAAGCAATCCATCCATCAGGCGTGGCATCCACTGGGTTGATAGGGTGGTATGCGTTCGGCGTATTACCCCACTGATAGAAATAGCCCGCCTGGGTGGGATAATCCACAAAGTTGCGTTTATCACTCAGGTTATACGGGCTCCAAACGGCGCCACCGACACCGCTGCTTGGTCCGGGAGCATAGTCGGGCGCCTCACCCTGACGCACGTAAATATTTTTTATACCTTCACCCGAAACGGTGGTTACATTTATCACCGCATAGCGGGGAGCCGTGGTCTGCGAGGCAAGTTTGCCTGTCAAGCCCACACGGAAATATACATTGCCTGTTCCGTTCACGCTTGACGAGCCATCCGTAATCTGATAGTTCTCGGCATCGCCCGGATTATTCGTATAAATATTGGAGTCTGGGCTGGGTGTAGTACTTAACACCACAAATGGCTCAGTGCCTGACGGATAACTTATGGTTGCCGACCACGCACCTGTATTGGGGCTGTATATCACCCGCTCTCCTGTCTGGTTCCAGCGGTGGAAAGTGCCGATATAATAAATCGCTGATTCCGGAGCGGGAAGAGGTGGAGGTGTAATTATAGGCTCGTCGCAGTCGTAAGGTAATTTTGTTAATTCCAACAAAATATTGCTAAATCTTCCTGTCATATTATTCAATGTTACACCTGCATTGCCTGCAAAAGTGGGGAGGATTTTTTGATGTCTTAAAGTAATTACATCTCCTGGCTGCAAGTCCATCACTACAAACGACTTCTGTAAACTTCTGGGCTGTGTGGTGCTTGATGAAACGGGCAGATGATAAAATAACTGGGATATTTTAGTCCCATTAAGAAAGACAATGATATTAGCCTGTAATGCCTGATTATTCGCTCCCGCGAGATTTGTCAGGATAGCCGAGACAGAAATTATATATTGTCCGGGGGTCTGAATTTTTACTCCGCCTGACCCTGCCCCGTCGATAGAGGCAATAGAAAATGATGATTGTTTTACAATGTTTGTGGCATTAACGATTTTTTCTTCTACTGATGCCGCTGGACTAGCATTGCTACCTATAGGCACTATCGTATCACCTCTGAACTGCACATACATAAAATGCTGCTGTGCAATGGTTGCATTGCTCATTGTCTCAATCCATTGCGTGCCGTTCCAATAGGTATAAACATTTAGGTTGGTATCATATACCAGCAGCCCTTCTGCAGGATTGGCAATATTGTTCCTTTGGATTGTTGTCAGACGCGGGGCTAAAACGCCTTTGTCTTTGTGCGGGGCTACAATGTCGAGTACCGAAGTATTATCCGGCGTATCGGTATTTATGCCTATCACCTGCGCGGTGGCATCATTGAAAGCCCAAATTATCGAAATTAATACTAATGTATATTTTATTAGATTTTTCATTATTATTTATTTTATTAAATATTAAAAATTATATTAAATTACATATTAATAATTATTTTACTGATTGCAAAATATTAATATTTTGTTTATAAATCAGGTTTATTTTACATAAATATAACTTGCAAACAAGTTCAATTATTTATAAAAATTAAGCATTATTCTAACGCTTGAAGTTCAAGATAAGGTTTAATAACCGACATATTAGCCCAGTTGTAATTACTGGAAACGGCTTCTGTTTTACATTGAAGAACATAGATATCTCCTGCCTGAACTGCAATAATACCTTGAAGCATATAAGTTTGCCTGCCGGGGGTTTGTCCCGGCAAATCCACGTATCCGAGTACTTCTGCGGGGTTAGTACTGCCATCCTTATAGAACGACAGCGAAGAATAAGTGTTCGAGCCGCCGTTGTTTGTGCCTCCGCCTAAGGTTAGACGCTGAAGCGTTCCAAATAGAGATACCAAATATTTACCGGTGCGCAATATCTTAATATTCATATTACTTCCTACGCCACTGCCGTTGCTGACTATCTCTACCCAGTTTTGCGGGTCATAAATAGCTGTTGAAGCATCTATTATTGCAGTCATACCCGTATTTGTACTTCTGTTCGATTGAAATCCAGTACTGTCGGTATATTGCACTACCACCGTAGTAGTAACGCACATTTGAATATCGCCATTTGGACATATCCATTCATTGTTTTGATAAATCATAAGGCAGTGTTCGTCTGTGTCGTAAACCTGTAATCCGTCGGCAGGAGCAGTAATTGCCATACGATTCGCAGTGGTCATTCTCGGATAAAGGAATCCTTTCTCATTGGACACAACGTCCAATGCTGCTGAGGGGTCGGGCGTTTGGGTGTTTATCCCTACTTGCGCAAATATTGTTGCACTAAAACTTAGCGCCATTGTCAAAATTAAACATTTAGAATTCTTCATATTTTTTTTTAAAATTAAAATAACATTATTTGTATATAACAAGCATCACATTATTAAAACTAAGATTATTAGCGGCGGTGCCGTCTTTCTGATATTTCAGTGTCAGTATATCGTTTGCGTTAAGCGAAATAATTGTACTGAAAAACATAGACTGCGCATTCCTAATGTTGTCTTGCGGAAATTTGCCCAACGAGGCAAACGAATCGGTAACCTTAATACCATTGACAAAAAATTCTATGGTACCTGAAACGGGACTGGTGTTTGCCGCTGTTGTAGCAGTACTTCTGATAGTGTAAGCAGTCAAATCAATTACGTACTGCCCTGTTTCTAACATTTTGATAGTTGTAGCGTCCTGCCTTTGTGCATAATTGCAATCTTTTGCCGCAAAAATCATATTACAACCGTTGAAGAGTACCGGTGTAGTGTTTGCAGTGGTTGTTGCATTGGCGAATGAGAAAATCTGTGCCTGAATATATACTGCCACCGATATTTCACGTATCCACGAAGTGCCGTCATAATAATATTTCGACTGCTCTCCATCATCTGTACAGAACACTTCAAGCCCTGTTGCCGGATTGACAATGGCTTCGCGTTCTTCTGAGGTCATGCGAGGTATCAACACGCCTTCTTCTGTAGAAACCACGTCAATTATTGCAGACGGGTCTGGGGTTTCGGTATTTATACCGACTTGCGCTTTTAAAGTTGCGCCACTTAACATTAGGGCGATTGTGCCCATTAAGATTACCATTTTTTTCATTCCTGTAATATTTTTATTTTTAAAATTTGAATTCCATTATTGTTTTTTAGTTTTTTTTACGTTTGCTTTTTGTTGTTTTTATATATAATATTCAATTCTAAATTTTATAAAATTATGAGTATTGAATAAAATCTGCTTTTTCTATTAAATTAAGCAACCATGAATACTTCCCATGCCTAATATTTGATTACCAGATTTTTCAAACCTTTGGAAATCAGGTTCATCAGGTTGTTTGTGGCATGATTCTTCTGTTGCTTGGTTGTTTTGTTATAAAATTGGGAAATAATCAAAACACATGGTATGAATAAATAATACCAATGTGAAAATGTTCTACATTCCACGTTACAGAATTAACCATTAATCGTTTTGTTTCGAGGGGGAGGCAAATTACCTTGTACAAAATCGAATATATCGCTCGTAATAGCGATTGAGGTATTTATTTGAAAAAATTCTGATGTATTAAATTTTTCAAGAAACAAGAACTGATAAATATTTGTTGCGAATAATTTAATGTTGTGATAATCTTCTTGTAATGCCGCATTTGCAAACAAATATTTTCCGAAAAATGTTTGATTGCCAAAAGGAGAAAACGGATTAAAAACGATTTCTTTGTGCTTGTTTGTTTTTACTCGTTTGGCTACAATACTTTGTTGTTTATCAGTATTTTGTAAATTAATTTTTCTGGTAGTTTTAACATTTTCTGATTTACTTTGAAAAACAAAACGACAATCCCCGAAAATCTTACTTTGGCTATAAATTTTCGCATCTTGTCCTACAAAAATAGTTACGGTTTGACTTTCAGTAATAGGTGCAAAGCAAAAAAATAAACTCATTAACGAGAATAAAAAGATTTCCCAATTTAATAAATCTGGTTTTAAACAGAAACGCATAATCTTGTTTTTTAAGAAATTTTCGTTGTAAAAATTACGGGGCAAAAGTACAATAATTTTTCTATATATTATATATTAATTCAAAAAAGTAGGAAAATAATAAAATTTAACAAAAATGTGCGTATATCATCTGCTTAAAAATAATTTCAGTATTACTATATTTTTGTTCGTATTGCATCATACAAATAGGTAAATTCTTCTATATATATACCGTTGTTTATCAGATATTTTTGGTCGTTTTCAATTGAGGTAATAAGTGATTCCACTTCTTCTTTTTTATTATCAATACTTTTTAAATAATAATCAATTGCATCTGCATAGTTTTTGTTGCAAAGAGCGATATGCGCCGCATAATAAAAATCTGATAGATTAGGATTATTTTCAGTGCATCGTTTTGAATAATATTCTGCCTCAGCAATATTTCCATTAGCAAAAGCACACCAAGTAATTGCTTGCCAGAGTTTTGCAGTGTCATCGGTTTTTTCAAGTTCTGAATAAATACAGCGTGCTTGTGAATAATTTTCCAATTCAATATGACAGCGTGCAATATTGAATTTATTTTTTATGTTAGGATTCAGAAAATCAATATGTTGATATGTTGTAAGTGCATTATTATAATCTAACAAAACACGATAGCAAATAGCGATTTTTTTTAGAGTCCAAATGTCGTCTGTTTGGATTAAGTCCGCTCTCAGATAGTTGTCGAGTGCTTTTTGAGTACTCCCTGTTTTTTGGTAAGCAAAACCTAATTTTTGGAAAGCAGCAAAATCAGCAGAATTTTTTTTGGTAATATTTTCAAACATTTCTATTGCCTGTGGATATAGATTTTTTGAGAAAAAATAATTAGCCGTATTTTGTTCTATATCAGCATTATTTTCTTTTAAAAGTGTAAATAATAGAGTTTTATGAATAAATAAAGTGGCAGAAAACATGTCTGCAAAATCGATATGCCACGTAAAAAGTTTGAAAAAACGATAAAGGTCTTGAATATATTGTTTTGAAATGTTTGATGCCTGTTTTTCGGGGTTAAGGAGTTTCTCGTCTTTTTCTATTTCTTCAAATTGTCCGATTTCAGCGTTTATCGCCTCAAAAAACATTTTCTTTTGTTTGTCAGGCATGTGTTCCATGCTCAAAAGGAAAGAAAATTTATCGGAATTACACATAATGGAACTGTTAATTATCGCTGAAACCAATGATTTTTTGTCCGGTTTTGCGGTATCCATAATTCTCATTACATCAACTTGGTTGTATTCAAACGGACGAAACCAATTAGAGATTTCGCTAAAAAAAGGATAATTCTTAAAATTTGCGAAGGTGCTCATATAAATGTCCGCCCCTTGAAGTTGAAGTTCTGCAATTTCTTGGAGTTTATCGGTTGCACTCTGGTCAAGATAATTTTGCCATTGAGGATTTTCTTCGTCCCATTCTTCTTCCGAATTGATAAAGTTTTCAATATCAGAAAAATTGCGAATCTTCGGTATAAGTTTTGAAATTTCCGGTAAAATTTCTTCACGCATCTTTTTGTTAATATCTTCGGTTTGTTTAGTGCTAATAATTTGTAAAATGATGTTTTCCAATGCATTAGTAATATGTTCATTGTCGACTAACATCATAAGACGCATACAGATATTTTTGAAAAACTGCAAAAACTGATTATATTTTGAAAGCACAAAAACCAGCCCGACCAGCGCACGCTGACGAATTAGCAAATCTTCATTTTGACAGCAATCGAGCAACAAAAGCAGTTTTTCTTCATTAAAAATTCGCCACAAACTCAAAATCAGAGCCGAAACGACTAATGTTTTTTCGGCAATACCATCGTATTGAGTTGAGACAATTTTTTCAAAAACAATTTTCTCTTCTTCTGTGAGTTCGTTTTTTAGCCAAAAGGTTGCAAAAAGTTGAGATGCCAATTTTTCTTTTCGTGCTTGAATATTAACAATTTCAATTTTATTTGGAGTGAGACTATTTTGCTGAAATTCAATTTGTTGAGTTAATTTCTCAATAAAATAAAGAATTTCGGTCGCCGATTTGAATTCACGTGAAGGCATTCTACGTTTTTCAACATATTCATAGTTGTTTGAATCTGCCAGAAGCATTTCCCGCAAATCGGAAACAAGTAAAAAAACTTGCTTTTGAATTTTTATATAACTATTTTTGCGTTCATCGTCTTCGGTTCCATCGACGAAATAATCAAGCAGAAAACCATAATCCTGCCTCAAATCGTTGTAACGTTCAAGCATTTCCTTTGATTTTAATTCATCTATAAGTAACTTTACACGCTCGAATGACAAAAACAAATTATTGCGTGTTAATAAGTTACATGCTTGACGAAAAACCTTATGTATTTCTGATGCCGTCATTTTTTTATCCTATTTTGCTGATTTTTTTCAACTCTTCTTCGTTAATAATTTTAATATTTTTGCCCCATGTATTCACAATATTTTCTGAACAAAACAGCGACAGAGTACGAATTGCATTTGCAGTGGTCATATTCGACATACTTGCCAATTCTTGACGCGAAAGTTTGATGTTGATTGTTGCGTCGTCGTCTTCGGTGCCGTAAATATCTTTGAGCGTCAGCAATGTTTCTGCCAAACGTCCACGAATGTGTTTTTGTGTCAAATTGACAGCCATTTTATCGGAATTTCCCAAATCTTCAGCCATATCTGTCAGATAATAAAAGCAAAAAGCGTTATTATGTTGCAAAATTTCAGTTTTTTGCAAAAAAAGCCACAATTTTTTTGTGGCTTTTATGGTGAATATTGAATAATAATTTCGTATATTACAGATTCTTTAAAATGCTGATTAATTGAAATAATTATCCTTAATTCAAGGGGCGGATACATCTGAAAATATTTTTGATATTTTTGCTGTAATGAAGTTCGGAGTATGTGCTGAAATTGAACGCCCAACTTTCATAATTATTAAAGGTATCGGAAGTCCAGTAGTCTTTTCCTTTGTTTAATCGAACAAAGTCCATATCCGCAATTTCCGACTGCTTACTGAATATACGTCTTATTTCTTCTTTTGTAGGCAATCGCCAGCCGGCTCCTTTTTCCAATGCAAAATCCATAGCCTCCTGATAAGTTCTCGGTTTTTCGTCAAAAATACTTATTTCACAATCTTTCGATTCGCCCGTATTTTCATCAAAACAGCATTTTGAACAAATGGCTCCCGTTTTAATTACTTTTGTCAAATCTGTTGAGCGGGCTAAAGTATTAGATAATTCATCTGCTGCTTTGAAAATATCTTTTTTTTCTTTAACGTTAAAAGATTGCAATAAGGTTTGTGTACCGTATTTCATTACAGTACAACTAACATCATATTGACCAAAAATCTCGAAAATACTGACATAAATAGTATAATCGGCTCCACGAGCATGTCCCGATATTTCTTTTTGCTCCATATTTTCTACCATTCCGGCATCGTATGCCCCTTGTTCTTGTGCGGTAACTTTTGCACCCACTTCTCTATTTTCTGCTATTTCATATAAATTTGATTTAAGAAGCCCTTCACTCAAACGCTTAATAAACATTTTTTGGATTCTTTCAGGGGCTTCCGAATCAGGGGAAGAGGATATAACGATAATAGGTTTTTGCTTTATTTGTGTGGTATCTTTCTGTGCATACGCTCCGGCTATGCAGAATAAACTTATAAATATTAAAAACTTTCTCATATTCATTACTAATTATTTTAAAAATAAAATTAATTTTTCTGTATTAACTGATTTTTCATCCATGAGAACATATAATTCGATTTGATGGAAAAATTCACCGGAATATCCTCTAATTCAGTTGATTTACCGTTTACGATATATCTCCACTGAAGAGTATGCATCCCGTTGTAGCCATCTTTCGAAAGTTTAGTTAGCAAGCCCTTGTTGCGGGTTCCTACTCCTGCTAATTGTCCGTCAATAAAAAGGAGCAATGTTACTTCCTGAATTTTCGCACTTTCAACATATATTGTTGCCTGCTCTTCATTTTCCTGGGGGGTGTATGCCACCGGCGAAGTAACCGAAAGGATATATATAGACAATTCGCTTATATCTTTCAATTTGTCGAAACGCTCGAGGTCGGTTCTAAAAGTGGAATACTTTTTGGGCTCCTGCTTTTTTATTGCATCATTTATTTTGTCGGTAACAGATGCAGCAATTTCAAATGAGTTAGTCGAATTTTGTGTCGGCGAAACATCTGTGTCCTCTATCGTAGATTTTGCTATTTCATTACGCTCTTCTTGCTGCTTGATGTTTTGTCCGTTCCATGTGAAGATATAGTTGGTCTTGATGGAAAAATTCACGGGAATATTTGCTAATTCAACTGATTTGTCTTTTACAATATATCTCCACTGAAGAGTATGCATCCCATTGTAGTTATCTTTCGAAAGTTGAGTTAGCAAACCTTTATTACGCGTCCCTACACCTGCGCATTGTCCGTCAATAAAAAGAAGCATCGCCGCTTCCTGCATTTTTAGTCTCTGAACATATATCGTTGCCTGCCCTTCATTTTCCTGAGTGATGTATGCCACAGGCGAGGTAATTGAAAGAATATATTTGGATATTTCATTTTTATCTTTCAATTTGTCGAAACGCTCGAGGTCGCTTTTAAAGGTGGAATATTTTTGAGGTTCCTGCTTTTTTATTGAACTGTTAATATTTTCGGCAACCGAAGCAGCAATTCCAAATGAGTTAGTCGAATTTTGTGCGATCAAAACATCTGCCTCCATGTCGGCTTTCGCCTGTTCTTCTTCTGCCTGCTTACGTTCTTCCTGCCTCCTGCGATTTTGTTCTGATGCCTGCTTGCGTTCTTCCAACTGTTTCTGTTTGTCTCGAGGCTGAGTCTTGTTATTCGCCATATTTTTATAGGTAGTTTGCTCTGTTCCGTCTGATATATTTTGGGCTTTTTGTATATTCAGTTTCATTTTACTCAAGCCATCTAAATATAATTGGTCGGCATCGTTTCCCCTTGCTGACACACTAAGTAAATCAATGGCTGCAATGGATCTTTCCGCCAAAAACGAATCTCCTTCTTTTTTTGCTTTTTCCAATACTTTCACCATTTCTGTTATGTCGCCATCTTGGGCGGCAAGAGTCATCAGTGTTTCTTCATATCCTGAAGAATTAGTATTGTCGTTAATTATTTTTTTGCCCTCCATTTCTGCAAACATGTTGGGAATTACCGTATTTGTAACAAAATCGGAAACTTCTCTTGAATACATTTCATTGGAACTTTGTCTCCTTATTGACCCTTCTTCTAAATCAGTTGTCTTACCACTGTTATCAATATACCGCAAAGTATTATCGTTTTGAAAATTCACTTCGCAACCTTCTGTGCATGGTTGTTTATAATACTTAAAAACGCCTGCAACCAAATTATCTTGCAACAAAATAACTTTAATTTCGATACTGAAGCCTGTCAATCTATAACTTAAAGGTCTTGATGGCTCCTGTGGTTGTCCTTTTTTAGCGCGTGGCGGTTTTGACATAAACGGCAGTTGTCTATCCGGAGTGTTTTGCATGTAATATTTGTTTACATCGTATTCATCCACGTTAAATTGTGTAATTTCAAAAATCAAATCAACTCCCGTCTGCTTACGGATTTCCACATAATTGCTGCCATCTACCATTTTGTCAATTGAATTTTCAAATAATCGCCTGTCGCGTGGATTATACCCTTTTTGCATCAATCCACGTTCAATCAGGGCGCATACTGTATTCATATCAATGTTGGCATTGGTAGAAATTTTAGGTTCTCTAGCAACGACCGAAGCCCCCGGATTATCAACAATAAATCGCTGCAAATCTGTCTTAGAGAAGTTACTTGTAGGTTCCTTAGGAACGCTAATCATTTTTTTCAATGTCATTCGCGGTACCACGATATGTCGTGTGCGGCATGAATCAAATAATACCGCTACTGCTATTGCTAAAACAGCAAAAATAAATATCTTTTTTCTCATTTTAAAAATATTTTTAAACGTTAAACTAATTTTTTATTTTAGGTAAAATTTTTTCTAATATTTTGTTTTTCAGCGCAGGCAGTTTAAAAGCCTTTGTGGCTGCTATTTCAGGCGTTTTTCCTACTGCGTATGCAGCAGGGTCGTTCAAGATGGAAAAATCCACTGTTTTTTTCTTTGTCAAACGGTTGAAAAGTGTCCCTTTCACGTTTGCATAATATGAAATTATTGCCCCGTCGCTACGCTGAGTAGTAGAGGCAATAAGCATCAGTTCATAATCGGCTTCGTCCGGCGTTTGAACCATGCTGCATTCGTTTTCACTTAATGCCTGCTTTACAATATCGCATAAAATAGCAGGGTCTTGGTCAAAGGCATCGTTTTCATTACCTTTAAATTCGTATTTACAATCAACAAAAACGAAGGTGCTTTGTTCGAGGTCTATCAGCATTTGATTGACTGTTTGTTGCAGGTCGGAATAGTTTTTGGTTTGAAAATTAGCATTTTTAGCATCTATTGCCGATAGCAAATCCATATAATAAGAGATTCCGCCTAAGGTCATTTTAGCAGTTTCGCATTGACGGCGTGCGCTCATCTTTTTGCCTGCGGCAATCATCTGCTCTATATTTTTCAAATCAACCTCAACGCTGCTCAAACTATTGTCAATCTGCTTTTGATAATAAGCGGTTAAGTCCGATTTGCTTGCATAAACAAAAGCATAAACCATTTTGGTTGTAGAATCATACCATGTTTGAGATTTTAGTCCCGTAATTTCAGCATTTGTTTGTGTAAATGCTTTATTTTCAAAACTTTCCTGTTCATCGTATTTATCATTAACAGTTTGTGATGATAATGAACTTTGCGTTGTTGAGGAGATTTCCAAGCGAATTTCCTGAGTAAGATTTTCCTGCGCCTGCAATTTTGTGGCATCAGTTACTTTTTGCGCTGTCTGAGCATTTTCTACGGAATTTTTAGCAAATCCTGTAAAATATTCTGTTTTGGGAAAATTCGTACTGCGAAAATTCTCGTCCATCCAGTTGGGTTGCCCCTGTGCAAACGTAATTAGCGAAAACGTTGTTAACAATATTAATCCTGCTAATTTTTTCATAGATTCTTAATCTTATTAAGAGGATGCCTTAACAGCAAAATGATGTTTCGGCATCCCCTGTTATAAATAAAATTTAGTCATCGGAATCGGAGTCTTCGCTGTCACTATTGTTTTGTAAAGCTACTTTCAAATGCTGACGTATTGTGTTCGCTTGCTCTATTACCATGTCAGTCTCTTTTATTGCTTTTTCCATAGCATTTTCGGCAACTTGAGCCTCTTTCTCTCTATCCACAAGAAAAATGGTTCGATACTGCATTGTACCATCACTATTTTGCTTTACAAGGGAATAACTTGGTATCAAAACTCCACCCATATTTCCTTTTGCAGTCGATTGAACAACTTGCACAAAGTTTGAGATTCCATTATCTTTAACTTCACTATTACCTTTGGCACCACCCTCTTCTCCAACCATTTGGGTTGTTAATTCAAAAATCATCTCTGTTTGAGCATTAAACCGTGCTTGCGATTTACCTATACTTTCAGAGCGACATTTTTGAACTGTGCTGGTAACGGTACGGTACTTCATTGGATTTGCGTCCATTGTGTTTTGATGCTCAATTAACGCAAGTTCAAGCGTTCTGTAATCACCTGCAATTTTCCATCCATCTTTTTCAAGTTCTTTTACCTTATCCTTGAAATTTCTCCCCGCCTGCTTGGCTTCTGCTTTTGCATTTTTGTAGGCAGTTTTTTGTTCAATTTTCTCAATTTTTGCGTTTTGCTTGTCTGTTTGCGCAAACGCATTTTGAGATATTGCCGTCATTGTGAAAACGGCAATCATCGCCATTACTGTTAATTTTGTGAAACTTTTTCTGTCTCTGTTCATGTTACTTTTTGCTTTACTTCCGCCTTTTCGGAAGGTTTAAAAAAATTAAATTATGTTTTGTTTATAAATAAAATTAATAATCGAATTTTAAAATGTTTTTTTGGTTTTTAGATTAAATCGTTCTTTAAAAATCCGGAGTATGCTCACTCCTTGAATTTTTAAAGAACAATCTAATACCTAAAACAGTAAGTATTAACCCAATAATAATAAAAATGGACGAGCCGACAACATATCCTTTTCCCATTTGAGTAAGTTGGTTAAAGTATGGTGCAATATTGCAAATTTGCACCATACCCCAAATCAGAAAAACAATACCCAATATCAGCAAAATCCATTTCTTCATAATTACTTAACTATTGAGTAACAACAACCGTTGTAGGGGTGTAAAGCCCCCCCGTGATACCTGCAATTAACCCATCAAGGAAAGTGTGTACGATTCTTACATCATAATCGCTTGCCCCTGCTGCCAAATCGGCAGGCGTTTTGCCGCCGAGGTGAATCAATCCTTCAATAAGGTAATGGTTTTTCCCCCTTGACCTTTCGCCATATTGTGCGCCATTGCCCACAGAATACGAAAGTGAATAGCACGACATCATTGTAACTGTCAATGCAGCAACTGTAAAAACTTTGAACATTTTTTTCATAAGCACTAATATTTAATATTTAAAATTATAATTTATATATATTTATTTATTATCAATCAAATTCATACTCAACCCACAACAAAAACGAAAAGCGTGAAACTCTTAATTAAAGTATCCCGCTTGTCTTGGCATCTGGCGTAACCACGTTTGAACAGAATAAGTAAAATGAATCCACGCCAAAAACGTAGAAATTTAACTTATTGCTTTTTCAAACTTCAATCGCCAGATTTCAGACAAAAAAGAATAACTTAAAATTGCCTTATTTATCAATATGTAAATGCCTGTCGGCATAATATCTTTTCACAAAGACACGGCGGCAAAATTACAAAATATTATTTAAAAACAACAAATGTTTTTTATTTTATTAAAAAAAATTTCATATTTTATAATAATTAATAATAAAATAATGTTTTCGGATACAAGTTTTTTAGGTAAAAAAATACAAAAAGTTCAAAATGAATTAATTTGCAAAATAATAATTTTAGTTTGGCTGAAACAATCCAACTATTTTCAAAATCTCAGTTATAAGATATTTCAAACTCTCAATTACGAATTTGAAGTTTTTATTACATATTGCAGAGATTTGAATGTTTCCAGCGACGGTGTGTCCAGAGCCAAAGTTCGGGCTGGCGGCAAATGTCTTCTTCCAGAAGCAGCATAAATTTTTTTGTGATTTCAAACTCACCATATTCGTTGGGCTTATCTGTAACAGGAACAAACCGGCAAGAATAATATCCGCGTTTTTTGCGAGTCATCTTTCCGTAAAAGACCGGAAAATCGAATTTTTGTGCAACTTTTTCAGCTCCTACAAGTATCGGTGTTTTTTGATTTAAAAACATCATTACTGCCTTTTGTGCATTGCGAGCATTTGGACTCTGGTCGCTGAGAAAGCCATAGAGTGTCGGAATAGCGTCATTACGCATTTGTATCATTTGGCGCAACAATGTTTTTGCATCAATATTTACCGTTCTGAATTTTGAACGCAAAAACAGCATAAAACGGCTAAAATTCTGATTATGCAGTTGTTGATAAACCTGCGCAACGCGAAATTCGTTGGAAATTTGAGTTGTAAAACTTGAAAACCATTCCCAATTACCAAAATGGGCAGTCATAAGAATAATACTCTTTCCTTTATTAAAATGTTGTAATACAGCATCTTGGTTTGTATATTCAAATCGCTTTCGTATCTGTTTTTCGGAAAGGTGAATTTTTTTTATTGTTTCAATAAAAATATCACAAAAAAATCGGTAAAACTTTTTTTCAATCGTGCGTAATTCTTTTTCCGACTTTTGCGGAAAAGAATTTTTTAAATTTATCCGAACAATTTTTCTGCGATATTTAACTATGTGATATACAATAAAATATGCAACATCCGACAACAAATACAACACCGATAGCGGCAAGCACGCTACAATCCATGCAATGCCATAAAGCAGGTAATACATCATTGCTCGGAATATACGCCGATTGACACTCCGTAGTCGTACTCACAATCAAGAATAAATGCAATTTCTTCTTCGGTGAGGTCAATTTTATCCGTTATTGCGGCTTTTTTTATGAAGTTAAACATCTCCTCTTCGTCTATCATCGCCTCTTCGGCAATGTCCTCCTGCTCAATGTATCCCTTTTTATCGTAGTAATCGTATACCACATCAAGAACGTACTGAATTTTATCTTCATCAATTCGCCCTTTGAAACTGTCCGGCAAAAGATTTAATGTGAATTTTATCAATTCTTCTTCTTCATAAACCGGAATTTCATCTTCAATTTTTTTCATTTTTTATTAATAAAAGAAGTATATAAATAAATTTTTTACAAAATTAATACAATAATTATTATGGTGCAAAAAGATCTTTTAACAACATATTTTTTAATACTATATTCCCGTATAATTATGCGGTGAAATTTGATGTAATTCGGCTTTTATTTCTTTACTAACATTCAGATTTTCAATAAATTGAAAAATCGATTGTTCGGTAATAATCTCGTTTGTCCGCGTTAGAGTTTTTAGCGCCTCGTATGGCTGCGGATATCCTTCTCGGCGCAAAATGGTTTGTATTCCTTCGGCTACAACAGCCCACGAATTATCCAAATCAGCGCCTATTGCCGACCGATTGAGCAATAATTTTTCCAAACCTTTAATTATATTTTGCGTTGCAATGAGTGTGTGCGCAAAAGGAATGCCTATATTTCTCAACACTGTACTGTCGGTAAGGTCGCGTTGCAAGCGTGAAACGGGCAATTTTGCAGCCAAATGCTCAAAAAGTGCATTTGCTATTCCGAGATTTCCTTCCGCATTTTCAAAATCGATGGGATTGACCTTGTGTGGCATTGCAGAGGAGCCAATTTCGTTGTCATTTATTTTTTGCTTAAAATATTCCATTGAGATATAAGTCCAAAAATCGCGGCACAAATCAATCAAAATCGTATTTATTCTTTTTGCAGCGTCAAAAAGTGCGGCAAGCGAATCATAATTTGATATTTGAGTTGTCAATTGTTCGCGTTGCAAGCCGAGTTTTTCGTAAATAAAACAATTTGCAAAATTACGCCAGTCGATATTTGGAAAGGCAACCGCATGTGCATTAAAATTGCCTGTTGCTCCCCCGAATTTCGCCGTTAAAGGTATAGATTGCAGCACTTTAAACTGTTTTTCCAATCTGTAAACAAAAACCATAATTTCTTTTCCTAACAGGGTAGGGGAGGCAGGTTGTCCGTGAGTTCGCGCCAACATTGGAATATTGTCCCAATATTCTGATAATGAGCGTAATATATCAATTAATTTCTGCATTTGAGGAATACATACACCCTTCAAAGCATTTTTTAACGCGAGTGGAACAGATGAATTATTAATATCTTGAGAAGTGAGTGCAAAATGTATAAATTCTTTATAATCAGAAAGTTGAAGAATATCAAATTTCTCTTTTAAAAAATATTCTACCGCTTTTACATCATGATTTGTAATTTTTTCAATATTTTTAATTTGTTGTGCATCAGATAGTTCAAAATTATGATAAATATCACGTAATTTCCCAAAATTCTGATTATCAATATTTTTCAATTGTGGCAAAGGAATTTCGCACAGTGCAATAAAATATTCAATTTCAACGAGCGTACGGTATCGCATCAGCGCAAATTCTGAAAAATACGCTGCGTAAGGTTCTGATTTTGAGCGATATCGCCCATCAATAGGAGATATTGCAGTAAGGTCGCTAAGAATCATTTTCTTAAAATTTTGGATACAAAAGTACAAAATTATTGCAATTTTTTTTATTAAATATTTAAAGAATAATAAATTTGCTCAACTGACAATCCTTTTGTATTTTTGCAAGGCGAAAAGAATTTTTTTTCTTTATTAAAAACATTGTAGAGAATATTTTTGTTGAATACAGCAGTTTCGACCTTCGTTTTAAAAGTTTGAATAAATTTGATGAGAATTGATATAATCACAGCCGTTCCAGAATTATTGGAAAGTCCTTTAAATGAGTCGATTGTCAAGCGTGCAAGAGATAAAAATCTTGTTGAAATAGAGATTCACAATTTGCGCGACTATTCATTGGACAAACATTTACGAATTGATGATTACGCCTTTGGCTTTTCGGCTGGAATGGTGATGCAAATTGAGCCGATTGACCGTGCAATTTCTACCTTAAAAACCGAACGAAATTATGATGAGGTGATTTATACTTCGCCTGACGGCGAGGTTTTCAATCAAAAAACGGCGAATACTTTGTCGTTGTGCCAAAATTTGATTTTCCTCTGCGGACACTACAAAGGTATCGACCATCGAGTGCGTGAACATTTGATTACCAAAGAATTAAGTATAGGAGATTTTGTCCTTACAGGCGGGGAACTGCCCGCGGCAATGATGATAGATGCTATTGTGCGGCTTATTCCAAATGTTATTGGCGATGAGCAGTCGGCTTTATACGATTCTTTTCAAGACGGTTTGCTTGCACCGCCCGTTTATACCCGTCCTTCAACGTATAAAGGTTGGAATGTTCCCGAAATTTTACTCTCCGGACATCAGGCAAAAATAGATGAATGGAATCACGAGCAGGCACTTGAAAGGACAAAAAAGTTAAGACCGGATTTGCTGTCGGACTAAACTGACTTTTTTAACTGCTCTATCTCCGCTTCCAAACGTTTGATTTTATCCTCATAAAGTTCTATTAACTTGTCTGAAAGGTGGTTGAAGATTATATGAGTGTCGCGTTGCGTGTGATTTTGGACAGCCGAAGACATGTCGCTATTGTGTTGAACCAGACCATCTGATGAAAATAGTTCTTCGGGCTTAATATTCAATTCTAAGCAAATTTTATCTAAATTAGATGCCCACGAGTTTGATTCACCTGTTTCAATGCGGCTATATGCAGAACGCGAAATATTAAGGCGGTCAGCCATTTGTTCCTGCGAAAAACCGCGATTTTCGCGTAATGTTCTAATTTTTTTGCCAATTACAGTGTTCATAAGTAATTTTTATAAAATTATTTTTTCTGCAAAGTTAAATATTTTTTCTAAAATGCACTTATATTAGGAAAACTTTACGTGCTTTTAATTCCTGAAAATCGCACATAAATTCCCAATTTTCGGGCGACATACAAGTTTTTTTTGCCTTATCTTTGCCGCGTAATTTTGTAGTACTGAAAATTATAATTTAAGGTATAAATATTGCGTGTATTCCGGACTCGTTAGCCGTAATGCTTGAACAGCGAAAGCGTCAGAACGGCGGAGAAAAAGAACAGTAAAACAGATTTGACCATATTAAATCAATGATATTCAATAAATTACATATTTTAATTTTCGGTGTTTTGGTAACAACAAACCTGAACGCACAGATATTGCCTCAATATAAATATTACTTTGAGGCGTATTCCGAAATAGAAAAAATGCTTTCAGGCAGGGAAAAACTTGATTTTAAAGAGGCGGTTTTTATAACCGAAAACGCTTACTTTGAAAATCAGTTGAACAAAGAAGTTTTCGATTTTATCATCAAAGATTACGCAAGTATTTGCAGAGGAATAATAAAT
>WQYU01000037.1 GCA_009781075.1 Paludibacter sp. | reverse complement strand
CCTTCGACTGTATATGTTTTTCTTTTGGAATTATGCTTTCATAAGGTTGCTAACAACGAAATGGATGAACCTTTTGCCGTATCTATCAACAGCAATCCATATCCAACAATAGTTTTTTTGAACCGATATAAGAGTGCATTTCATCAACTTCAACCATTTCTATTTTCTGGCAATCAGAGTTCAATTCCTGTACTTTTTTGCCAAAATCTCTTATCCAATTCAACACCGAAACATTACTGACTCCTAAAATTCTCCCTATGGAGCGAAAACCCAACCCTTCAAGATACAAGTGCAATGCTTGTTTCTTTTGTGATTTAGATTTTGTTGTCGATTTAATTTCCACTGTATAATTGCAACCACATCCTTTACATTTATAACGTTGTCTGCCATTTATTTTGCCGGATTTTACGCTATATGAACAACTACATTTTGGACATTCATAAACTTTTTTTGCTGCAAAGATAGTTATATATATTTAATTAGCAAACCCTGTTATTTCATATCCTTTTAATATTCGCATTTTTTTGCCTATTACGCTATTGCTCACTTGCTGGCAACATATTGCTTACAATTTTTTTTGCAATATCTTCGAATATTTTTGCCGAAACGGAATTTTCAGCGGCAACAGGTGAGCCATTGTCGCTGCCTTCGCAGATACTTTGAACAAGCGGAATCTGTGCCAAAAAAGGAACATCCATCTTTTGAGATAAACGTATTCCACCATCTTTTCCAAAAATAAAATATTTATTATCAGGCAATTCCGCAGGGGTAAACCACGACATATTTTCAATTAACCCCAAAATTTTCACTCCAATCTTTTCATTTTGAAACATATTTATTCCCTTTCGAGCATCAGCAAGGGCAACTTCCTGTGGAGTTGTAACTGCAATGGCGCCATTGATTTTCAAAGTTTGAACAAGGGTAAGTTGAATATCGCCGGTACCGGGCGGCAGGTCGATAATAAAATAATCCAATTCTCCCCAAATGGCATCTGTGATAAGTTGTTTTAGAGCATTTGCAGCGAGCGTCCCACGCCAAACAAGCGCTTTTTCGGTGTCAATCAAAAAACCGATAGACAGCATTTTCACGCCAAATTTTTCAATCGGTATCATTTTTTCACGTCCATCGTGCATTTCTGTGAAAAGCGGCTGATTCTCCACCCCAAACATTTTAGGCAACGATGGTCCGTAAATATCGGCATCAAGTATTCCGACCTTATAACCCAGCCGTGCAAGCGCAACAGCCAAATTAACCGAAACCGTGGACTTTCCAACTCCGCCTTTGCCCGAAAAAACGGCAATAACATTTTTTACATTAGGCAATAACTGCTCTGCCTCTCTGCGTTGAATTTCCGGCGTTTTAACAGTTATATTTCCCTTAATATCAATATCTTCGGAAACAAAGGCAAGTATTGTTTGTTCGGCTTGTTTGACAATTGACTTTACAAACGGGTCGTTTGGTTTTTCAAAATAAAGCGAAAAACTTACACGCTTGCCATCAATGTTCAAATCGTCCATTAACATTCCCTGTTCTACTATATTTTTGCCCGTTCCCGGATAGCGTACTTGCGAAAGCGCTTGAATAATTTCCTGCTTTGTCATTTTTTATAAATTAAATTTTTCTTTAGCAAATTCAACAATATAATCAACGGTTTTCTCTTCTCCCAAAACCGAAGAATTGATACACAAATGATACGATGAGGCAACTCCCCATTGTTTGTTTGTATAATAATTATAATACGAAGCACGCTTTTTGTCGGCTTTTTGGATATAATCTTTCACTTTATCTTCAGTAGAAATATTATAAAAATTAACAATACGATTTCTTCTGCTTTCGATGTCGGCGCCAATAAAAATATTCAAACAATTGGGATTGTCGCGTAAAACGTAATCTGCACACCGCCCGACAAAGACGCAATCTTGTTTTTTTGACAAATTTATGATCACATCGCTCTGAATTTTGAAAAGCGTTTCGTTAAACGGGAAATTATTAGTATTCCCTAAATTCATTATTCCATCCGCAATGTTAAAAGTACTTACTTCGTCGGCTTTTTCAAAAAATTCTTTGCAGATGCCGCTTTGATGTGCAGCAATAGTTATTAATTCTTTGTCGTAGAAAGCAATGTTAAATTTTTCAGCAAGTTTTTTCCCGATTTCACGTCCGCCGCTGCCAATTTGCCGACCAATATTTATCGCAAAATGTTCCACTTTTTTTCAAAAAAAATATTTCATTTTTTACTTTAAACTAAAATCTCTCCACGCCCATTTGTCTATAATTGTTCCATTTCCAATTAATACAATACCGGGATTTGCACGAATTATTGTTTTCAAAGTTATTGGGTCGGTTGAACAAAATGGAAAAGTAACAGATGTTTTTTGGCGAAAATTTTCAATTTCATCTTCACCCGAGCCGCTCAAAGCATAGAAAGGAATTCCCTGTTGCTGAGCCATCTGATAAAGTTTTTCAATCTTTTTCGTTCCGCGTTTTGAAGTTTTGGTTAAGTCATACATTATTACCAAATACGTTTTACCTTCATTTGAAAGGATGTAATCGGTAATGTCGCCGTGTTCGGGGTCTGTTATTGAAAAGTCGTGAATTTTCGGCACATCACCTTTTGAAATCAAAGTACTTTTCTGTTCAACAAAAACCCATGTCGAGTCATTTTTGGGATAATTTTCAAGGGTAAATTCCTGCTGCACTCCGTTTTTTTGGTAAATGAATTTCGTATCATAAACGTCAGATTTAGCGTTTTCGGGCAGGGTCATTGCCTGCTCAATGTTTGTACCAATTTTATATGGACGAAAATCAATCACCGGCAAATGGGTTAAATTCCACATCATAAATCCAAGAATTGCCAATATCAGAAATAACTCCGAAATTATTTGTGCTATTGGCATTAATAGCGGTTTTATATATTTCCTGCGTATAAAAAGGTAAATTGCAAAGGCGAGTAAAACAATATTTTTCCAAAATGTTGCACTGTTTGAAATCACAAGTGCATCGCCAAAACAACCGCAGTCGGTTACAGGATTTTCAATATAAATATACAAAGTCAGCGGAGTCATCACACACATAAACAGCAGCGCAAACAGCGAAGTTAAACGTGGATATATCTTAAAAAGCAGATTTAACCCAATCAAAAACTCTATTGCAATCATCACAAAAGCAAAAGGCAGCGCCAAAAAATCGAGGCGTGAAAAAAACTCGGTATGAGTAATAATTTCGTCGAACGAATGAAAATAATCGGCAAATTTGTAAGCAGTTCCCAGCGGGTCAACCGCCTTTACAAAACCCGAAAATATAAATAGCGCAGATAATGCAAGACGTATTACATTTAAAATTATATTTTCAAATGTCGAAATATTACTTTTGTCTTCAAAAAGTATCCTGTTATTTTTTTTCATAAAATATTTTTTTAAAAAATTATTCTCTAATCAGTGCAAACACTGCATAATTTATCATATCATAATAATTTGCGTCAATTCCTTCGGAGACAAGTGTTTGCCCTGCATGGCTTTCAATTTCTTTGGTACGGTTTATTTTCATTAAAATCATATCTGTAAACGATGATGTTCGCATTTGGCGCCAAGCCTCGTCGTAATCGTGATTTTTATTGAGCATCAGATTTTTTGCCGCTGTTGCATAGTCATTATACAAACGCAGGGCTTGCTCATTACTCATATCTTTTGTTTGCGCAAACCCGTGTTCAAGTTGTATCAACCCTATTATTCCATAATTTATAATGGCAATAAGTTCGCTGCGGACATCCTCGTCAACGCGCTGCTCGCCTTTGGTTTCAATGCTGCGTATGCGATTTGCCTTAATAAAAATCTGGTCGGTAACCGATTGCGGACGCATAATTCGCCATGAGGTACCATAATCGTTAAGTTTTTTTTCAAAAACCAAGCGGCATGTTGCTATTACCTTGTCAAATTCCTGTTCTGTCTTAGTCACTTTTTTGATAATTATTTTGTGCAAAGGTAATAATTTCTTTTGAAAAAAATAAAAAAAATTTGTTGGAATAAAATTTTATTGTATTTTTGCATGTTTTTTCAAATATGAAGCATAAAATATCTACAATGACCGATTACAAGTAGAAACATCTATTATGTAACATCATACATTCATATTTTCAATGCGTCTCTTTTATAAAACAAACAACAATAGAAACACTTTATTATCAACAAAAAATAATAATTAAAAAGTATATATAAAATGAATGTAAAACATTATTTATTAATGACTGCATTTTTGTTTATCTCGATGAGTTCTCTTTTTGCAGTACCTGCTGTGCCATGGCCGGTAGAAAAAGTGCAACCGGACGGAACAAAAATTTCCGTTTTTATCAAAGGAGATGAAAAAGTGCATTGGATGGAATCTGCCGATGGATACACATTGTTGTACGATTCGCAGAAATATGTTGTCTATGCGCGTACAGACGAGCAGGGCAATTTGACCCCCTCTACCATTAAATTTGGCGGAGCAGAAAAACCTTCTGCAGACATACCAAAAGGTCTGCATTACAGTCAGTCACAAATCAACACAATGATGTCTATTTGGAAAACCACTGATGATGTTTCAAGAACTCAACGAGCAACTACCGGCACATTAAAAGCATTGTGCATACTTGCTGCATTTTCCGACCAACCTTTTGTTAAAACTCAAGCGGAATTTGACATCCTAATGAATCAGGTTGGATATAATGCAGGAGGCGCAAAAGGTTCTGTAAGAGATTATTACTTAGAAAATTCGTATGGCGCATTGACTATAGTAATAACGGTTGTAGGTCCTGTGACGCTTCCTCAACCTCTTGCGTATTATGCACCAAAAAATCGTTGGAAAACATTTATTCTTAATGCAATTGACGCTGCAGACCCTTTTGTTGATTACTCTCAGTTTGCTAACGAATATGGTCAAGTAAGTAATTTGCATGTAATTTTTGAAGGGTACGGAGATGAAAATTTCAATACGGGACAAAGAATTTGGTCTCATGAATCTGTATTAGGTACAAGCCCAATACAAAGAGATGGAGTATATCTTAATTCTTATTCCTGTTCACCTGAATTACGAGGATCTTCCGGTCAAAACATTACTTATATTGGCGTAATCTGTCATGAAATGGCACATGTTTTAGGGTCAGCCGATTTTTATGATCCATCTGCAAATCAAGGTCCACCAGATTTTGTTGGAACAGGTGTTTGGGATTTAATGGCTGCAGGTTCGTGGAATGACAACGGACGGCAGCCCGCTTGTCATAACCCCTATAATAAAATTAAATGGGGATGGATTACACCACAATTACTGTCTTCTCCTACCACAATTTACGACATGCCGGCTTCGGATACAAACCCTGTAATTTATAAAATAATGGCTAATTCTTTTGATGGAGAGTGCTATTATTTAGATAATAGACAACAAATTGGATTTGATACTTCGCTACCTGGACATGGGTTGTTGATTTGGCATGCTGCAAAAACTGTTTCTTCTTATGCTCCAAACGAAGATCCCCCACTACAATTTTATCCCGTATGGGCACGCAGCACTTATGCAGTACCGGGTAGTACTCCTGCAAGTTATGGAGCAAGTGCTTTAGTAGGCGGAATAAACACTAACGGTTGTCCGTTTCCAGGATCTTCTGGAAAGACTGCTTTTACAGACACTACTATTCCTCAAGCGTTTACTTGGACTGGAATGGGTGGTATCGGTAAGCCGATAACCAATATTACTGAAAACAATACAAACAAAACAATATCATTTGATTTTATGGCACCTGATGCTGTTGATGTAGTAAATGCCAACGTAAATTTAGATGTTTATCCTAATCCGGTTTCTGCCGGAGCGCCGTTTACAGTTATAACGGATTATCAAGGTAAAGTGATTAATATTTACAATATTGATGGCATATTAATAAAAGAACAAATTTCACAAGGTACGGAAACTCAAGTAACGGTTTCGGATGCTGGAGTTTATATTATTTCTGTAGATAATAAACATTCAAAGTTGATTGTGAAATAAAAGTACAATAAAATTTTAACAATAATAAATTTAATAGTAGGGCTGTTCTGAATAAATTAAGGCAGCCCTACTATATTTTTATAAAAAAGCCACTATCCCCATGGTATTTTACTATCTTCTGTGTGGTTCAGACAGTTGCTATCTCTAAAATTTATTTCCATTTCTCATAAGAAAATATTATTTTTGCGCAAAAAATTTAAAGGTAAATTATTTTCTTATATTATTTCGGTTAATTGTTTAAATTTCAAATAAATACCATGAACGAAAAAAATAATAACACAAGGTTGAATATCGGGCTTTTCGGAAGGCGCAATACAGGCAAAAGTTCGGTTATTAATGCTCTTACGGGGCAAAATTTATCTATTGTATCAGATATTGCAGGCACAACTACCGACCCCGTGCGAAAATCGGTTGAAATACCCGGTCTCGGTCCGGTTATCCTTGTTGATACGGCTGGAATTGACGACCATGGCGAGTTAGGGCAAAAACGAACGGAAAAAACAAGACAAACTATCCGACAGGTTGATATGGCTGTAATTGTTTTGAGCGATAATATTTTTTCTGAAGATGAAAAAATGTTGGCACAACAATTAGAGCAGTTGCAAATTCCGTTTATTATTATGCACAATAAATCGGACGAAATTTCGATGGAAAAATCGCTGCAAAATTTATTGCAAGATATTTATGCTGTTGATATACTCGATTTTTCTGCCAAAACAGGTGTCGGAATGGAAAAGTTGATTAATTTGTTGCAAAAAAACATACCGGATAAATTTAATGAACTTCCTCCGCTTTTTGCTGATAAAATTACTTCGGGCGATATGGTGCTAATGATTACTCCGATTGATACGGAGGCGCCTGCAGGACGAATGATTTTGCCGCAAGTTCAGGCAATACGCGAGGCGCTGGATAATAACTGCGTTGTAACGGTGTTAAAAGAACCCGAATTGCGTGATTTTATGGAGCGTACCTGTATTATGCCGAATTTGGTTATTACTGACAGCCAACTTTTTGGGAAAATTGATAAAATTATTCCGCCGGAAATTGCCCTTACAAGTTTCAGTATTCTTTTGGCGCGGCAAAAAGGTAATTTTGAGGCATTTTTGAAAGGAACTTCTTATATCGATAAACTCAAAGACGGCGACAGAATTTTAGTGATGGAAAGTTGTACGCATCACAGCACCTGCGATGATATTGGAAGAGTGAAAATCCCGCATTGGTTGGAAGAATACACAGGTCGGCATTTTGAATTTGATATTCTTGCAGGGTTAACAGAGCCGCAGCGACCCATTACAGATTATGCGCTTGTGTTGCAATGTGGAGGTTGTATGATTACTCACAATCAATTATTAAACAGAATACAAATTGCAATAGATGCCAATGTTCCGGTAACAAATTATGGAATGGCTATTGCCTACATCAAAGGCAGTTGGAAGCGGAGCGTGCAATTGTTCCTTTAAAATTTTTGTAAAAAATAAATATGACAAAAAATCAAATCGTAGAAATATTATCAATATCTGAACCCGACTCGTTACAAGCGCTTTATCAGAGGGCAAATCAAGTAAAGATATCGACTATTGGAAATAAAGTTTTTTTACGCGGACTTATAGAATTTTCAAATATTTGTGGAAAAAATTGTTATTATTGCGGTATTCGACACGATAATAAAGAAGTTGTTCGTTATGAATTGAGCGATGAGCAGGTATTGGAGGCTGTAGATTTTGCTTGGAAAAATCATTATGGCTCTGTGGTTTTGCAATCGGGGGAATTGACATCTGCGCATTTTATTAAACGTATTACAGATTTATTATATAAAATTAAGGAATATACTAATAACGAAGTAGGGATAACTCTCTCTTGTGGAGAACAAACGGCGGCAACTTACCGCCAATGGTTTGATGCCGGCGCTCATCGTTATTTGTTGCGTATTGAGACATCGAACAGGGAACTATACTACAAACTGCACCCAAACAACGATAAACATTCATTCGATAAACGTTTGGATGCAATAAGATTGTTGCGAGAGGAGGGTTATCAGGTTGGAACAGGAGTGATGATTGGATTGCCTTTTCAAACTATTGAACAATTAGCCGATGATTTGTTATTTTTTCAAAAAATTAATGTTGATATGGTTGGAATGGGACCATATTTGGAACACGACCAAACACCTTTGTATCAATATAAAAATCTTTTATTGCCACCCGAAAAGCGATTGGAATTAGCGTTGAAAATGGTATCTGCATTGCGTATCCTTATGCCTGATATTAATATCGCAGCCACTACCGCACTGCAAGTTTTAAGTCCGATGGGGCGCGAGCAGGCATTGAAAGCAGGGGCAAATGTTTTTATGCCGAATATTACTCCGGATGATTTCCGAAAACAATATTTGTTGTATAATAATAAACCGGGAACAAACAAAATTATTATACCTGATAATGA
Organism: Paludibacter sp.; assembly: GCA_009781075.1. Classification (GTDB taxonomy): domain Bacteria; phylum Bacteroidota; class Bacteroidia; order Bacteroidales; family Paludibacteraceae; genus WRGS01. The sequence continues at coordinate 11,795 of WQYU01000037.1, read as the reverse complement.
TGATGCGGAATATCGTATTAACATTTCCAACATTGAAATCGGGTATGACCAATGGGGCGACTCCAAACATTTTAAAAAGGAATAAAAATTTATGTATTTTTTATTAAAAAAGTTGTTGTATCAAAAAATAATTAATACTTTTGCAAATGTAATTTTTTTTTTGATTTTAAAATTTTTGATTACTTAATCAGAAAAGTATATTTTCACTTTGAATATCAATAAAATAATCTTAAAATTTAATATTTCTTTATGAAGAAAAATGTAATTATTATCGGTGCTGCCGGACGTGATTTTCACAACTTCAACACCTTTTTCAGAGGCAATACCGATTATAACGTAGTTGCCTTTACTGCTGCCCAAATTCCTGATATTGATGGCAGAAAGTATCCAACGGAACTTGCAGGAAAAGAATATCCTGCAGGCATTCCAATTTTTGCGGAAGAAGAATTGCCCGAACTCATCAAAAAACACAATGTTGATGTTTGCGTGTTTGCTTATTCTGATGTGCCTTATCCGCGCGTGATGAACGTAAGCGCTATTGTCAATGCTGCAGGAGCCGATTTTTGGTTGCTCGGCACAAAAGACACGATGATTAAATCGATCAAACCGGTTATTGCTATCGGCGCCACTCGTACAGGTTGCGGAAAATCGCAAACCTCGCGCCGCGTAATAGAAATTTTGGTTGAAATGGGCTTGAAACCCGTTGCAGTACGCCACCCAATGCCTTACGGAGATTTGGTAAAACAGAAAGTTCAACGTTTTGCCACCGTTGAGGATTTGAAAAGACATGACTGTACTATTGAGGAAATGGAAGAGTACGAGCCGCACGTTGTTACAAAACGCAATGTTATTTATGCAGGCGTTGATTACGAGGCAATTTTGCGAGATGCTGAAAAAGACCCCGATGGTTGCGATGTTATCATTTGGGACGGAGGAAACAACGATTTCCCGTTCTATAAGCCGGATTTGACTATCGGTGTGGTTGACCCGTTGCGTCCGAATGCTGAAGTTTCTTATTATCCGGGTGAAGTTATGGCGCGCATTTCTGATGTTATTTGCATCAATAAAATTGACTCGGCATCACTTGATGATATTAACACAGTTCGCAAAAATATAGCAAAAATAAATCCCAAAGCCATTGTTGTGGATGCTGCATCATATCTCACAGTTGATAAACCGGAACTGATACGCAACAAGAAAGTTTTAGTTGTAGAAGATGGACCAACGCTCACTCACGGAGAGATGAAAATCGGTGCAGGTACTGTTGCGGCTCTCAAATATGGCGCTGCCGAACTTATTGACCCGCGCCCATATACCGTCGGAAAGTTGAGTTACACCTACGAAAAATATCCGAATATAGGTACGCTTTTGCCAGCGATGGGTTACGGCGAACAGCAGGTGCGCGACTTGGAAAAAACAATAGAAAACACTCCTTGCGATGCTGTGGTTATCGGTACTCCGATTGATTTGGGCAGGATTATCAAAATCAAACAGCCAACAGTAAAAGTTGGGTATGAACTGCAAGAAATTGGTTATCCAAATTTAGAAGAAATTTTGAAAGATTTCTGCAAAAAACATAATTTGGCATAAAAAATGTATAAAAAAGTAGGGGAAAATATGTCTGTTTTCCCCTGCTTTTTTGAATAATTTAAAATATTTTCTATTCCCAAATAAATCTGTCAAAACACAAATTTTCATCAAGTTTGTGCCAATGTACGCCAAACGGCGAAAATTCATAATTAAATGAATGATTATTATTACATTATATAATGACAAGTAATTATCTAATAATCACATAATTATAAGAGTATATAGACACTTTCATAAGGTTGCCAATAATCACTGGCAATATAATTTATTTCGTGCTGTTTTGTCTTTTCCCAAAATTCTTTCGCTGTTTCGTTGCTCTTGTCACCAATAACGAAATGGATGAACCTTTTGCCATATCTATCAACAGCAATCCATATCCAACAATAGTTTTTTTGAACCGATATAAGAGTGCATTGCATTAGCAATGCCGAAAAAAGAATTAGCCATCTTACAAAAATTTGTTTTGGTGAATATCGACACGTTTATAATTGATAAAGTTTCCAAATGCCACACCGCCATTCGGCGCTTGATAATTCACATTGTTTTCAACACATGGCGTTGTATCCTACACAACATTATATGTTCATATAAAAGATAATATTGTCTTTTACGTTAACACAATATTGAATAATATTGATTGATAATTGTTTCAAATATCCAAACTATAAAAGGTTTATTTGTTCAAAAAATCCTCGTCTTGAGAGTATTTATTGGAAAAATAATCTCAAACGATATTAAAAAAAGTTTTTAACCGGTTTTATATTAAATTTTATAAAACAATTTACTATTTTTGTTCAAAAAGGTTTTAAATTTGTCTCATTTTTGTAGTACTTTTGTGAAAATTTTATATCAAAAATAATATAAAAAAAATAATTATCAATTTATTTAAATAATAATAATGAGAACATTCAATTTTTTAAAATTTGCTGCGATAATATTTCTGTTTTTCAACAGTATTATTATTAATGCACAAGTAACTATCGGAGCAGATAAAGCTCCTGAATCATTTTCGCTGCTTGAGTTGGTCAGCGGAAATAACAAAGGATTGCGCCTTCCGCAAATAGAATCGACTGCCCAACGTGATGAGATATTCACAGATGCGGCAGGTTTTAAAAACAATCCGCTTACAAATGGTTTGCAAATTTACAATATGGAAACCAGATGTATAGAATATTGGGACAATGTAAAATGGGTTAGCCTTTGTCTTGGCACTGCCAACATTACTTTAATAGGCGAACCATCAGGTTGCGACCACACTGCGCCCATACCGGCAACAGGCACGCAGGATAAATGTACATACATTCCCGTTGACGACCCACCGTGCACAGTACCAAGCGGACAGGCGTATCAGGTATATATGACCGCAGGTTCGGCTTATGCCACGTTGATAGTGGACGAACGCACAAGTGCATTTTCCATTACCTTTGTGCCCAACAACAGCAAATATAGCCGTATCGCCGTAGTGCGCGTAGTTAATAACTGTTCGGGCGAGTTTCAGGACTTCCCATTTATACAGGAAGGCGCTACCTGCCCAGTGGTAGATGACCCTATTGTAGGTGTTACCTCCAATACCATTTGTGCCGGAGGAAGCACATACGCATACGTAACCAATGCTCAACCGGATGTTGAATACGTGTGGGAATATGCAGGAACAATTATTCATACGGGTAATTATCTGGAAGTTAAACATGCAGGCACTTATACCGTTTATGCGGGCTTATTTGGCTGCGGAACAGGAGCAACATTTACAATCACTACGAGTGAAACGACTGCACCATATATTATTGTAGTTTCGGCTTCCAATGCGGGTATGATTTGCGGACCATCGGGTAATGTTGTTCTTTCGGCAAATCCTGCACCAACAGGAACTAAAACTGTTCAGTGGTTTCACAACGGCATACCTCACGATATACAAGGCACGCCAATTATCATAACAGGACAGGAAGCCGCAGGTGAATGGTTTGCAGCACAAATGGATAATTCTGATAATTGCCAATCTTCAAAAAGTAATACACTCAACATTATTTACAACGAAAATCCTTCATCATTGCCGAATCCAATCGTTACTGTTAATAATCAATCCATTACGGGTCCTATTACTATATGTAAAGGAGGAACGCTCGAACTCAAAGTATCCAACAGTTATCCAGCCGGAACATTTTTTGAATGGTTCGACAATGGAGTCAGCATTTCCAAAAGCGACCAGCCTGTTTTCTATACCATAGCCCCCGATAGAGAAGATATGACGCTATCGGTAGAAGTCAGCAACAATGCCGGAGGTTGCCATGTCAGTGCAATGTCCCCAAAAACTAATATCACTGTGTCGGCTCCTCCCTCTACAACTATTAATAATGGTGCAAGCAAGGCATCAATTTGCGGTAGTGGTGAAGCAATACTTATAGCCGACAACTCTTCAGGCGTGGAATATCAATGGCTTTTGAACGGAACAGCCATACCAAGTGCAACATCAGCAATTTATAAAACTCAAATACCCGGCTCTTATTCCGTCCGTTACAAAAATTCTTCAGATTGTTGGAGTATTATTTCGGCTAATATTCAAGTAGAAACAAACGTGGCAAAAGTACTAAGTTGGATGGGAGGAACTCCTTCTACAACGGAGATTTTCCCTAACGATAAAACATACGCGGTAACCTCAATACCGGCTGCCGAAAGTTATACATGGTATAGCGACAATCCTGCGGTTGCCTCTATTACACCCGTGGGCAATGGTCAAAGTGCAACTATCAGTTATAAAGCAGCAGGCAATGTTACCATTACCGTAACGAGCGCTGATGACGGCTGCGGTGTTGCAAATCTATCTTTACCTGTAACAGTAACTACTGGTTGTGCGCCAATTACTGCACTTTCGCTTATTCCTTCCGGTACGCCGGCTATCAAAAGGTATGTAAATGCAGATGGCAGTTATTTGACTCCAAGTGACGGCTATACTGACTTTGTGGTAATGGCAAACGGCGGTGCACATCCCACAAGTTACCAGTGGTATGTTAACAATGTGTTGCAACCGAGTGCAACCGGCGATGAATTCAAATATACAACCCCGACTGACGGGACACAAGACGCAGTTATTAAAGTAACTGTTAAAAACAGTTGCACACCGGATATCGGCGATGCAGGCATTTCGGTACAAGCCACTGTAAGTGTAATGAAATTTGCAGCCGAAGACCAGAGCGGAGCATATCGTATGAGCGGAAAAACCTGCTTCGACATAGCCCAAAGCAATGACGGCGGAAGTTGCGCATCTCTTTCATCACGCGTGAATGACTTTGAAGCCAGCAATCCAAGCCAAACATATACTTTTATGCCAACGTCTTCGTCCACTTATAGCAATCTTAGTTTTGTAATAAACGACCCTAACGGCTTGATATCAAGTTCAACGCAGAACATCGCAAGCGGAACAACAACCAATCCTTCAACATTGACCATTATGTTCAATAAAGCGGCTGTAATGGCAAAAGCGTTTGGTACTAATAAAGTAACTGCTTTGAATATAACTATTATTGCTATGTATAAAGACATTAACAATGCCGATAAACAAATCAGCCTTACACTTTCAATTCAGGATTGCACGTGCGGTTGTACGGTAAAAAAAGCGGGAGGCGGTTATATTACATTTATGTGCTACAATTTGGGTGCTTCCGAGACAACTAAAACCAAGACGGCGCTTGAGCAGGCAATGACTCCTTCGCCCACAGGCGACTATGTTACGGATGCCTCAATGTACGGCGACCTTTACCAGTGGGGACGTAAAGCCGATGGGCATGAAAAACGCACCTCTCTTGTTTATGACCTGGGTTCCAATTCATTCAATATTGTTTATGATGGCAACGGTCAGATACAATCGAGTTCTTCGACATATTATGGCAGGTTTATTACCACTTCCAACAGTCCATACGATTGGCACGGCAATAGTGTTTCTTACCAAAATAACAACCTTTGGAATTTTACCATATATCCTGCAAACAATCCCTGTCCTCCGGGTTGGCGCGTACCTACGCAAGCCGAATGGAGCAGTATTATTCAAGGTGGTACTACCAGTGTCTCCGGTATTCCATCGACGGGGCAAAATATGTCAAATTCCGGCAATTACTGGAAATGGAATCCTGCCACAAATGGTACTCCTGGTTGGTTAGTATCTCCTGACGGCGGAACAAATTACACCCTTTTTCTGCCTGCCATAGGTGAGCGAAATTATAAAGATGCAAAAGTTGGAGCAGTCGGCGGTGCAAGTGTTTACTGGAATACTTCACCTACCACTAATAATACCCTACTGTTTACCTCTACAATTTTGGCTCCTGCCACTAGTTATGTCAGATCAAACGGGTATGGCATACGGTGCGTAGCAGAATAAAAAAGTAAATTCATTTTTATACTAGAAAAGGGGCTGTTGAAATATACAGTCCCTTTTTTTGTAAAAAAATTTGTTTATCAAAATACTGTCAGCCTATTTTTTTACCGATAATGACAAATTTGTGACAACTGATTTTTGCCATTGTAAAACACAAAACACCATACATAAATAAATTCATGTACTTATATAATTTCTAAAAAATAATTACCCAAATATATTTTGTAATATACTTATATTCAGAAATTTACAAGTTTGTTGTGTGTAACTTTCAATTATGATTTATATAATAATGATTAATTTTAACTATGATTTGTTAGATAAAGTCATAGAATTCAAAAAATTGTGGCTTTTGTTTGGGGCAAACGCAACTATAACCATAAAACATCCAAAAAATTAAGAGATAAATTTAGGTTAATAGGTATCAGTTATGAGCTTGTTTACACAGATAACATGAACTTAAATTTCGTTTAGAAAAAAACACTACAAACTTTCCCGTTGTTCTTTGCCGATTAAAATTTGCTGGATTACAAGCGGTTTGCCGCGCATAAGTAGATAAATGCGAAAAGAACCATTCGCTGTTTTTAGAGTGCCAATAACAAAACACGACTGCTCAGAACCGCCTTGATGTACTATTTTAAAATTCTCTACTGCATTTATGATAAAAAAATCTGTGAGTATTTTTTTTGCTTCCACCGCACTATAAACTCCCGTTTGTGTATTGACTGTCAATGAAATACTTTTATCAAACTTTGATGCCAAACGTTCACAATCGCCTCTATTGAGTGCAGAAATTATTTCATCAGGAATAGATTGCGTATTATTTTGACTTACAGCAATTTGGCTGCATATTAAAAATAAAATCACAACATGAATTATCGGCATCGCGTTGTTTTTTTTAGCAATATTTGTGTTTTTCATAATAATTTTCATTTAAAAATAAATAAAATATGTCGATTTGAAACAAAATCTATTCCATTCTAAAAAATTATTATTCCAAAACAAAATTTTTAAAAATTGTAGCCCAGCGAAATGAACCACCCGCCTTGGGTAATACGCTTTTTGTTAGTGCCAATATTGATACTCGAATCGACAGTATTTATATTTGTCAATCCGAAATCGTATCCGCTTTTAAGATAAAATTGTTTCCATTTCAAGCCACCGCCAATGCTTAAAAGTATGCTAAAACGTGTTAACTGCTTGTCTTTGTACATATTAGAAAATCCATCTGTGCGGTAAAGTCCTTCGCTTCTCAACAATTCAATTAAATTTGCTTTTGCGGTTGAATCGGCAGGAAAAGTAGTTGCTGTGAGTAAACTTTCGGACAAGCCCATACGCAAAGTCGGTCCGCCATACGCAAAGAAACCGATTTGCGCAAAAAGCGGAATTTCATAACCCACCAGAATAGGTAAATTCAACTGATTTGCAGAGGTGGACTGTCTATAACTTGCTGCACTGGGATAACGTTGTGTAGTGTTATAATTTAAATATTCGTAAAACAAGCCAGTTTGTCCAAAAAAATGACGCGTGAAATTGTATTTGAAAAATGCACCCATTCGCAAACCATCAAGATTTATTTTGGCAACTTCTTTTCCATTGCGCAGTTGATTTGCGTAACCTACTTCGTATGAGAACGTTACGGGTGACTGAATTTCTCCTTTATTTTGCGCAAAAATATTTACTGCAAAAACTATTAATAATGTAAAAATACTTAATGTCTTGATATTCATTATATTATTTTTTGTAAAAATTTTTTATTAATAAAATTATGACTGCAAAGATAATTTATTTTTTGATAATAGTAAAGTTAATAAATGTTTATATAATAATTATAAAATGCCAAAGGCATAACCTTCTGATTTCCAGAATTTTATTGCATCAGGTAAAGTAGCAAACATATTTTTTTGTGCCTTTGCAGAATCGTGGAAAACAACAATTGAACCGTTGCGCGAATATTTTCTTACATTTTTCAGAATTTTTTCAGCCGAAAGCATTTTATCATAATCGCAGGTAATTACATCCCACATAACTATTTGAAAATCAGATTGTAAAGCATTAACAATGCGGCGTGAAATTTGTCCGTGAGGCGGACGAAATAAATTACTTTCTATCAATTCATCGGCTTTTTTAACATTATTTATATAAGAATAAAAGTCGGTTTTGAAACATTTCAAATGGTTAAATGTGTGATTACCAACACGATGCCCACGATTTTTTATTTCTGTAAACAACTTGGGAAAACGTTCAACATTTTGCCCAACACAGAAAAAAGTAGCACGCACATTTTCATTATCGAGTAAATCAAGCAGTTTCGGAGTTACCTCAGGCGTGGGACCATCGTCAAAAGTCAGGTAAATTGATTTGTTTTCGGTTGGTTGTTGCCAAAGAATATTTTTTCCTAAAACAAAGCGCAGAAATTTTGGAAATCGGTAATTTTTTATCATTCAATAATTTAATAAAAAAAAAGAGGCGTTTGCCGCCTCAAAACTTGCTTTTACACACGGTTTATTTTCTCAAACCGAGTTCTTTAATGATGGCACGATACCGCTCAATATCATTATTTTTTAAATAATCAAGTAATCTGCGGCGTTTTCCTACCAGCATAATCAAAGCACGTTCGGTACTATAATCTTTTTTGTTTGACTTCAAATGTTCAGTCAAATGGCTAATACGGTACGAAAACAATGCTACTTGCGATTCCGGAGAACCTGTATCAGTGTTATTTTTGCCGTATTTACCAAAGATTTCCGTTTTCTTTTCAGAACTTAAATACATAGTTACTAATGATTTATATAAAAATTTATAAAATTTGCGACTACAAAAGTACAAAAAATTTATTGATTACAAAAACAATACGCTTATTTTAAAAAAAACATTATTTTTGCAAATAAAAAATTAAGAAAAATGAAAATTCTTTTTATTTCGCCGCATTTGTATTCCTTTGAATTTGCAAAAGGAGGTGCAGAGCAGCGTACATTTTTGATACTCAAAGCATTATCACAATTTGCAGAAGTAGATTTTGCAGCATTTCATTCTGCTGCCGGCTTTGATGTTTTGCCGATAAATATTGTTTACCAGAAAAGTGTTGCTGATGTAGTAAATCGCTCAAAATTAAGTAAATGGCTACCTGTTTTGCTATTTTGGAAAAGAGAAAAAATTTTTCCCGTAAATAAAAATAAAAAAACAATTATTGAAAATTTAGTTAAAAATACTAAATACGATTTTATTTTTACACGCTATATCACAAAGGCGATGGAGTGCAATTTGTTGAATTTTTCCAATAGAACAATTATTGATATTGATGATTTACCTTCTGATTATTACCGAATTATGTCCGAAAATTCAAAAAGCAGTTCGGGGAAAATACGTTATTATTTAATGTCAAAAATTGCCAAGTTTCATCAAAAGCAAATTATAAAAAAAGTTAAAATTTCTTTTTCTCCAAATTATGATTCGGCGCAATTTTTCAACTGTGCTTATTTGCCAAATATTCCTTTTTATGAACAATCGTGTGAAAAAATTGACTTTGCCAAAACTAAAAAACGAATTTTTTTTGTTGGCGGGCTTTGGTATGAGCCGAATTATTTGGGAGTTGCGTACTTTTTGAAAAATATTTATCAAAAACTTGTAAAAAAAATACCGGATGTGGAATTTTTTATTGCCGGTGCGATGGATAAAAACAATGATTTTAAGGCTGAATGGGAATCTTTTCCGAATGTGCAAGTACTTGGTTTTGTGGAAGATATACAAAAAGAATATGAAAAATCACGTGCAGTTGTTGTGCCAATTTATCAGGGCGCCGGAACAAATATTAAGGTCGTTGAGGCAATGCAAATGCAGCGTGCCTGTGTACCTTCCGAATTTGCAACGCGTGGATTTTCTGCATTTTTCACCGATAAAAAAGATTATTGTGTTGCACATTCCGACAGCGAATACCTCGAAATTCTCCAAAATCTTCTAACAGATGAGAATTTTAATCAAACTATTGCGCAAAACGGGCATCAAATAGTTCAAAAGTATTTTTCCTTTGAATATTTTGCGGAAAACTTGAAAAAAGCCATTTTGAAATGAAATATCTATTTTTGCAAGCCGCTCGTTGCAAGCCGATAATCCCCCGCGGTATGGATACGCTGTTCCGATAATTATGATTTTCATTTTAGTATATTTTTTTTTGCAAATATACTAAAACAAAATACAAATGAAAAATTCCCCACCATTTTTTTAATGATGAGGAATACTAATTTATGTTACTTATTTTTAAAATTTATACATTAGAAAAATATCAAACTGTCCAAAAGAATATTGTTTGTTGTAATTACCGCCAATCTTAACACCAAAACAAATATTTTGGTATAAACTTGCCCACAATCTTACATTAAGATCAAGTCCAATGCAACTGACACCGCGAGCATTTAAGTAAGAAGGACCTGCACTAAACAGATATCCATATTCTTCTTTTTCAGTTCCCCAACCTGCAAAAACAGCATACTTTTGGAATATGCTTTCTTTTTGGGTTGTGTCTTTCCTAAAATTGTTATTAAAGGAAACATCTGTACCAATTCTTACTACTGAGCCAACATTGTTAGTACTAACTAGTCGGCTAAATGAAAATCCATATACGTTGTTTAAATATGTATTTCCATTCATCATGCCGCCGCCTTCAACACTAATATGATATGGGCTTTGCGCAAATAAAGATACATTTACCAATGTAAAAAACACTAAAACTATATTTTTCATATTTAAAAATTATTTAAAATTAGTAGTAATATTTTTGTTCAAAAAATATTACTACTAATGAGTTATTTAATTTACCAATTTCCAGCCCAATCATAAGTGGCTTTAGAAAGATTTATCGCGCCTCCGATAGCACCAGCAACTCCACCTGCACTTCCTCCAGAAATTGCACCTACGGCATCACCGACAGCCGTAGCAATCCATCTCCAAAATCCTTTTATTTTAGCAGGTTCCAATGGGTTTGTTGGTTCAAGAGGATTCTCTACATTCCACAGGTAAGTTGAATAACGAGCAACAGAAGTACCACCAAGCAGTGTAACCTTGTCCGTTTCGTTCAACTTAACATCTTGCAGAATGTCTTTTTCAAAACCGCATATTTTATTATATACATCTTCATATTTTGGCTCTTCTTTAGATTTTGCCATATCAAACATATAATTAATCAGATTTTGTGCATACGTTTTTGCATTATCCGATAATTTGGAATTTGATATTACATTCTTAAATTGTTGAGAATAATCTGAAAGTGCAGTTTCCACAAACTTTGCATCTGTACGATAGTTACTTCCACTTGTTACTCTTTTAAATTCTGCATTTTTATCACAGATGGAATTAACAACTTTACAAACTTCATCATAAGAAGATGATTTCGAACTGACTTTGTATGCTTCTTTTAAAATCTCATTATGTAATCTTCCTACATAATCGTATTGATTTTCGCGGTTTGCTTGCCCAAAGGCAACATTAGTTGACAATATCAAACTGATTGTCAAAATACTTACTATGTTTTTGTTTATCTTTAACATTTTTTCTATTTTTTATAATTATTTATTGATTTAATTTAATACTGATTGATTTTTTTGTTTTTAGTTGCCAAAATTCCTGTCTTTTGGAATTTTGATAGATAAAACGCTGAATTTTGCCCCTTGTCTGCCTGTAAAAATAAGACATTTTTTACATCGACTTTATAACGGGGCTCGCTTTATGCCGGCTCGAGGAAAAATTAAGCCATAATTATATTGTTGGCGGTGAGCACATACATACATACATACATACATACATACATACATACATACATACATACATACATACATACATACAT
>WQYU01000036.1 GCA_009781075.1 Paludibacter sp. | reverse complement strand
TTTTTAAAATACTTTCGAGTTCTAAACGCTCTTCTTGCGTTAATGTTACCTTATATCTTACCATGACTTTTTGGGGCAAAGGTAACAATAATATCAGATATAATCAAATTGACATGACACTAGTATGTACGTGTAAAATTTTGACTATTATTGAGACAATAGATAACGACAGGGCTGCATTCTTGCAGCCCTGTCGTTATCTAAATTTTTATTCACAAAAAAAAGAAGACAAAAAATGTCTTCTTCACCCTACGGTTTGTTTCAACCGTTTTGCCATTAGTGCTGATTAAATTATTGAGCAGGTGCTTCAGCTGGAACAGCAGTCGTTGTATCTGCTGGAACCGTATCCTGAGGAACTGTTTGTTGAACAGTTGTGGTGTCGTTTTCAGTTCCTTGTCCATCTGTTTGTTTCGGTCCGCAAGATGCGAAAATTGCTACACTTGCAACTACGGCAAAAAATAAAATTACTTTCTTCATTTCTATTAACATTTAAAAATTTTAAAAAATATTCATTATCTAAAAAAACGCTGCAAAGGTACAATAATTTTTTTTTAGTTACAAACAATAATTTGTATTTTTTTTAAAAATTTTTTTAATAAAACACAAAATTTAAATTAAAGTGTTGATTTTAAGTTATTTATTGCGGTTGATAAATTTCGATAAATTATAAATTTATAACAAATGCTCCATTTTTTTCCACAGAATAAGCAGGAATATTATTTTGATTACAAATTTTTTCAATTTCGGAAGTATAAAAAGCCGAAACTCCATTACAAATTATTACATTTTTGGGTGTAAAGCAAGTTAAAAGTTGCTCCATTTTTGGTTTTTGCAATGCCCCAACAACAAGGTAATCAATATATAAAGGTGCAGAGTTTGTTGTTTTTCGGCGAAAAAAATCATTTGTTAGAATATAAAATTTTTTATTTCTAAACTCAATAAAACCATCCGAAAAATAACCGTTTTCGCCTATAAAATTTGGTTCGTGCAATTTATTATTGTCCCAAAAACTTTTAGCAAGTGTTTGAATATCAACAGAATCTGTTGTAAAAACAGTATTTTCATTTCCTTGAATAAAACTGATGTGAGTATTTTTTTGTGCGGAATAAACCACTACTTTTTGAGAATTTAAAGTTTGATATTTTATTTTTAAATTTATAAAAAAAACCGATAAAATACAACAGAGTGTAAGTAAAGCCGGCAGAAATTTTTTAGAATAATAAAAAATATAAGCAAAAGTAATAGATAAAACCAAAAGCCACATTTGCTCAAAGTTCCACGAAAGCGATAGAACCGACATCGGTAATTCAAAAATAAATCGGATTGAGCCGTTGAGTGCAAGCAGCAATACTTGTAATAAACTTGCCAAAATAGTAGAAAGCACAGGTACTGCCGAAAATGCTAAGGTAGTGATAGCCACATAGATAATAAGAGTAGAAAGAGGAATGGCAATTAAATTTGTGAGCAAAAACCATGTTGGAAATGCGTGAAAATAATAAATGGTAAAAGGAACAGTACCAAGTTGAGCAGCAACGGAGACAATGAAAGTATCAATCACAAAAATAATAACTTTGTTTTTTGTTTTGAGCAAATTATTGGCTGGGACTGCAAAAATCACAATACTGATTACGGCGGCATAACTGAGTTGAAAACCGATGTTAAACAGGTTGTTAGGATTGACGAGTAGCAGAACAAAAGCCGATAGAAAAATTGAATTAAGGATTTTCGATTTTCTGTCGAAACATAACGCAGCAGCCACCACCGAACACATAAATGCAGCACGCATAACAGACGGCGACAATCCGGTCAAAGTGGCATAAGCCCAAAGGCAAATAATTATAAGTAAGGATTTTACAATTTTTTTCCATCGTTTATCTTTTAAAAAAAGTCCTAAAATAAACATCAAAAACCCATATACAATTGCGACGTGCAGTCCGCTGACAGAAAGGATATGCACCGCTCCACTTGCGCTGTATTGTTTACTAAGTTCCGGGGCAATTTCATCAGTATAACCAAGTGTGAGGGCAGCCACAATGGCAAATTCATCACCGCTCAAGCCCAAATTTCTGTAAATTCCAAGTAAAAATTTTTGACAGCGGTCGGCAATGCGGAAAATTGAAAAATTTGTATTTTTACCAATATATTTCCAATAATTAGCAGGAATATAAGCGGTTGCAGATATTCCTTGACGGCGCAAATACATGCCAAAATCGAACGCATCGGGATTTAATGCCTTCTGCGGCGGCTGCAATTCTGCCTCAAGTAATAGAATATCTCCATAAAGCAACATAGCAGCAGAATCGTTTTTTTGAATATAAAACAATACATTTCCTTTTGTTTTTTCAAATGCCGTATCATTTTGAAAGCCAATGATTTTTGCATGCACCATATAAGAATTTCTCTTTTCAACAGGTGCACTTGTCAATTCCACTGCATAAAAATTTTTCCCACTATGAAAATTAAAATCGCTCTCTATATTTTTTTTAAATGAAAGGAAATAACCGGAAACAAGCAGCAGAAGTGAAATCACGACACCAAAAATCCACCGAAAAGCAAATTGATTTTTAGATTTTTTTATAAAAAAAGATAGAAAAATACAAACAATTGCGATACTAAAAATGGTAACTAATATTGCAACAGGCACTTTCGGTATTGCTGTAAAAGCCACAATACCCGCAACCAAAGGCAACAACAGACGTAGAAACGGAGTTTTGTTTAATAATTTTTGCATTGAAAAAAACTACAAAAAACTTATTTACAAAATTACGAAAAAAATTTTGCAGGATAAAAATAAATATTTATTTTTGCACAAAATTATAACATACTTTTGTGCCTGATAATGTACTTAAAAAGCACATTATCAGATGTATAAAGTTAGACGTTTTAGTTTAAAATCTTTCTCATCTAAAATCTTGGCAGATTTATATCGTGAAAGTTTAAGTTAAAATGTTTGCGCTAAGGCGTGAACTTTTGCCTATTCTGTACGATAGAGGTTACGCCAAGATACCAAGATGAGCGGGATATGACAAAAAAGTATCGCGCTTTTTTATTGTGTAAAATTGTTGAAAGTTCTATAACAAAGTCAAAAATATTATTAATTTATAAATTTTAAAAGTAGGAGATTTAAAAATGAGAAAAAGTTATTTATTTTTTATTCAGACATTCTTTGTCTTAGGTGCGTTACTTTCTCAAAGTACGTCATTGAAAGCACAATTTTATGTGTCGGTAGGGCGTAGTGGTGAAAGAGAAATGTATATGCAGGGATATGATGCATTCAAAAGCAAAAATACGATTTGTGTGGATGTTGGTGCCAGTTATATTGAATTGGCGGGTGACCCTTACAGTTTTGTGGGATATGGATTTACCGGTGGTTTGGGAATAAAAAGTTTTGAATTGAGTACTTTGTCTGAAGCAATGCAAGGAGCAACGCGAAAAATGAATTGGGAACTAAGCGTAGGACCTGCTGCGTGGGTTGGTAGCCCAGTGGCTGATATTGGTTTATTATTGTCTGCTCAACCATGTTATACTATTGCAAAATTATTAAGTGCAGAAGACGATGTAATTGTTGGAAGTTTGGGTATAAAATTAACAGCCGAAATAAAAATTAAATTTTTTTCTTTTGGTGTATGTTATAATCCTGCTGATGTAAAATTATATAAAAATAATACAAATACAAACTACTTTGGTGCATATAATGGAAAAATAATTTACGCAAGACCCGCATTAGAATTTAGAGTAGGAGTTATTATTTGGTCAGGAGAATAAATAATTTGGCAATGTGCCCAAGTTGGGTAAAAATGCCCGTCTTTAAATATTTGTTTATTGGATTTTTGTTGTTTATAAAAAACATTTTTATCTATTTTTGTTGTTTGTAAAAAACATTTTTCTTGTATTTTGTTGTTTGTAAAGAAAATTTTTATACCTTTGCAGTCGAAAAAATACATATAAAAATGGAAGAACTTTTTGACTTTTTTTACAGAGAATTGCGTAAAACAGACCTCTCTTTTCAGCGGTATTTAATTGATGATATTGATTGGGAAGGGCGGCTTTCGGCAATCACAGGTGCAAGAGGAACAGGTAAAAGCACTATGATTTTACAACATATCAAAAAAACTTTTGGCAATTCGCCGAAAGAAGCATTATATGTAAGTGCTGATAATATATGGTTTTCGGGCAATCGGCTGTTTGATTTAGCAAATGATTTTGACAAACAGGACGGTAAATACCTGTTTATAGACGAAGTTCATAAATACGAAAACTGGTCGCAGGAAATTAAAAATATTTACGACAGTTTTAGTAACTTAAAAGTAGTTATTACCGGCTCGTCAATGCTGCAAATCTACAAAGGTAATGCCGATTTGAGCAGACGGGCAGTGCATTATGTCCTGCGAGGGTTGTCATTTAGGGAGTTTCTAAAATATGAACAAAATCTTGATTTTGACAGATTTACACTCGAAGATATTTTGCAAAATCATATTGAAATAGCAAGCGGTTTTAATGAAAAAATAAGACCTTTACCGCTGTTTAACATATATTTAAAACAGGGTTATTATCCTTATTATAAATCGGACAAAAGATTTTATTTATCAAAATTGGCAAACACAGTAGATTTGATTTTAGAAATGGACTTACCTTCTGTGGAAAAAATAGAAATGTATTCGATTAGGAAAATTAAAAAATTGCTTTGGATTATTTCACAATCAGTACCTTTTACGCCAAAAATTACCAACCTCGCAAAAGATTTAGAAGTAAGCAGAAACAGTTTGCTCAATTATCTTACTATTTTGGAACGCGGCGGACTTGTAAATTTGTTGCAAAGCAGCACAAAAGGATTAAATTCGTTAGCGAAACCTGAAAAAATATATTTGAACAACACCAATCAAATTTATGCTTTTGATGCAAATATGCCGGATGTTGGCAACTTGCGGGAAACATTCTTTTTCAATCAGTTGCAGGCAGTTAGCAAGGTAACTTCTGCAAATAAAGCAGATTTTACCGTTGATGACAAATATATTTTTGAAGTCGGGGGGAAAAATAAAGGATACGAGCAAATTGCAGGGTCGAAAAATGCTTATTTGGCATTGGACAAGTTGGAATATGGTTTTGGTAATAAAATTCCGCTTTGGCTGTT
This sequence comes from Paludibacter sp., assembly GCA_009781075.1. Classification (GTDB taxonomy): domain Bacteria; phylum Bacteroidota; class Bacteroidia; order Bacteroidales; family Paludibacteraceae; genus WRGS01. The sequence continues at coordinate 15,437 of WQYU01000036.1, read as the reverse complement.
TGGAATGTTATATTGATTGTAGTTGTAAATAATAAAAATGATACTGAAAATGTATTTGGGGATTTCAATCAACAAATGCAAATTAAAGTAGAAAAACTATTTATTATTGGCATATGCCAATGATAAATAGTTGGGAAAAATTCTTACTTTTACGTTGTATTATGAAAAAGGAACATATTACGACATAATAACTATGACATGATAATAATTAATAATTAGCAAGTTTTTAATGCTGATATTTTTACTATTTTTGTAAAAATATTTTTTATAAAATAATAATATTATGGAAATTACTCAATTTTCCGATTATAAGCAATTTATACCAATTTGGTTTGCCGAAGATATAGGCGATGGCGACCACACAACTTTGTCGTCGATTCCTGACGATGCAGTTGGAAAGTCGCAACTTATTATCAAGGATAATGGAATTTTAGCAGGCGTTGAAGTGGCGCACGATATTTTTAATTATTTTGATTCGTTGCTGCAAATGACTGTGTACAAAAAAGATGGTGATGAAGTTAAATATGGTGATGTGGCTTTTGTTGTTGAAGGAAAAATCCGCTCGTTGCTGCAAACAGAGCGGCTAATGCTCAATATTATGCAACGAATGAGCGGTATTGCTACCTGTACTCATGAGTATGTAAAACGGCTTGACGGTACCAAAACCAAAGTACTTGATACACGCAAAACCACGCCCGGACTGCGTTTACTCGAAAAGGAAGCGGTACGTATCGGCGGCGGAACAAATCACAGAATCGGACTTTTTGATATGATTTTGCTCAAAGACAATCATGTTGATTTTGCAGGCGGAATTGCAAATGCAATTGAAAGTGCGCATAAATATTTAAAAGAAAACGGCAAAAATCTAAAAATAGAAATTGAAGTCCGCAATATTGATGAACTGCGAGAGGTGCTTGATTGCGGTGGGGTTGATAGAATTATGTTCGATAATTTTTCGCCCGAACTTACTCAGCAGGCGGTAAAAATAGTTGGAGGGCGTTATCAAACCGAATCTTCGGGTGGAATTACCCTTGATACTATCAGAGAGTATGCCAAATGTGGTGTTGATTTTGTTTCAGTGGGTGCATTAACCCATTCGGTAAAAAGTTTGGATATGAGTTTTAAAGCGGTATAAAAACCTCTTTAATAATTTTTATATGCGAACTCTTTTTGTTGCTTCTTTCAAAAAATAATCCAAAGCCGCTGTCATAGACGGGAATTCCTTTGATGGTGCCTCCAAGTCCAACCTCAAGCCGGCATTCCTTACCGCTTGTGCAGTTGTTGCGCCGAAACAGCCGATTTGTATGTCGCCCTGCTCAAATTTCGGAAAATTTTTCTTCAAAGAAGCAATTCCTGCCGGGCTGAAAAACAGCAACATGTCATAATCTAATTTTTCCCTCTTGTTAAAATCATTGCTAACAGTACGGTACATCGTCGCTTTGCCATAATCTACTTTTGCCATTTCTAATGTACTTGTAAGTTCTTCATTTTGAACATCGGAAGTAATTGCAAGGAATTTTTCTTCTGGATGTTTTTTCAAAACAGTAATCAAATCAGGAAGTTTCCCTGTTGGTGAAAAGAAAACTTTACGTTTTCTATACGTTGTATAATGCTGTAAATATCTGGCAACTGCTTCCGAAACGCAGAAAAATTTTACCGTTTCGGACAGTTTTATTCTGTTCTCCTCTACAATTCGGAAAAAATGATCTACTCCGTGCCGTGCATTAAAGATTATTGCAGTGTAGTTTGCAACGTCAATTTTTTGCAGACGAAAATCTTTGCCGGAAATTGGTTCAACTTTAATAAATGGGTGGAAATCAATTCTTACGCCATATTTTTCGCTTATATCAAAATAAGGTGATTTTTCTGTTGTTGGTTTTGGTTGCGAGACCAGTATTTTTTTTATTTTTACAGACATATATTTTTACTCTAATTCGCTGTTATACAATGATTTGATATGCTCGAAACAATACAAATAAGGGCAAAATTTCAAGTGTGCAAAGATACAACAAAATATAGAAAATATCTATCAATTTGGAAAAAAATAATCTGAAAATTTTAAAAACTATAATCAAAATACTGATTATCAAGATTGTGGCAGTTGTAATATCTATATAAAAATTTAATTGAGTAATGGCATAAATTCTCAATATCAACAATGGGAAAATGAATAATCCGCTCACAGACAAAATGTTAAGATAATTTAAGATTGTTACACGTACTCCAGCTTTATCGAAAAAGACATACGCTAAAAAGCTGTTTAATAATATTTTAATTAAAAAAAACGAGGCAGTTATCCCAAAAATCCAGCCAAGTTTTATGCACGAAAAATCATTTTTGGCAAAAGGATATAGATGATAAATGTAGAAACCTAATGATATTACAAAAAAAATGTTCATTAGCACAAGAACTACAGGGTCTAATGTATAAAAACTGCGTGATGTGAGATAAGGTTGTTGTTTTTTGAAAATCAGTGAAAATGAATCTTTTAAGAATGATTTTGATCTATAAAAAACAACAATCGGGAAAAACATCATCAACAAAAAACCAATAAAAATCCAGGGTGAAGTGTATATGGAATTATTTGGCAGTATGCCCTCAAATCCTGTTTCCATCTTCGATTGAACAATTGAAACCTGCAATGTATCCCACTGATATTGAGATATTTGCTGCAAATTGTTGGTGCCATGTTCTGCCTGCAATTTTACATTCGACTTTATTTGTGTACTATCTATCTTATAATCAGGAGTTTGTACTGTAGCATTAATTATCGCCGTGAAAGAATCGTTGATTGAGTCGGCTGGTACTTGATTTATTGTTTGATTTTCAAACATTTATATTGTTTTTTTAGAAAAAATTCAGAGTGCAAAGTTATATTTTTTATTTTAAATTTTATTATAAAAACAAAAATGACTGCCGTTTGTCGGCAGCCATTTTTGTTTCCAATTCTTAAATTATACTAAATATTTGTAAACGGAATTAATATTCCATTTCTTCATCTTTTAACTCCGCAATGTCGGTTTGTTTCTTTTCCAAAACACGCCAAGCCCAAACTATGTAGGCAAGTACAAACGGAACAAGGAAAGAAACGTAAAACATTGTTTTTAAAGTCGTTTCACTCGACGAGGCATTTTGCAGTGTAAGTGAACTTTTCAAGTCAGTTGCAGGGTAGAATGCCGTATTGTTCCATCCGGCGATAAGCAGCAAACTACACACCGTAACAACCGTTCCCACACCGGCATACCAAATTCCTTTGCGATTTCCTTTACAAAAAAGCGTAATTCCAATACCATAAAGCACTGCCACAACGCCCAAAAGGAAGAAAATCAATACTATCGGCATTTCCCAAAGGTTAAGGAAATATTTGAATGGCTTCATAAATATTTCTTTGGTATCGGGATTTACCGCAAAGCCGCTGCTCAAAAATGTCCATATAACAAATGCGAGGAAAAATACCACAAAAATAATGGCGTTAATCCACAATTGTTTGCGCGCACGTTCCAAAATCGTGTCGTGGTTGATACGATTAATGAAATAGAGCAGCGCCAGGGTACGAGCAAGGAAAAATACTGCCAGCCCCAGACAAAGATTATGCACACTAAAAGCCGCTTCAATGCCGTGCCAAGCCGAATTCCAAGTGCTAACGGTTGGCGCACTTAAATCGAACAGGTTAGATTTTTGTACCGTAAAATCAGACCCGGTGTAAAAAGTAGCAACCGCAGTGCCGATTAAAACCGTTGCCAAAAGCCCGTTAACAAACAGGAAAATTTGATATGTTTTTGCGCCGAAAACGTTACCCGGCTTGTCCATATACTCGTATGAAACGGCTTGCAGTACAAAACATAGCAACAGCAGTATCCACACATATATTGCACCGCTAAAACTCGTTGAGTAGAATAGCGGGAACGAGGCAAAAAAACCGCCTCCAAAAGTTGCGAGCGTCGTGTAGGTAAAACCCCATTTGCGCCCTAATACATTAACAAGCAATTTGCGCTCATCAGAGTTTTTCGACAGTTGAAAAATCAACGACTGCCCACCCTGCACAAAAAGCAAGAACACTAATATTCCACCCAAAAGCGAAACAATAAACCACCAGTAATTCTGTAAAAAAGTATGTGACATAATATTCTTCTATTTTTAAAATTAAAATACTAAATAAAATATTATTAAAAACTAATAAGTTTTCAATTTTCTTGTGGTCCTTTCCTGATTTGCTTTAACATAATTGTCAGTTCGGCAATCAAAAGTGCGGTGAAAAGCACAAGGAAAACAAAAAATGTCGTTACTACCGAGCCGGTAGCAAGTTTTGAAACTGCGGCATTGAGCGGCAAAACTTCATGTATTGCCCACGGGAAACGCCCTACTTCGGTAACTACCCAGCCCATTTGACTGCAAACAAAAGCAAGCGGAAGACATATCAATGCGATAATTTGCATCCATTTTGCCTTTTTTAACCTGTCTTTCATTATAAGCGCAACAATGAAAAGCGCCGCAAAAAGCATTCCCAAAATTACCATAATATGAAATGCATAGAATACCAGCGGCACATTTGGAATCATATCTTTCTCCTGCTCGATATGAGAATAACCGAAGTATTGAGTATTTCCAGCCTGCACCTGTTCATTCCACAACGCTTGAGCAGCGATTGTGTCTTTTTGATTATACAAAATGTTAATCTTTTGCAAAGCCTCGTTTGCAGCCAATCCTCGCTCCCTTTTTTCTGCAAAAGAAAGAGCATCAGTACCGTCCAGCAACTGTTTGTGTCCACCTTTGATAACATCGTTGATACCCGGAATAAAAGTATTGCTGTCGTAAGTAGCAATCCACGAAAGGAAACCCGGTATAGGAACGTCAATTTTGAAAATAAACGGATCCTCGGTATTGTCATACTTTTTCGATGGATTAAGAATACCGAAACCCACAAGTTTTGCATTAGTTTTACCATCGTACAGTCCTTCCATTGCAGCAAGTTTCATCGGTTGCTTTGCAGCAACTTCACGCGCCGATGTGTGTCCTGTCAGGATAGTGAGAACAATTGCCACTAATCCTACTATTGAGCCGATTTTAATGCTTTTGAGAGCAAATTCTACATTGCGCTTTTTGAGCAAAAACCAACTGCTGATTCCCAGAACAAACACCGCACCAAGTACCCACGAAGATACTACCGTGTGGAAAAATTTGTTTACTGCCACAGGCGACAATACGTCCCAGAAATTTGTCATTTCCATACGTTGTGTTTCGGCAACTAAATGTGCTCCGGCTGGAAACTGCATCCACGCATTTGCAGTGAGAATCCAGAAAGCCGAAATGGTAGCGCCAATTACCGTAAGCCACGTAGCAGCAAGGTGACCCCCTCTACTAAGTTTTTTCCAGCCAAAAAACATCAACGACAAGAAAGTAGCCTCCATGAAGAAAGCCAGAATACCTTCGATTGCCAGCGGCGCACCGAAAATATCGCCTACCAACCAACTGTAATTCGACCAATTGGTTCCAAATTCAAATTCGAGTATCAGCCCTGTAGCCACACCAATGGCAAAGTTGATACCGAAGATGGTCATCCAAAATTTTGTGGCTCGTTTCCATTCTTCTTTGCCTGTCTTAACGTAAATTGTTTCAAAGATACACATAATTAAGCCAAGCCCAAGTGTGAGCGGAACAAAAAGCCAATGATAAGCCGCTGTAAGCGCAAATTGCGCCCGCGACCACTCAACTAATGAAGTATTTAATAATTCCATAAAAATATATTAATTTATATTGTTAATAAATTCATTTCAAAGAGTTAAATAGTTTTCAAATTGCGTTATGCCGTCTTTTCGGTTTCCCTTTTTACACTCAATAACAGTGTATAACTCATCATCATTTTTTTGTTTGTTAAGGAATACAGCAATGTCCACAAGATATTCTTTTTTTGTATCCGAAGGACGACTTTAGTCCTATATTGCGGACGAGTTTGAACAGGTTCTTTTGGGTAGCCGTAATCCTCCACTAATTGCCGAGAAAACACCTGTACTGCCTCCATTTCTTCCGGTGTTGTATTGCCCTGAACTTCTGAAATAAGGTCGGATATTGATATGCTTTCATTTTTTGCCATAATTTTTTTTCAAATTTTCATCGGTTATCATTTTTTACTTCATTCTCAATCATTTGTTCTCGCACATAAGCAGCTTTTTCTTGTTCGGTTTTACCCTTTGAATTCAAAAAATTTGGGAAAAAAAATACTTTGAGAATTGCGAACATAATAAATAGTTTTATTAGCACAATAGCCCAAAGCGTCCATCCTATTGTCATTTGCCTGAATCCATCTTTATAAAAAATAATTATTCTATTGAAGATATTTTGTGCTTTCATACGATTTAATACATTTAAGATATTATTTGTTTTTATTGTTTTTATAAAATTCAGAACTCACTTTGACACAATGATTTTCATTAAATCATGTGCAAAGATACAAATCTTTTTTGAATAAAAAAATATTTGCAATAAAAAAGTAACCATCAATAATAATAAGTATCATTTTACAAGTTTTGTGATATTGCGCAAAGAAATAAAAAAAGAACCCCGTTAGTAACAAATTATTAACGAGGTTTCCTTTTTATAAATTATTATTTAATTTTCAAAAAACTTATTGAAATCTGCCAAAGAGATTTTTTTATTTTCAATATTTATGTGTGTACGTACCGCAGCAACTACTTTATCTTCAATAATACGGTTAGCAATTTGCTGCACATAATCAACTTTTTTTAACATATCATTTACATATTTGTCAATAACTTCATTTCCAATATTATAAATACCATATTGAATAAATTGGGCACGCCCAATTTTACGCGCTTCCTCCTCAATTTCTTCATCGGTAATTTCTATCTTATTATCCTCAACAATTTGATTTTGAATCAATTGCCACGTTATACTCTTGAGTAATTTCGGATATTCAATGCCAATTTCCTCGTCGGTTAGCATTTCTTTTTGTGTTTTTAACCAGCGTTTTAGAAATTCTTCGGGGAAAGTAAGATTTTCATTTTTTTTCATCAAAAAATCTTTAATATCTATATTAAGTTTATAATCAGTATCTTGCATATAGCCGATTTTAATGTTTTCGCGAATTTTATCACGAAATTCTTCTTCTGATTTAATAGCACTATCGCCAAATGCCTTATCAAAAAGTTCCTGATTAATTTCTGCGTCTGTAAAAGCGATTATTTCTTTTATAAGAAATTGAAAATCAGCAGTAATATTTTTAGCCTCATCTTTTGAAATATTTAAAAGATATGAGATTTCCTGCTCGTTGCCGATTGTCTTCTGAGGATTGAAAACTACCGATTCACCAATCTTTTTCCCATCAAAAAGTTTCTGCGCCATAGCATCATTTTTCAGTGTATATTTTGAAGAGATTGTAGCATTTTCAACAACTATTCCATTGTTTTCCACCATTTTACCATCAGCATCAAGTTCATGCAAATCACCTTTTAGTATAGCGCCGTCAATGTAAGAGTCAACTGTCTCACTTTTCCCAAAACGTGATGTATAGGATTTAACTCCGTTGTCGATAGTTTTTTCGTCAATTTCAATTTCATAATACAGCACTTCGTCTTTTTTTGAAAACTCTATTTTTATATCAGGGGCAATACCCATATCAAATGAAAATTCAAAATTATCTTGCGTTTCAAAATTATTTTCTTCCTGCTTTTCAGATGGGAGCAAATCGCCTAGCATTTTGATTTTATTTTCTTTAATATAATTAGTTATTGCCTTGTTGAGCAACTCGTTAATCTGTTCTGCCATAATTGATTTGCCGTACATCTTCTTCAGCAGCCCCACAGGTACCATGCCAGGACGAAACCCTGGAATTTGTGCTTTTTTCCGATAATCGCGCAGTTGCTTTTCAACCATCTCGTCATAATCATTTTTTTCAATATTTATCTTTAAAACTGCGTTATTTGCATCAACATCTTTTCTTGTAATATTCATTTTTTGGAAAATATTTAATTCTAAAAATTTAAGATGCAAAAGTACAAAAATTTTTCTACATAAAAAAAGCGAATAGAAAAAATCCTGTTCGCTTTTATCTGAACATCTGCCAATTAACTGTCAGCGTAGTACTTGCGATTTGTTTTCAGCAGCAGGCAGCGTAGGTCTTGGAATTTGATTACCCTTAATAGTCAAAACCACATTTTTACCAGTGTTACTTACAACCGTAAGCGTTTTGTTGAACACCATTGCCTTGCCTGTTGGCGTTGAAGGGTCATATTTTGCAATAATTACGCCTTTTTCACCTGGAGCAATCGGAGTTTGCGTCCAATCTGGTTTAGTGCAACCACACGAGGGATTAACTTTGCTGATGACAACAGGTTCGGTTCCTGTGTTCGTAAATTCAAATACATACGATACCCGTCCGTCCGTTACATACACATCGCCAAAATCGTGTGTAGTGTTCGTAAAAGTGATTGCAGGTTGCGCCGCAGCCACAAGTGCAATTACCATAAATGTAAATAAAATACTAATTTTTTTCATTTTATGTAAAATTTTATGTTTATTTTAAAAAAAATTTAATTATCATTTTCGTCAACATTTTCAACATTTTCTATGTTATCAACTATTTCAACTTTGTTTTTTTTCTTTTGGCCTAAAATCATGTTCACCGCAATTCCGATAATTATTAAACCAATACCTCCGAGAATAAAATCCCACATTCCGAAATGACGTTTGAGTTGATTCGAGAAATGTCCGATTTTACTTGTAACGGATGGTTCTACCGTGCCTGTGATGTATAAAAGGCGAACCTGTCCAACCGCATTGCTTTTTACAGTAACAGATTTTGTAAAAACTCCGCCTCTTTTTGCCGGGTTATAAGTAACTTCTAAAACTCCGCTTTGACCGGATTCGATAGGAGTTTTTGTCCATTCAGGTACAGTACAACCACACGATGCCTTTGCATCCAACACAACGAGCGGCGACTTGCCATCGTTTTTAAATTCAAAGACATGAGTAACTTTGCCGTCTGCTTCCTTTATTGTGCCGAAATCAAAAATAGTATCGGCAAATACAATCACTGCCGAGTCATTAGTGTTTTTTGTATTTGTCTGACTGTGAGCATTTAATGTTATTATAACAAAGCCAATTGCATAAAATATTTTTTTCATATTGCAATATTTTTTTAATACAAAATTACGAATTATTTTGACTGATTGTTCTTTTTAAAGTTTAATTTTAAATATATTAAAAAAATAATAGATGTAAAATTTTAGCATGAAAAAACAGACCCCGTAAAAATAAACGAAATCTGTAAAAAAATCTTTTAAAATAATATTTTATAGTAGGTAAACAAAATTAATTATTTACAATTTAGGACATCATAATGGAAACGTATGATTTGTTGTTGCGGCGTTTACGAAACTCCACAAGCCCATCAGCAAGTGCATAAAGGGTATGGTCCTTACCGATGCCCATATTTACTCCCGGGCGATGCACTGTCCCGCGCTGACGCACAATAATATTTCCTGCTTTTGCAAACTGACCGCCAAAAATTTTTACACCGAGTCGTTTGCTTTCCGATTCACGTCCGTTTTTCGAACTTCCTACCCCTTTTTTATGTGCCATAATCTATTAATTTTTAACGGTTTAAAATATAATTTCCTTTATTTGCAGCTCGGTAAAATCTTGCCGATGACCATTGCGTTTCCGATAGCCTTTGCGGCGTTTTTTATGAAAAACAATTACCTTTTTACCCCTTGGATGCGATAGAACTTCTGCTACAACTTTTGCACCTTCTAAGACAGGCGCACCCACAATAACTACTTCGTTGTTATCAACAAGTAGTACTTTGTCAAATTCTACTTCAGAGCCACACTCTGCTTCATTCATTCTATGGACACACAACTTTTTGCCTGCTTCTACCTTAAATTGCTGTCCCAAAATTTCTACAATTGCGTACATTTTTTTATTACAAATCGTTTTAATATTACATCAGGAGGGCGAGTTACTCCATTAGTATTACTGCTTAAAGCCCTTTCTGAAAACGGACTGCAAAAATACTGCTTTTTTTTAATTTCACAAAATTTTTATTAAATTTATTTTTAAATATGATAAAAATCAAATCAAAACACTTTTATTCGCCTCCTTCTTTTTGTGCCTCTTTCTTTTTATCTTTTGAATTGTCGACTTTTACTCCGCTTTTTATTGCTGCAAAAATTTTGCTTTCAAGTTCTGATGCAAGTTCTACATTGTCTTTAAGTATATTTTTCACGCTGTCGCGTCCCTGTCCAAGTTTTGTATCGCCATAACTGAACCATGAACCACTCTTTTTGATGATGCCATAATCAACTCCCAAATCAACAATCTCACCTTCCCGAGAAATACCTTCACCGAACATAATATCGAATTCTGCACGGCGAAACGGAGGTGCTACCTTATTCTTCACTACCTTCACACGCGTTTGATTTCCAAGTACTTCTTCACCGTCTTTGATTGCCGTGATTTTGCGAATATCGAGACGGACAGTAGCATAAAATTTCAGTGCGTTGCCGCCTGTGGTGGTTTCAGGGCTGCCGTAGGTTACGCCGATTTTGTCACGCAACTGGTTAATAAAAATGCAGGTAGTTTTACTTTTGCTGATGTTACCGGTCAGTTTGCGCAATGCCTGAGACATCAAACGCGCCTGCAAACCCATTTTTGATTCGCCCATATCACCCTGAATTTCGGCTTTGGGCGTTAATGCTGCAACAGAATCTATTACAATAATATCTACTGCAGATGAGCGTATCAACTGATCAGCTATCTCAAGCGCCTGCTCGCCGTTGTCGGGCTGTGAAATTAGTAGTTCATCGGTATTTACACCAAGTTTCTCTGCATAAAATCGATCGAAAGCATGTTCGGCATCAATCATGGCAGCAATTCCGCCTGCTTTTTGCGCCTGTGTAATAGCGTGAATGGCAAGCGTCGTTTTACCCGACGACTCTGGTCCATATATCTCAATCACACGTCCGCGAGGATATCCTCCAACGCCCAAGGCGGCATTCAATCCAATGGAACCAGTTGATATTACCTCAATATCTTCAATTTTGCTCGCTCCCATTTTCATTATCGCCCCTTTGCCGTGGTCCTTTTCTATTTTGTCCATCGCTATTTGCAGCGATTTTAGTTTTTCAGCTGTAGGACTTTTTATTCCTTCAATATTTTTTTCTGCCATAATTTTTCTATAAAACGTTAATCAATATATAATTTTTATAAATATTTTTTTTCTAAAAAAAATATTTAAAGTTCGTTGATAATTAATGTTTGCTTTGAAACTAACATAAGAGGAAAAACTTTTACGGCACAAAATTAATGAATTTTTCTTATAAAAACAATTTTTTATAAAAAAAATTCTTATCTTTGCAGCCCGAAAATTCGGGGAAAGATGCCAATGCCCAGATGGCGGAATCGGTAGACGCGCTGGTCTCAAACACCAGTGGATTCACTTCCATCCCGGTTCGACCCCGGGTCTGGGTACAAAGCTGCTAAAAATCTCAAAAACAGGTTGTTAGCGGCTTTTGGTTTTCAATAAATTAATTAATTGTAAATCAGAAAACAAAAAAGTTGCATTTGATACTTGAATATACTGATTCGTTTTTTTATCGATATTTGTTAGGATGGTTTATAAATAAATACGCTAAAAATTTAGGTACAATTTTTGCTGAAATATTATTTTTTAACAGATAAAATTTATTAGAAATATGAAAAAGATAAATATTTTTGTTGAAATGATTGCTTTTCTATTGTTGTCGGCGATTAATTTGTCAGCCCAAACCGACAGTATTTTTCACTCTTTTGAAAATACTCATAATCGAACGAAACTAAAAATTGTTTTATTTAATGAAATTCTTAACGACAGCGTTTATTCGCATGCCGATATTTTGCCTGAATTTAGCGGCGGAAAAATGAAACTTTACGAATTCATTACCGAAAATCTCCATTATCCGACTGAGGCGTTGAAGTCGAACATTCAGGGTACGGTTATTGTTCGATTTATTGTTACCAAAGATGGCAAAATATTTATGCCTACAATTATACGAGGAGTAGCACCACTACTTGATGCGGAAGCATTGCACGTTGTAAACAAGTTGCCGGATTTCATAAAACCCGGTTATAAGGATGGCGAGCCGATAAATGTTTTTTATACTATTCCTGTCAGATTTAAAATTCACGGAAGTTACGAAGTATATTGAAAAATTCAATTAAGATTTTTGCCGTAATTTGTAAAAATCATAATATTTCATCATTGAATCAAAAAGGATTTCGCCTATTTTATCAGCGCCGCGTGAGGTAAAATGAATATAATCTGGTGCAGCAAGTGCAGGTTTATCCCTAACCCAGTCAATCATTGAACCGCTGCCACCCATAACTTTGAAAATATTCCAAAATGCTGCATTATTCTGATTTGCAGTGCGTTCCATACTTTCAACGAGTTCAGGTAATAACGGATACGTTTGTAGTTTGCCTTTGACTTTTTTTGACATATCGGCTGGCCCAATCAAAACAATTTTTGCCTGCGGTGCAAGTTGGTGCAAAAATTGAATTTGCCCTGCCATATTTTCCATATATGTGTCAATGGTTTTTTGTGAATTTATTTGAGGCATCATATTTCCACCAAATTGCAGAAATATTAATTTGACATTCAGCGCGTTGTACATAAAAGCAATCGATGTTCTATCTATTTGTGAAAAAAAAGTTCCGGAACTTCCGCGTAGAGGAATATTATCAACAAACACTCCACAATGGCTTTCCAGTGCAATGCCAAGCACTTCTGTACTACCTGAAAAATTTAATGAAGTACGTTTTGTACTATCGATTGTCCACGTAAGAATTGAGAATTTATTATCCATGTTTTCAACTTTTTGCTTTTGCTGCAAAGTACCTGCCAAAAGTGTTGTTTGAAATGATTTTGAATGCTGTCCGAGAAAGACCCTCACTTGTGACCAATGTTTTGTTCTGCTAAAAGTGCGCCCATAATTACATGCTCCAAAAGAAATTGTGCCAGACCCATTTACTTGTGCCACCTGTCCAAGTGCGCCATAGCGATTATGTGAAGCGCGATTACGATGCTGACCTGAAATTACATAACGATTAATATTGTCGGTTGATGACTGATTGACAGCCGATGACGGAATTATTTGAACGGCTGGCATTAATCCTGCGCCAAAGCCACCGAAACGCTCCTGAAGCCGTTGCCGTAAAATTCCGGAAATACGATCCATTTCAATTTGTGAATCTCCATAGTGCATAATATGCACAGCAGTATTTTCCGAACAACATTTTTCTATTTGCTCAAAAAAATCGTCGAAAAAATCAGTTTTATTATCAGGCAACACAAAAGCGGCAGGATGCGTATTGAAAAAATTTTTAAAAAAAATCACAGAATCACTTCTTGCTTTATTTTGTTTTTCAGACATCAACAATTCTCTTTCCAAAATTTGCATTTTTTCCGCAGCAGAACTGTTTTTATCACGTACCATTACATCTTCAAATGTTGGGAAAAAAAAACTATGTCCAAAAAATTTTATCCCTTCTTTCGGGAAAAAAACGCACAACATAGCTAAACAAGTGAATGCTGCTAAAATGAAGATAAATATTTTTGATGATTTCAAAAGTTCTAAATTTTACTGAATAGTTATCAAATGTTTTAAATTTTTTTTGCAAAGTTAATTATTTTCAGAACAAATATATGTTATCATTAAAATTTTCCAAGAAATAAACTTAAAGAAGAATTATTTATAGATATTTATAGATATTGAAACAAATGACAATCGTCAAGTTCCAGTGTCCGACGACAATCCGATTTGTCCCACAGAACAATGTACTGCAGAATAAACACTTTTTTTCAAAACCAAATTTTTTCAGTACTTTTGCATAAAACTCATAATGCACAAGTTAAATTTTTTTATCATTAAACATTAATCAATAATTGATTTCCGATACAAAATATGATATAATTATAGCGGGCAGCGGTCTCGGTGGACTTATTTGCGGTTATATTCTGGCGAAAAACGGCTACAAAGTTGCGATTTTTGAAAAGAATGCACAAATTGGCGGCTGTTTACAAACTTTTACCCGCAAAGGCGTGAAGTTCGACACGGGAATGCACTACATCGGCTCAATGGATGAGGGGCAAATCCTGCATAAATTTTTTAAACATTTTAATATCCTTGATGATATTAAGTTATCGCCTTTAAATAAAAATGGCTTTGAAGTTATCTCAATCGGTGGCAAAATTTACAAATACGCTATTGGAACAGAAAATTTTATTGACGTTTTAGCGCAAAAATTTCCGCAAAATCGCACCGATATTCGCCATTATGTTGAAAAAATGAAATCGGTTGCCGATGCTTCACCTCTGTATAATTTACAAAAAATAAATTCCGACATTTATGTTGATACAGAATATTTTACAACATCGGTAAATGATTTTATTGCCTGTTGCACCACAAACGAGGAACTACGCAATGCTTTGGCTGGAAATTTGCCTTTATATGCTGGTGTAAAAGACAAAACGCCAATTTATGTGCAGTCGTTAATGAATAATTTTTATTTGCAGTCGGCATACAGAATTGTAGGCGGAAGCGATACTATTGCTTTTTCGTTAGCAAAATCAATTAAAAAATTCGGAGGCACAATTTTCAAAAATTCCGAAATAGAAGAATTTGTATGCGACAACAAGCGTATGACAAAAATTCGTTTGAAAAATGGACGTGAGTTTGAAAGTAAATATTTTATATCAAATATTCATCCACAAATTACTATTTCAAAAGTTCATTCGCCACTTTTGCGAAAGGTTTATCGCGATAGGATTGCAAGTATTGAAAACACTATTTCCAATTTTACTGTTTTTCTGATTTTTAAGAAAAATACGGTTAAATATCTTGATTATAATTTTTATTTTTATGAAAATGAAAACGTTTGGGAATGTGAAAATTACAAAATAGAAGATTTTTCAAAAAGTTATTTATATATGCATCAAGCCACTGAAAATCAGAATTTTGCCGAAAGTGCGCAAATTATTGCTTATATGCGATACGATGAGGTAAAACGCTGGGAAAATACAACTGTCGGCAAACGCGGACAGGATTATGAGGATTTTAAACGCCGCCGAGCCGAACTATTGATTAACAAACTAAACGAACAATTTCCAAACATAAAAGATTGTATTGCAGATTATTACACATCTTCGCCACTTACTTACCGCGATTATACCGCAACGGTAAACGGCTCAATGTACGGAATTTTGAAAGATAAAAATAATCCTATGCAAACGCGTATTTCGCAGCGCACAAAAATTCCGAATTTCTTTTTTACAGGACAAAATATCAATTCACACGGGATTCTCGGAGTCACAATCGGCGCAATAATCACCGCTGCCGAAATCGTTGGAAAAGAAAATATTATTAACGAGATTATTGATTAAA
>WQYU01000035.1 GCA_009781075.1 Paludibacter sp. | reverse complement strand
CCCTAAAATTCTCCCTATGGAGCGAAACCCCAAACCTTCAAGATACAAGTGCAATGCTTGTTTCTTTTGTGATTTTGGTTTGGCTGTCGATTTAATTTCTACTGTATATTACAACCGCATCTTTTACATTTATAACGTTGTCTGCCATTTATTTTGCCGGATTTTACGCTATACGAACAATTACATTTTGGACAATTCATAAACTTTTTTTGCTGCAAAGATAATTATATATATTAATTAGCAATGACTAAATTTTTTTGTTTTGTTAATTTGGTGTATATTTTACAAAAAAATATCTTTGAAAATCAACACTTTATCTTCTCAAATTATATATAAAAATATACTAAATTAACAATGCCAATTTTTTGAATCACTGTGTGATTACGGACATGCGAAAATTATTATATGTATGCCTCTATATTTACCTAATTTGCATTGTAAATTAGGTAAATATACAGAGTTTTACAATAATTTGCAATTTCTATAATACACTGTTTGTCAATGTATTATAGAAATTATGAAGTATATAACGAGTAATCATTATAACTTACTTCTTCAAAAGCCAGTTTTCAATATATCTTGTCAGAATATCAATGGCAACGCTATTTTCGCCTCCTTGCGGAACGATTATATCTGCAAATCGTTTAGTCGGTTCGATAAATTGTAGATGCATCGGTTTTAGCGTGTGTTCGTAACGTTCCATTACTGTTGCAACCGAGCGTCCACGCTCCATAATATCACGGTTGATAACGCGGATGAGACGGTCATCGGCATCAGCATCAACAAATATTTTCAAGTCAAGCATTTTACGCAACGACAAATTATTCAACACTAAAATTCCTTCAACAATAACCACTTTGCACGGTTTTATTGGAATTGTTTCAACAGAGCGCGTACAGGTCAAATACGAATAAATCGGCTGCTGAATTGTGTTGCCTTTTTTGAGTTCGTGCAAATGCCGCACAAGCAACTCAAACTCAATAGAATCGGGATGGTCGAAGTTGATATTCTGACGTTCTTCTAATGGAATATTGCTGCTGTCGCGATAATACGAATCCTGAGGCATCAATGCTACCTCGCCTTTTGGCAAGCGTTCGAGAAGTTTGCGTACAACTGTAGATTTCCCTGAACCTGTTCCTCCTGCAATTCCAATGATAATCATAATATTAAACTTCGTCTAATGCATCTCTTATTGGATTCTTAAAATAAATTTTATCATTCAAAAATTCCTGCGTTGCAATGAGAGTCGGTTTTGGAATTTTTTCATAATATTTTGAAATTTCAATTTGCTCACGATTTTCGAAAATTTCTTCAATGCTGTCGCCAAAATACGAAAAATCCTGCAATTTATTTTCAATTTCCTTTTTCATTTCAGAATTTATCTGATTAGCACGCTTGGAAATTATGACAACCGTTTCGTAAACATTGCCAACATCATGACACATCTGCTCAACATCTCTGGTAATTGTGGTTTCGGGGGTTCTTACTCTTTTATAATCCATATTGATATTTTGTATTTACTTTTTTTTTATCAAAATAATTATTTAGAAAAATATTTTTTTCTATTTTATTTCTGTATATTTTTTTGCCTCATAAAAAATTTTATCCGCTGCACTGCGATTTTTTCCTTCGGGAAATTCGTTGATAAAACTATAATATTCATCAACAGTATCTTGGTAACGTTCCGACCTTTTTTCATCAATACTATTTTGCGCCTGAACAAATTTCGACTGCAAAATAATAAACGACAAATCTTCGCGATATTTTGTTGCCGGATAGTTTTTCAGAGTATTTTGCGCCACAACAATTGCCGATAAATAATTGTTACCCAAATAATTACCTAAATTATAATAAAGTTTGGCATTCAAAAGTTCCTTGTACGCAAGTTTGTCGTTTAATTCATCAAGCATTCTCTCTGCCTCTGAAACATTTACATCTTCAGGATACATTTCGATATAGTCTTGTATTGCTTCAATTCCTTTATTTGTATTAGTTTGGTCGAGCCGTGCATCCGGAGAATCGAGGTAATAACATTTACCAATCAAAAATTTCATTTCCGGGGCATATTCTCCTTTTGGATAGGAGCGCATATAGGTTTTGAAATACTCACTTGCCGTATAATAATCCTTTTGTTTAAAATACGACTGCGCAATATAATAAAGCACTATCTGAGACCGCTCGGAACGTTGAAAATATGGCTTTACATCATCCATTAAAGTTTGCGACTGAATATATTTCTTTTTATTAAAATATTCAATCGCCTTATTGAATTTCAGTTCGTTATCCGTACTTTTTAGAAGTTTTGTATATTCGCTACAACCCCAAAAGCAGATAACAAACACAAATAAAGCAAGAAAAATTATTTTTTTTCTCATTATTATATTAAAAAATGTGCGCAAAGGTACGAATTTTTTTTAAAATAATTAATAAACAGTTATTTTTTATTTTTATTAGAAATATTTTGCATCAAATTCTTTTTAAAATTGCGCTCTGCAAGGTAAAAATTAAAAAGCGATTCGGGGGAAAGTAATTTTTGTAATTTTTCGTGATAGTTTTTTAACAATTCTGCCTGTTTGATTTCTGTATTAACATATAGGTCATTGACTTGGGCAAAATCTATTTTTTCAGAATGTCCTGTATTTTTTCGTACATTTCGAAAAGCAGCCCACAATGTTTTGTTTAAAGAAAAAAGGGATTGTTCATATTCAACAAACAAAGGATAAACTGCTTTTTTTTCTGCATCTGTAAGTTTTGCTTTTTCACTGATTTCCTGCCATTTATGCTCGGTCAACTGCTCTATTGAGGGAAAATTTTTGTCATTTTGCGACATTGCAGCCTGAACAACAAAAAGAAAAATTAAAAGGATATTGGTTTTCATATTTTTTTGAAAAAATTTTATTATTTTTTAAAATACAAAATCTTTGACAAAATAACTTTAAAATGGTTTAATAAAAGTACTTATATATTTTTTTTTATATTTGTTGAAAAAAAATTGAAAAAAGTTATTGTTTTTTTTTGTTTTATTAAATAAAAAATTCTTACCTTTGCGCGTTTTATGTTTTTCTATTACAAAAAAAAATATTAAATAATTAACTGATAAATGGACATATAAGGAGGAAAAAGTAATTTAAAATTGTTTTTTTTAACTTATTCTAATATCTTTAATATGAGTTTATTAAGTGAAAAAATGGGCAAAGGTGATTTTTTTACCGAATCCCAAAGGATAATGGCATTAGGAGTTTATCCCTATTTCCGTCCGATTCAGTCCGACCAGGACACAGTGGTAACCATCGATAATAAAAGAGTATTGATGTTTGGTTCAAATAGTTATTTGGGCTTGACCAACCACCCAAAACTAAAAGAAGGTGCTATCAATGCGATAAAAAAATACGGAACGGGTTGTGCCGGCTCTCGTTTTTTGAACGGAACTCTTGATATCCACCTTGAACTCGAAGAGCGGCTCGCAAAATTGGTGGGCAAAGAGGCAGCACTCGTTTTCGCAACAGGGTTTACAGTCAATTCGGGAGTAATTCCTTGTATTGCAGGACGCGGAGAATATTTGATTTTCGACGAACGCGACCACGCATCAATTATTGAGGGAAAACGACTGTCATTTGCTACCACAATAAAATACAAGCACAATGACATGGAAATGCTCGAAAAAATTCTGCAAAAATGTGAATATGAGAAATTGAAACTCATCGTTGCAGACGGAATTTTTTCAATGGAAGGCGACATGGCAAAAATACCGCAAATGGTAAAACTTGCAAAAAAATATAAAGCATCGCTCTATATTGACGAAGCGCATTCATTGGGAGTTTTTGGGCAAAACGGAAGAGGTATTTGCAATCATTTTGACGTTACCGACAATGTTGATTTGATAATGGGGACATTCAGTAAGTCGCTCGGAACAATCGGCGGCTTTATCGCCTCTGACAAAACTACCATCGAAAGTATAAAACATATTTCGCGCACACTGATTTTTAGCGCATCAATAACGCCTGCATCAACGGGCTGCGTATTAGCGGCGTTGGATGTTATGGCAGAAGAAAGTTGGCGGCAAAAAGCGCTTTGGGAAAATACAAAACACGCAAAAGACGCTTTTGTCGCAGCAGGGTTTGAAATCGGGCCAACAGAAAGTCCTATCATTCCGCTTTATGTACGCGACAATGAAAAAACATTTACGCTAACCAATATGTGTATGGAAGATGGTGTGTTTATCAATCCCGTTGTTGCGCCGGCAGTTTCTTCGGAAGATACATTGATACGATACAGTTTGATGGCTACACATACACCGGACCAAATTGACGAATCAATAGAAAAAATTACCGCTGCAGCAAAATCATTGGGGATTATTTAATATAATAACAATTTAATATTTAATATTTAATACTTTATGAAAAATAATATACAATATTTAATTCTTGGAGTGTGTATTTTTGTTGGGTTGTTGGCTGTTGCCATTGGAATAAACAAAGGATTGCAAAGTTTTTCTAATAAAGAACGCGTAGTAACAGTTCGTGGACTTGCCGAAAAACAAATTAAAGCAACCTCGGCTTCGATTCAAATAAGTTACAGTTTCTCCGGAGACGAGCCAAAGCCATTAATTGACCAAATCGACAGGCGCACAAACGAAATTATTTCTTATTTAAAAAAGAAAGGTTACAACGATAATAAGATTGATAATTTGCAACTTTATGACAGCAAAACTTACTACGAATACGATTGGGTTGACGGAAAACGAATTCAGGTAAAAAAGGACCGTTTTCGTGCTTCAAAATCAATTTCATTTGTGTTAAGTGAAGTAGAAAAAGTTGAAGGAATAAGTAATGAAATCAATATTGACTTGATAAACAGCGGATTAACTTCTGATGTTACGACTTCTTATAATTTTCCGGAACTGAACGACATTAAGCCCGCGCTTATTGCAGAAAGTACAAAAAACGCACGAACGGCAGGGGAACAGTTTGCAAAAGACTCACAATCTCGTTTAGGGAAAATCAAAACCGCCTCACAAGGACAAATTACACTTGCAAACAGGTATTATGATGATGAAGATACTGCCTCAACTCCATCAGAGCCATTTATTGAAAAGGCGCGTGTGGTCAGTTCAATTGTTTTCTTTTTGGAAGATTGAATATAGGAAATTCAAATTTAAATGATTATCCGTAAATTGTTTCAAAACACTATAATTATCATACTCTCAAGTATTTATCTTTTTATCAATAATATATTGATAGTCAATCATTTAAGTAATTTATTACAAGACATTATAGGGATTTTCATTAAAAATCAAAATTTGCGTTAAAAAAACAGATATTATTATGACAAATTATAAAGATTTAGGACTTGTGAACACTCGCCAAATGTTTTCGTTGGCGGTAAAAGGCGGATATGCTATTCCTGCATTCAATTTTAACAATATGGAACAGTTGCAAGCAATTATTCAGGCAGCGGCAGAAACCAAATCGCCTGTGATTTTACAGGTTTCCAAAGGGGCGCGCGAATATGCGAATGCCATTTTACTGCGTTATATGGCTCAAGGCGCTGTAGAATACGCAAAAAGTTTGGGCTGGGAGCATCCGCAAATAGTATTGCACCTTGACCACGGCGACTCGTTTGAAACTTGCAAATCGTGTATTGATTCGGGCTTTTCGTCGGTTATGATTGACGGCTCGCATTTGTCTTATGAAGACAATATAGCGCTTACACGGCAGGTTGTAGAGTATGCGCATAAATTTGATGTTACAGTGGAAGGAGAACTTGGCGTTTTGGCGGGCGTAGAAGACGAAGTTTCAGCCGAACATCACACTTACACTCGTCCCGAAGAGGTGATAGATTTTTCTCAGCGTTCGGGGTGCGACAGTTTGGCAATTTCTATCGGAACTTCGCATGGTGCAAACAAATTCAAGCCTGAACAATGTACACGCAATGCAGATGGTCATCTGGTGCCACCGCCATTGCGTTTTGATATTTTGGAAGAGGTGGAAAAACAATTGCCCGGCTTTCCGATAGTGTTGCATGGCGCCTCTTCGGTGCCACAGGTGGAGGTCGATACCATTAATAAATATGGCGGCGCACTCAAAGATGCGATAGGAATTCCCGAAGAACAGTTGCGCAAAGCGGCTAAATCGGCAGTTTGTAAAATTAATATCGACAGCGACAGCCGTCTGGCAATGACTGCCGCCGTGCGTGAGGTTTTTGCACTGAAACCCGCTGAATTTGACCCGCGAAAATACCTCGGACCGGCACGCGACAATATGAAAAAACTCTACAAACACAAAATTGAAGCAGTGCTTGGAAGCGCTTCAAAAGCGGAATAATGATGCTCGGCTCGGTATTAACTTTTTCTAAAAACCGAGTAAATGTCCGAGTAAAATTTTATTGAGATGAAATTTATTCTAAGATATTTAATCACCGCAAGTGTTGCTTTTTTTCTGCCTAAAGCACTTGATTTCTATGATATTACATCCATTAAAGTACATTTTGATAATTTTGAAATCGCTTTGATTTTTGCCCTTACAGTCGGTTTGCTCAATGTTTTTATCAAACCGATTGTTTCGTTTTTTGCTTTGCCTGTAACTATTCTTACACTTGGACTTTTTACTCTGATAATCAATGCTTTAATTGTTCATATTGCCGATTATTTTATTACGGGAATGTCGATTAATGGATTTCGCAGTACATTGATTTTTAGTGTTTTACTTTCTATCTGCACAACAATACTTTGCCGAATTTTTATCAAGGAAAAAGATTAAAAATTGAGTGGTGTTCCAAGTAAGAAAATAAGTACCTGTTGTGCTATCACTAACAATGTCCTTGATTTTTGGTATGTAACAAGGTTTTAGTGAATAAGACAAAAAATTTGTGTCCGTTGTTAAAATGTATTGGAACAACAAAATTCCGGTAAAATTCAATATTTCAAAGAACATTTTTGCCTGATGGCATATATTTCATTTCTTCCCACATATTAAAACCTGCGGTTATTAAAATTTGTCCTTGCAGGACGTTTCTTCTTCACCCTCGCCCAACCCTCTTGTCATTGCGAGCGTAGCGAAGCAATCCAGAAATTTAATTCTTTGTTTCTACACCAAATCAATAATACCTAAATTTTATTGTTATAATCCAAAAATATTACTTTATTCATTGATTATCAGTATTTTATAATAATATATGTTTTAAAACACCACTGAAAATTATTTTATTTCCATTTAATATTTTTAAAAAATAATCCATAAATTGCTGTAAAACAAATATATACAGGATAAATTAATGACAAAACAAAGGAATTGCGAATAATATTTTTTAAATTAAAAAAATCTTTTATTTTATTAATAAAAATTAAATCTAATAAATATTTTAATAAAAAAATAGAACAACAAACGGCAATATATTTTACATAAAAAACACTTAAAATCAAAGTAAAAATTTGCGAAAACGAGATTAGAAAAATCGTTAAAGCAGTTAAAATCAGCAATTTATCTGAATATGCCGTTGATTTACCTGCCCAACGACTGCGCTGGAGGAAAAAATCATGCAGAGTTTCGCACGCATTTGTTTGAACTACTGCATTTTGTGATTTCAAAAAACTAATTTTTCCACCCAAATGTTTAACGCTTTCGAGCAAAAAAATATCATCTCCCGACTGTTGTGAGAATTGCAAATTATCTTGCGAACGAGTAAAAATTTCCTTTTTAAAAGCCATATTAGCAGCATTACACATAATCGGGCTACCGCCACCTGACGCTCCTGCTCCGGAAGCCACAAGCGTTGAAAACTCAAGTTGCTGAATTTCAGAGAAATATAAGTCGTTTGTACGCATCAGTACGGGTAAAATAATGAGGTCGCAATCGTTTTGCGCTTGAAAATTACGAACATTTTCAACCCATCGTTCATCGGCAATACAATCGGCATCTGTCGTTAAAATTAATTCCCCGCTGGCACAATTAACTCCTTGACTTACAGCATTTTTCTTGCCAAATTTTTCGGCATTAAGAATAATAATTTTTTCAAAAAAATGTTGAAATTTTTCAATTTCTGCCAAAGTATTATCTTGGCTATGGTCATTAATAATAATTAATTCAAAATCTTTATCAGATTGAATTACAAGTGATTGTAAAAGATTTGCAATGTTTTTTTCTTCGTTTTTTGCGGCAACAACAATAGTCATGCTCGGCAAATCGGATTTTAAACTATTATCATTTTTAAAAAAAGGAATACTCCCCCACCCTTTTATAAAAAAAACAACAAGAGCAACATAAGACAGGTAAATTATTGATATTAAAATAATTATCATTTTAAAATTTGGAGTTTTGCAAATTTTAACAGCAAAGTTTTTTTACCTTTTTCGCCAAAATCTATTTCCACTTTTTCGTTACCATTCTCACGAGTACTGCCAATCACTTTTCCAATTCCGAAAACCTCGTGTTTAACAAAAATACCTGCTTTGTAGTCGGTTTCAATTGGCACTGTATCAACTTGTAAAACATCATATTTCACCCGTGTGAATTTATTTTTTACTGTCGTTTTATCTTTTTGAAAAACAGGCATTTGCGGATGCTTAAAAGAATCAAAATTTTCACGCTCGGTTGCCCAATCGGTTTTTATAAACATATTTTTATTGTAATTATCCTCTTTTGGTAGGTCAACGTATTGAATATCAATGTCTTTAATAAAACGAGACGGATTACTGAAATTGGTTTGCCCGTTGCGAAAACGCGACTTGGCATAACTGACAAAACATTGCTCTTCGGCGCGGGTAAGAGCAACATAGAACAGGCGCCGTTCCTCTTCCAACTGCTTTGGGTCGGAATAGGAATATGCAGAAGGGAAAAGTTCCTCTTCCATTCCGACAATGAACACCACCCCAAATTCCAAACCTTTAGCAGCATGAACGGTCATCAAAGTAATTTTCGCATTCTTATCGTTTATATTTTCGTCCTGGTCGGTAATTAATGCAATTTCAGACAAAAAATCCGACAATATCACGTTATCAACACCTTCTTGCGCTTTCTGTTCGCAAAATTCGTGAACTGCCTTAACAAATTCTTCAATATTTTCGCGGCGGCTCATATTTTCGGGCGTTGGTGCGGAATAAGTATCGGTAATCAGTTCTGTTTGTATAACAGTCTGATTAACAATGTTGTATGCGTTTTCAGATTCAACCTGTTGGGCAAAAGATAAAATTAAATCGCGAAATTTTGCAAGTTTTGCAGCAGTTCCTGCATTGACAGGTAAATTGTATTTCAACATATCGTTTATCACTTCCCACATCGTAGTATTGTGAGTAACAGCACATTGTGATATTTTTTCGATAGTAGTGTCGCCAATTCCGCGTACCGGAAAATTAATAATTCGTTTGAGCGCCTCTTCGTCATTTTGATTGCAAATTATTCTGCAATAGGCAATTACATCTTTTATTTCTTTGCGCTGGTAAAATGACAATCCCCCATAAATTCGGTATGGAATAGCGGCTTTGCGCATTGCCTCTTCGAGTACGCGGCTTTGCGCATTTGTCCTATAAAGCACTGCAATATTTTCATAATCAATATTTTGAGTGCGATGCAAATCTTTAATATTATTTGCAACAAAAGTTCCCTCTTCCAAATCGGTATGCACGCTAATGATTTTCACACGATTACCCTTCTCTTTTTCCGAAAAAACCGTTTTTTCGATACGGTCTTTATTTTTGGCAATCAAACTATTTGCCGCATTCACAATATTTTGCGTAGAACGATAATTTTGTTCCAATTTAAAAATTTTTGCATCTTTATAATTATTACGAAATTGTAAAATATTGTCAATATTTGCACCGCGGAAAGAATAAATACTTTGCGAATCGTCACCGACAACACATATATGTTCGTGATTTTCAGCAAGTTTCTTGACAATCATATATTGTGCAAAATTCGTATCCTGATATTCATCAACTAAAATATAACGAAAAAATTGTTGATATTTCTGCAAAATTTCAGGAGATTTTTTAAATAATATATTAGAATTTAATAATAAATCGTCAAAATCCATAGCATCAGCCTGTCGGCAACGAGCCGAATAAAACTTGTAAATATCTGATATTAAGGGCATTTTGATAGCAGAATCAAATTTTAAATATTGCAAATTTTGTGCATAAACATCGGCGGTAATCAAATTATTTTTTGCAAAAGAAATTCGCGAATGCACAACTGCCGGTTTATATTCTTTATCGCTAAGTTTCAATTCTTTAATTATTGTTTTTATTAAATTTTTAGAGTCAGCCGAATCGTAAATTGTGAAATTTTTAGTATATCCGATAGTGTCTGATTCGCGGCGCAGCATACGCGAAAAAATGCTGTGAAAAGTCCCCATCATTAAGTACCGAGCGCGTTTTTCTCCCACCAAAGAGGCAATGCGGCTTTTCATCTCACGCGCTGCTTTATTGGTAAAAGTAAGCGCCATAATCGATGCGGGCGAATAGCCGTTTTCCATCAGAAACGCAATTTTATAAGTCAAAACCCGCGTTTTGCCTGAGCCTGCACCCGCAATAACCAACTGAGCCCCATCACAATATTCCACTGCCGCTCGCTGACTATCATTAAGTTCGTTCAAAAAATCAAATGTCATTGTTTTGCGCCTAAAATTCTAATTATTATAGATTTACAATTTTACTATCAAACTTTAATTTGCTTCTTGTCTTTACAAAATAAACCTTTAAAAAAAAATCTTTATCATTTTGCAAAATTACTATTAATATTTACAAATTTCAACATTTTGGGTTAATATTATTAAAACAAGCAATTTAAAAAAAATGAATGCTTGCAATTAATTTTTTAAAAAAAATTAGTATTTTTGTCGTTTTAATTTATCTATAAAATAATTATGTTACGTAAAATTAGAATTTCATTAGCAGTAGTGTTTTTTGTGTTACTGACAATGTTGTTTCTCGATTTTTCGGGAGTATTCCACAAATATTTCGCCTGGATTGCAAAGATACAGTTTATTCCGGCTGTTATGGCAGTTAATGTCTTGGTAATTATTGCTTTAATTTTTTTAACTTTAATTTTGGGGCGAGTTTACTGCTCTGTAATATGTCCACTTGGAGTTTGGCAAGATGTTGTTTCACGGTTTTCAAAACGCCGTAAAATTATGAATCACAAACCTTTTCGATATTCTAAACCACTGACGTGGTTACGAGTGTTTTTTTTGATTATATTTGTTGTATTACTATTAGCAGGTTTTACGCAATATGCAGGATTGATTGAGCCATACAGTGTATTTGGAAAAATTGCTTCAAATATTTTTTCGCCTTTTTATCGGTTGATTAATAATGGTTTAGCATTTTTTGCAGAAAAGTTTCATTCTTATGTATTTTATACAACAGATATTATTATTAAAAGTGTTTCAGTTTTAATAATTTCAATAGTTACTCTACTTATTATCAGTATTTTAGCGTGGAAGTGCGGAAGAATTTACTGTAATTCGGTTTGTCCTATCGGAACGATTTTGGGTTTTGTTGCCAATTTTTCAATTTTTAAACCTGTAATAAATTTATCTGAATGCACTTCGTGCGGAATTTGCGCTCGAAACTGTAAGGCTCAGTGCGTCAATTCAAAAGACCATATAATTGATTACAGCCGTTGTGTTACTTGTTTTGATTGTATTGAAGAATGTTCGCAAACTGCGATAAAATTCACACCAAAATTTATTTTTAATAAAAATAATAAAGCTCAAAATATTGAAAAAGAAGAAATTGATGTATCAAAAAGAAATTTTTTGACAATTTCGACTCTGATGGCAACCGCCGCTGTTTTGAAAGCACAGGAAAACGTAGTTGACGGCGGATTGGCGATAATTGAGAATAAAAAAATTCCAAAACGTCATATTCCGATTTTGCCCCCGAGTTCGGGCAATCAGGCACATTTTTCTCAACATTGTACTGCCTGCCAACTTTGTGTTTCTGCTTGCCCGAATGGTGTTTTATGTCCTTCAACAAGCATCGAACATTTTATGCAACCTCAAATGCAATACGAACATGACTTTTGTCGTCCGGAATGTGTGCGCTGTACAGAAGTTTGTCCGACAAGTGCGATTAAAAGAATTACAATTGAGGAAAAATCGAGTTTGAAAATAGGAACGGCAACTTGGATTAGAAAAAACTGTGTTGTAATAACCGACAATGTAAATTGTTCAAATTGTGAACGACATTGTCCTGTGGGTGCAATTTCGCGCGTACGGATTGATATGAATGATGAAAACTCATTCTTGATTCCTGTTGTAAATGCGGAACGTTGCATCGGCTGCGGAGCATGCGAATATCATTGCCCCTCGCGTCCGTTTAGCGCAATGTATGTGGAAGGAATTGAAACTCAACGATTTATTTGAAAAATAATTATATTTTAATATAAATAAATAAAAAATATGAAACTTATTCGTATCCATAAAGAAGGACGAATTATTTTGCTGATATTGCTATTTGTGCTTTTTGCGTTTAATCTTTTGGTAAGCATTTATTATTCAAGTAAGACCTTTGTTTTGAATACGGTGTTTTCAGGAGTGATATTAGCATTTGTTATGTTTTTTTTTAGAAATCCTTCGCGTATCATAGAAGTTGATGATGATAGTTTGGTTGTGGCCCCTGCTGATGGTACCATTGTGGCGATTGAGCCGACCGAAGAAGACGAAATTTTTGGAGGTGAAAAGCGATTACAGGTATCAATTTTTATGTCTATATTCAATGTACATGCTAATTGGTACCCTGTTTGCGGAAAGGTTTTGAAGGCACAACATCGTTCAGGCAGCCATAAAGGTGCTTATTTTCCAAAATCAAGTATAGAAAATGAACGTTCGTCAGTTTTGATACAATCACGTGGAGGGACGCAAATATTAGTGCGTCAAATTGCAGGTGCAATTGCTCGTCGCATCGTTACATACGCCAGAGAAGGCAAAGAGTGTCGTATTAATGAACATCTCGGTTTTATTAAATTCGGCTCGCGTGTAGATATGTTTTTCCCGCTCAATACCGAAATTTATGTTCAAAATGGCGACAAAATCATAGGTAATGAAACTATAATTGCACGGCTAAACGAGTGAAAACATGTATTTTTGTAAAATAAATTTTTAAAAATACAAGGCCTATAATTATAATAGTCATAATTTAAAATTTATCATTTATTCTCGTGTATCTGCTCCCCACATCAATTTTCCTTTTATGGTATCAAAAAAACTACGACCTTTTTGTTTGGCTATCAATATTTTATGAGGAGCGCGGCTGATAATAAGTTTGGTATGTGTTTTAAAAATTTTAGAACGTCCATCAAGAGCGGCAAGATAACTATTTGATCTGCTGTCTATTGTAAGTTCAATTTCCCACAAGTCAGGAATTATCAGCGGGCGCACGTTCAAACTGTGCGATGCGATTGGCGAAATGATAAAATTTGCCGCCTGCGGAACAACAATCGGTCCACCAACGCTCATTGAATATGCAGTAGAGCCAGTCGGCGTGGCAACTATCAGTCCATCAGCGCGATAAGTATTGATTAATTCTCCATTTATCCTTGCCTTAATGCTAATCATTGACGAAGAGTCTTGTTTCATTACAGCCACTTCGTTAAGTGCAAAAGGCATTTTCAAAGAAATATTTTTTGAATTTTTAACTTCAATGACAGTTCGTTGTTCTACTTCAAAATTCTGATTTTCAATGATTTGAAACATGTCTTTTATTTCGCGCCCCGAAAGGTCAGTAAGGAATCCGAGCCGTCCGACATTAATTCCTAAAATCGGAATTTGTTTATTACCAACAATTGCTGCTGTCTTTAAAAAAGTACCGTCTCCCCCAAAACTCAAAACCAAATCAGCTGTAAAATTACTTTCACCAATTGTTGTAAATTGTTGTACTTTAATGTTTTGTTTTAATAAATAATCATAAAAAATATTCTCAAAAGCAAAAGAAAAATCTCGTTTATTTTGAAAATATTTTAACAGATTGGCTATAAGCGAAACTACAATTTCATGATGTTTTGAACCAAAAACAGCGATGTTCATTTTGCTGACAACGAAAATTTAAATTTGGAAAACTCTAACCCAATCCACTTCCAGAGAACCGATAGAACCTTTTTGTTTGGCTGAAATAAACGAGTTGAACGCCATATATAACTCTTCCTTTGGAATATTATTATAAATACTAAAAACTTCGAGATTGTTAATATACCATACAAGTTCGTTTTTCTTCCAAATAAGTGTATAAACGAATGGAGATAAGCGGCTTATGCCTTTTATTACCGTTCCATCCATTTTTTCTTTACGCGCATTGCCAACTGTAATTTTTTTGCCGTTGAAATGAAAAATATTAATATGCGGTAATTTTCCATCTGCTCCAAGCCAAAAAGCGTGATGAATTTTTCCTGTACAGCGAATTTTCGCTTGAAACATTCCGCATTCCTGTCGAAAACTTTCTGCGGTGGTAATAATATCGGAAGTGTAGTCAAAATCCTTTTCGATAAATCCTTTTTCCACGTCCCATGCCGGTGCTTTTGTACATTCGCTGCGTGTTAAAATTTTCAAAATACTGTTTTCTACAACAGCATTTTTGCCGTTATTGTTAGCCGATTTTTCGTTAGCAAACGAGTGATTACCAATAAGTTGTTGCGATGCATAATTGAAACCCGGCTGCCAGAACACAGCCAAAGTTTTGGTATCAAATTCCTGCGAAAAAGTAAGTGTACGCTCGCGATATTTTTTAAAACGTTCGGGAGTTTCATTGTTAAAAAATTCAATATCAGGATTTTTAGCAAGAGAATAAAAACGCTGTTCCTGCGTATATTCTGGGGTGGTTTCCCATCGTTTTGGATTTTTCCAAAAATTATTTGCTCGCTGAAATTCGGAGGAGTCAACTTTCTCTTGCAAATTTTCTAACTCTTTGATAACATACGAATTATGGAATCGTACATAATTTTTATATTCTTTTGAACGTTCAAATTTTTTAAAATATTTCAACTCTTGGGACTTTTTTACATGCTTGGGATTACCCAAAAGTTCGTATTCCGGACTTTGTTTGAAAGATAAAAACAACTGCAGGGGCTCATTTTCGACAGTATCGTAATATTTCCGTATTGAAGCATTTTTCTGCAATTTTTCCAATTTGCGACAATTACGACTTTCTTCGGTATCGCGGTAGCGGCGATTTAGCATAACCTTTTTATTTTCCTGAAACGTTGCCGATTTTATGATATGAAAAAGTTTGTGATATTCGGCAAGTTCTGCCGATTTTTCTATTTCATCGTAGCGGTGCATGGCTGCCAAAGTGTCTTTTTCTTCCTGCTCATAGTGAGCGGTCGATTGAAGTTGTCCGAATAATTTTTTCAAAAAAAGATTCATAAAATTTTGAGATTTAGAATTCGGTTACAAAATTACAGTTTTTTTTTTAATTATGCTTATATTTGAATAAAAATAATATAATATTAAAATGAAAAATATTTAATAAAATATTAAATATTGTTATAAAAATATATTTTTTTAGTATAAATCATTATGAATAAGAGATTTTCCGCGAAATTTTATACTGCAAAGTACATTATTCTTTTATGATTATATACTCTTTATATTTTCTTAAATCAAAACTATTCTACTATTTACAGTAATTTGTTTTTTTGCAAAAATACTGTTTTTGACCTTTCGTGGAAATTTTTCTCCTATTAAAAATCTTATGTTTTAAACTAAAAAGCAGAAAAATTTTATTTATTTTATAAAATATTAAACAAGTGTATTATTATTTTAAAAAAAAGTACTAATTTCGCACACTTTATATTATTGTCAATTATAATAAAATTTTTTTTGTAAAAGACATTATCCATAAATTTGTATAAATAAATAAGTTAAATAAGAAAAATTAATATCAATGAAAGTTTATCCAACCAATGAAATAAGGAATATCTCGCTGATGGGAGGTTCCGGCTCCGGGAAAACCACTATGCTGGAGGCAATGCTTTTCGAGAGTGGAATAATAAAACGCAAAGGCAATATTGACGCCAAAAACACCGTTTCCGATTATTTTCCTGTGGAAAAAGAATACGGCTATTCGGTGTTCTCAACTATCGCTCAAATAGAATGGAAGGGCAAAAAGTTGAATTTTATTGACTGCGCCGGCTCAGACGATTTTATTGGCGGTACGGTTACCGCTCTCAATGTTACGGACGCTACCATTATTGTTTTAAACACTCAATACGGAATAGAGGTTGGAACATCTAACCATCTGCGGTATGCAGAACGTTTTCACAAGCCCGTAATTTTTGTTGCCAACCAACTTGACCACGAAAAGGTAGATTTTGACAAAACAATGGAGCAACTCCGTGACAATTATGGTGGAAAAGTTGTAACAATCCAATATCCTGTGAATGCCGGCGTTGGTTTTAACTCTGTTATCGACATTTTGAAGATGAAAATGCTTGTGTGGAAACCCGAAGGCGGAGAACCGCAAATTTTGGATATTCCCGACAACGAGAAGTCGAAAGCAGAAGATTTGCATAGCAAACTTGTAGAGTCAGCAGCCGAACACGATGAAACCTTAATGGAAAAATTCTTTGAGCAGGGCATGCTTACAGAAGATGAAATACAAATCGGAATAAGCAAAGGGCTGCTTACAAGAGATATGTTTCCTGTTGTTTGTGCCTGTTCTGCCAAAGATATGGGCATGCGTCATTTGATGGAATTTTTAGGAAAAGTTACCCCTTCGGTTAATGATACTCCAAAGCCGGTAACTACAAGCGGAGTTGAGGTTACCCCGGATAGTAAATCAAATAAATCAATTTATGTTTTTAAAACAAGTGTTGAACCGCATATTGGTGAAGTTTCATATTTTAAAGTAATGAGCGGAACACTCAAATCGGGCGATGACCTCGTAAATGTAACCCGTAATGGCGCAAAAGAACGTGTCAGCCAACTTTTTGCTGTAGCCGGACAAATTAGAAACGAAGTTGAAGAAATTGCTGCCGGAGACATCGGCGCAACTGTAAAACTAAAAGAAACCCGCACAGGAAATACTCTAAATGAAAAGGGATGTGATTGGGAATATAAAGATATTGAATTTCCTGCTCCGAAATATCGCCGCGCTGTGAAATCGGTTAGCGAATCGGAATCTGAGAAATTAAGTGAAATATTGACACGAATGCACGACGAAGACCCAACATGGATTATTGAACGTTCTAAAGAATTGAAACAGACAATTTTGAGCGGGCAAGGGGAATTTCATCTACGGACATTAAAATGGCGAATTGAAAATGAGGATAAAATTCAAATTGAATTTAACGAGCCTAAAATTCCATATCGTGAAACCATTACAAAAGCGTCTCGTGCCGATTATCGCCATAAGAAACAATCGGGAGGAGCCGGACAGTTTGGAGAGGTACATTTGATTGTTGAACCATACGTTGAAGGTGTTCCCGTGAAGGAAATGTATAAATTCGGCGGACAGGAATATAAAATTTCGGCTCGCGATGTTCAGGAAATTGCTCTTGAATGGGGCGGCAAACTCGAACTCGTTAATTCAATTGTCGGCGGAGCGATAGATGCTCGTTTTGTACCTGCTATTCTTAAAGGATTAATGGACAGGATTGAGCAGGGACCGCTCACAGGTTCGTATGCCCGCGATGTACGCGTAATTGTTTATGACGGAAAAATGCATCCGGTTGATTCCAACGAAATTTCTTTCCGCTTGGCTGGACGTAATGCCTTTTCGCAGGCATTTAAAGAAGCAGGACCAAAATTACTTGAACCGATTTATGATGTAGAAGTTCTTGTTCCTTCCGACAAAATGGGCGATGTAATGTCCGATTTGCAGGGTAGACGCGGAATGATAATGGGGATGGAAAGTGTAAAAGGATTTGAAAAACTAATGGCAAAAGTACCTTTGAAGGAACTTGGCAGTTATTCTACTACTTTGAGTTCGCTCACAGGCGGACGTGCCTCATTCTCAATGAATTTTGCAAGTTACGAACTTGTTCCTGCCGATGTTCAAGATAAACTTATCAAAGAGTACGAAGCATTGAAGAAAGAAGAAGAGGATTAAAGATTATCATCTGTATTATTCTTGTTCAGTTTACAATTTTTGACTTTTTCTCACACAGAAACATCACCTTTGATATGCGGATGCGGATTATAGTTAATAAGTTTAAAATCAGAATATTGGAATGAAAAAATATCTTTTATCGCAGGATTAATAATCATTTGCGGCAATGGACGCAGTTCACGGGCTAATTGCTCTTTAACTTGCTGTAAATGATTTAGATAGATATGAGCATCGCCTAAGGTATGCACAAAATCACCTGCCTGCAAATCCGTTACTTGTGCCACCATTTGCAACAGCAAAGCATAGGAGGCAATATTGAAAGGTACGCCAAGGAACACATCGGCGCTGCGCTGATACATTTGCAAACTCAACCTCCCATTTGCTACATAAAACTGAAAAAAAACGTGGCATGGCGGCAAAGCCATATTTTGTAAATCAGCAACATTCCACGCACTGACAATAATACGGCGGCTATCAGGATTTTTTTTTATTGTTTCAATTGCCTCGGAAATCTGGTCTATTGTCTCACCATCATATCCATTCCAACTGCGCCATTGATAACCGTAAATGTGTCCCAAATCGCCGTTTTCATCTGCCCATTCGTTCCAAATTCGAACACCGTTATCCTGCAAAAATTTTACGTTTGAATTGCCGCTCAAAAACCAAAGGAGTTCGTAAATAATCGATTTTAAGTGCAACTGCTTTGTAGTTAACAGAGGAAAACCATCTTGAAGGTTAAAACGCATTTGATGCCCAAAGATTGAGATAGTTCCTGTACCGGTGCGGTCGGATTTTTCAATGCCCTGAGTTAAGATTCTGTTTAACAGGTCTTTATATTGTTGCATATTTATTTTTTATCAAAGCAATGTTTCTATTTTGCTTTTCAAAATATCTTTTTTTACCGCACCGACATACTTGTCGACTAACTCTCCATTTTTGAAAAAAAGCAATGTAGGAATATTGCGAATTCCATAAATTTCAGAAGTTTCAACGTTTTCATCAACGTTAAGTTTTCCGATTTCTACTTTTCCATCATATTCGTTTGCAAGTTCTTCAACTATCGGGCTAACCATTTTGCACGGTCCACACCAAGGCGCCCAAAAATCAACTACAACCGGTTTTCCACCGGATATTATCTCTTTAATACTCTGGTCTGTAAATATTTGTGCCATTTTATTATAATTGCAAATTATAGATTATTGATTGTTAATTGATTATCATATAAGATATATGTATTTTTTATAGCCGCAAAGATAAAAATTTTTTTTTCAAATATAATTTTTTATTTTAAAAATTCGTATTCGTAAATTTTCGGTTCTATTTTTTGTGCAAGGTTTTTCATTGAAAAATTCAAATTTTCGTTCAATCTGTTAAATTCTTTATCAGCAGATTTTTGATTAACCGAACCTTTTTCGTTTCTCCCCTTGAAATATTCTTTTATATCATACAAACTTGCATTGACCTCATCCCCTGCACCTATTGTTTTATGATAATATTTCCACAATTCAAGTCCTGCATCAAAAACGGCAGTGGCTTCGGGAGAAAATTCACGTTTCAGGCAAAATTTTGCCTCTTCCTGCTCAAACAAATCGGAATAGCCGTTCTGTATGATTTTTCCGCTGATAAAACTTACCATAAAATGACTTTCAAATTTATCTTTTGCATTTACTTCCTTTTCCATAAACGGAATCCAGTGATTAACGCCATGTTTTGCCGAAATTCGATTTTGACTATGAAACAAAGTGTAAGCCAAGCAATCGTTTTGAAATTCTGTATCTTTTTCCCATTTTTTGTTTGGAAAATAAAACTGGTCTCTATTATTTAACCAAGTTACAGGAATAACTTTGCGGACAGCAAAATAAATACAGGTTTCAGTTAAATTTTGTAACGTTATTTTATTTGTGTGATTTTTTATATCTATTGTGGCTATGTGCAACACTCTATTCGTTTGAAAATCTGCGCCTCCGTGTTGCCTCAAAATACCTATACTTTCATCTTTATAGTCATAAAATTGCGAATACCAATCAGTTATTACCTCTTTTTTGGTTGAATAAAATGATTTTACTCCTACATTTACTCCATTATCGGCAAATACATTACAAACTACATTTTTTATTTCCTTTTTTTTCGCCGAATTCCAAATTAAAAAACTATAAGGAAATTTACCATTAACATTATCAAAAGTATTGCAGTTACAAATAAATCCTTTTTTGTATTCAGGTTGAAAAACTTCTCTAAATAAAGTGGAATTAGGGGCATTAACATATTTTAGAGTACCAAAAGTAGCAAGAATACTGCCCGTAATTTCCATATATATCCTGATAAGAAATTGAATATAAATATCATTTGCAGCAGCACCGATTTTTGATTTGTACTTTTCATTAATTTTGTGTGATGTTGCTACCCCTGCTTTACTTCTTTTTCCATAAATACCGCTTTCAGCACAGGGCGGATTGATGTAAATTATCAGTTTTTTACGCCGTTTTTCATCGTTGATAATATCCTGCAAACCCTGAGGAAGTTTTGAAAAATCGTCATTGAGAAAATCAAACTGAAAAACGTGTTTGTCCAAAAGATTTGCACCGTTTTCTATGCGGTCTCGCATCACATCGACATCGGCTTCGTCGAGCGTGGATGCCCAAATGTTGTATTTATTGGTCAAACCGGCAAGCAAATTACCTGTTCCTGCACAACAATCCCACACATAATATTCCTCTTGCCAATTCTCGCCAAAAACATCTGCCAAATATTTTTGCGAAAGTTCTACCCAAATTTGCGGCGTAAAAAAACTGCCCTTTCGCTCACGAACATCTTGCGGAACGAGCAAATCACGTCTTTTTTCAATAAAATCCCAATATTCTCTT
>WQYU01000034.1 GCA_009781075.1 Paludibacter sp. | reverse complement strand
TTTCTAATGGACGCCATTAGAAAATGTTATCTGTAATGAATTGATAATTAGCGCATAATTTTGCATTAATT
Source organism: Paludibacter sp. (assembly GCA_009781075.1). Lineage (GTDB taxonomy): Bacteria > Bacteroidota > Bacteroidia > Bacteroidales > Paludibacteraceae > WRGS01. Next base: position 21,505 of record WQYU01000034.1, on the reverse strand, counting down.
GTTCAAAAAACACGAGAAATAAATGTTAATAATGCCTAATTTAACATTTGAGATTCTAATGGACATTTTGGGGTAATTACGATTCAAAACAGACATTTATGAGCAAAGAACAAGAACTTAAAAAATTGCGAGAGCGCATAGAAGAATTAGAGTTTGTGAAAGACTTCCAACAGGATTTAATTGCTAATTTTGAGAAAGTTACGGGGCAAGAGTTGTCAAAAAATACTTGCCCGAACAGTTGGTGAACGAGATACAAAGAAAGAAAAAACGTCTTTCAACGTAAAGTATCTCTATCAGGTGTTCGGGCTAAAACAGGGTTATTACGGGCGTATTAAGCGCGAAAACAGGAGGCTGTAGATATTTACAACAACAAACGTGTACATTGGAGTTTGGGATTAAGAACGCCCCAGGAAGTTCATCAAAGTTATAATTCGCTGAAATACAAATCATATTCAAAAAAAAATAGCATTGAGTGTGAATTTTGTGATTTTTTGAGGGGCAGTGATATAATTATGGATTCCAAATTATAGGAGATTTTCCCCTCATTTCAAATAATATTCCTTCATAAATTCGGAATATACGGCTAAATTTGCGGCGCTTGCAGTAGCAATTTTGAGATTTTCAAGTGTGCCGACAAGGTTTCGGTATGACGCACCTTTTAATCCGTCAAAAAGTGAATTTTGACTTACCATTCTCAACAAATACGATTTTGCGGTTTCGCCATTCGGAAAGGTACCAATGATAACGACATCTTTTGACCCAAACTTTTCAAAAGTTACACTCAAATTCATAATTGAGTAATTATCTGCATTATAAGTGTCGAATGCCGTGCCGATTTTTCCTGCGTCAATTTTCCCGTTCAAAACGTAAATAGCAACTACGTGTTCTCCTTCCGGCTCAATAGTGAAGAGGTTTTTATATTTGGGAACAACAGGTTTTGGCTGTTCGGCTGACGGTTGAACTGTTTGATTTTCAACAGGTTCGGTCTTCTCATCTGTTTTTGGTTGCTCCTGCTCAACTTTTATCTCATTGGTTTTGTTTTGTTCGTTTTCCTGTTCCTTTGTGGTTGTGTCGTTTTTGGGCAATTCCAAAACCTTTATATCAACGGATTCTTCATTATTTTTATTTTTTGAAGTTGGAATACTAACGAATTGATTTTCAGCAAGTTCTTTCCTATTTTTAGTAGTGTCGGGTGCAACATAATTTTCAATTACTTTTTCAAATGCTAAATATTTATTCAAATCTCCTCCTGCTTTCAAAAGTGCAAAATTATCTTCGGAAATAACAACGGGAGTTATGTTAAGTTTTACAAAAAGCGGCGCAATAACGGTATCGACAGCAAGCGATTTTTCATACCAGCGTGCCTCGTCAAAACTTTCTAAATTGGTAACAGATAATATATTATGAGTGCTATCTATACTTGTCATTATCAATTCAAAATCTTTAATCATAAAACGAGAAAAATTATAAACCGCTACTTGATATAGTAATTCGTTCATTGCCGTTTTCGAAGCCTCTGCATTTAGCATTAAACGGTGTTTACTCAATTTTTCCAAAGAAAATTCCTTTAGGGCAGCCTGTTCGTTTGCCTGATTTTCAGCGTTTAATGTTTCCTGTCGTAAAGTGAGCAAATTGCCCGACGAGCCGCCCTGAATATTTTCTCGCCCCTGCCCAACAAGCGCTAAAATATCTTTTGCCATTGTAGTAACGTCAGCCTGCGGATAATCAGCAATCAAATTACTAAGTTTTGTAGCAAAAGTATCTCGTGGGAGTGTTCTGCCTACTGTCAATGCACTTAAGAAATCAAATTTTGGCATCAGTTTGGAATTCGGAAAATTTTGTTTTACATAATTATTGTTGGCAAAAACTTTTTTAAAATCGTTACGCATATACGCTGTATAAGTTGCGCTGTAGATAGAATCCTGCTCGGCAAACATTCGCTGCTGCTGTTGCACATAGTTTGGATTTTGCAATATTAATGCGTATTTTGATTCGGGAAATTCGTTTAGAATAATAGAACGGAATATTGCTGCCTGCTCTTCATTTTTTGTTCGTTCCATTATAATAAATTGCTGGAAATAAGCATCCTGTACGTTCTTGTGATTAACAAATCGGCGTTGATATTCGCCAAAAGCGCTTATTGCCGAAGGGAAATCTTCCAATTTATCTTTGAGAATTGTCCCCATATTAAATAATGCCATAGCAATTTGCTCGTTTGCCTGCGCCTTTGCTGCGCGGGTAAGAGGCAATTGCTGCAAATAAAATTGTGGGTCATAAGGGTCGGTAGAATTTTGTGATTTGCCTGTTGCATCAGAGTCAGTTTCAATAATATTTTCCGAATTTTCATCAGTATCTGTTTGCGTAACATCCTGATTATCAGAGGCAAACATTGTATTTGATTTACTTAAACGCCGCCAATTATCTTCCAAACGGCGATTTCCCCATTTGCGCCTAAAATCTGATTTCCCTGACTGTATTAAATTTGCATTATAAAAATACCAATTTGCATTCGCACCACCCATATTCATCGACGGATTTTGCTGATTGTTGTCTCCAAAAGGATTGTAAGCACTGTTTTGATTTGAGCGAGCAGTTTTTTCAGCGTTTTTTTCCGCCAGTGCATCTGCTTTTTGCTTTTCTGCAATAATTTTATTAATAAATGTCATCCGTTCATCTGTCGGCAAGGCAGCAATTTGCAATAAACTATCATTAGTTATAACTATCTGATTTTCAGTGGCTAATTCACCAAGCAATGATGCAAGATTATTTACGCGTGCATAGATTTCATTTTCTACAGGAATAATTGTTGCAGCATCGGAATAACATGGATATGCTTTTACATAATTTTTTTGGTTATAATAAATATCGCCCGCCAAAACAAGCGCCTTTGCTTTGTCAATACCGTTGCGGCTACTGCTGTCGGAGGCTAAAGTCAATTGTTCCAATGCTTTAACCGTGTCTTTTTGTGCAAGATAAATTAACGCATCCGTATAAAAAAGTTGGTCTCTATATTCCTTATTATTAGGATTTTTTATCATCGATTTTATTATTCGATGATTCTTTGTGAAATTTTGGTCATCAACATTAATACGATTGACCCGCGCATAAAAACTCATTTCATACGGCGGACTCATTTTTATTACTTTTGAAAAATATGTATCGGCTTTATCTTTTATCCCAAGTTTTTTTGATATTTGTCCTAAAATAAATGCAATACGCGCTCGTTGATATTTATTTTCAGCATTGCTTAAAGAAGTTTCCAAATATGGAATTGCCCTTTGGTACTGCTTTTGTTTCAGTAAAAGTTGTGCTTGAACATTATCAAAAAGCGGGCGATTCCGCCGTTTGAGGTCACTCTGGTCAATTTTATTAAGAATTTCTTCAGCCTCATAGGTCCAACCGATTTCAATATATGCACGCGCTGTCCAGATTTTACATTGTGCAACAATATCTTTGTCTTCCGGATAATGTTTTGAAATATAAGAAAAAGTTCCCGCTGAGCCAAGAAAATCGCCTTTGTGAAATTCCGATTTTGCCAACAACAACCATGATTCTTTTAGTGACGGATTAAACTCCTGTTGATTGTAAAAACTTTGATATTTTGGATTTGACCATTTACGAAAATTTTTAGTTGGCTTTTTTGTAATAGAATGTGTTTTTATTGCCTTGCGTGATTTGTCAATAGTCTTGTCCATTTGAGTGGTCGCTGCTTTCTGAGTTGGCAGATTGCTTATTGGATACATTGGCAAAAAATCGGTATAATCGTCAATATTTGCCTTTTGCATGGCTTCGATTCCATCACGATAAGATACTTTTCCATTAAATTTAACGTTGTAACGTGTTGTAAATGAGTGATAAAAGCGCGACATCGCAGTATTCTTTTTAGTAGAACACCCCGACAAAAGAACTATTGCCGCCAAAGAAACGACAAGAACCGTGATTATTTTTATTTTTTTCAAATTATTAAAAATTTCAATCCTAAAAACGGCAAAATTAATGATTTATTTTAGTATTGGAAAAAAGATTTTTTGATTTACATTTTATTCTAAAAGATATTTTCCTTTGGTTTTCAAAATTGCTGATTATATATCTGATATTCATTCCCTTTCCTGTGTTTTCTACTTTGCAGTGGTACATTTGTTCAGTCTAGCCTCCCAGTTGCTGCCTGATAAGCAAAACCGAAGAAGTGTTGGTGCTTTTCGCCGTTTTTAGCATACAGAAATTCTACGATAATACAAATCAAAAATGATCTGCTTTCCGATACTGTTCTCAAATCTGCACAGAGTAGGTTTGAAAGCCATATCTCCGCAAAGTATATCTTTGAAAAGCAGATTTTTTGTAAGTGAAACACCTCATTAGTATCTTCATAGCCCTGAATAAGCATGTAAACACGTTGTTTGAGCAGTTTTTCAATACCTGTGAACAATCCGAAAAGGGTTTCGATAATCTGGTATAAGTTTACAGAAAAAGCGAATCAACTTGTGCTCACGCTCTAACTTTTCCAATAATGCGATTGCATCTTCGCTGCTGATTTCTTCTGCCGAAAAATCTACTGTAACCGCTTTTTTGTTTCTATAAAATGCTGTACTTTTGATGTCCGTAATTTGTTGGCTTTGACAACATTAATAAATTACACCCAATTTTCCAAATAATTTGATGAATTATACACGTTAAATTAATGCAATATTTTCAAATTATCATTGATGTTTGATAAAGCAATCCGAAATGTCTATTTAGCACAAAGTCAATAAAATTGTACGCAATGGAACTAATTTTTTATTTAACGCGTTGTTAAAATTCCATAAACAATTGCATCAATAAAATTCAACCTTCTTCTGTTTCAAAAGGATAATGTACCTGTGCAAAAGGCATCGCACCGCTGTCGAACCAAACATCAATCAAGTCCAACTCCCTTTTCATCGGCTTACCGGAAGGTGAAACAAGAATAATGTTATCAACATAAGGACGATGCAAATCAATATTTTTCACAGAATAATTTTCATCCGAATAATCGCCCACTTTGAAATTAGGGAAAGGATTTTCGTTCATCAATCCTACTTTTAATGACTTTTCAATTTCTTCAAAAAGTTCTCCCATTGAGCCGATGCAAATTTCTTCTGCGCCGTCTTCGGTTCGCCAAATTGGCAATGGCGTTCCCCAATAGCGCGAGCGCGAAAGGTTCCAATCGTTCAAATTTTCGAGCCATTTGCCAAAACGACCGCTGCCTGTGGATTGTGGTTTCCAATTTATTGTGTTGTTGAGTGTTATCATCTCGTTTTTTGCCGCTGTGGTGCGAATGAACCAACTATCTAACGGATAGTACAATACAGGTTTATCTGTTCGCCAACAATGTGGATAATTGTGCGTATGTTTTTCCTTTTTGAGAAGCAGTCCACACTGCTGTAACCAAAGGCAAATTTCTGTGTCGAGCGATAGATGATTTTCTGCAAGTTCTTGATAATAAGCATCTTTTACAAATTTTCCGGCAAAATTTTTATAATATTCTACATTAACATTATTTTTTACAAAATTTTCGTCCAAATCTTCAATTTTATAGAATTTCCCGGTCAAATCGACCATCGGAACTTGCTTGCCATTTTTGTCAGTCAAAAGCATTGGCACAATACCAAAATTTTTTGCAACTTTATCATCGTCCGCACCAAATGTCGGCGCAATATGCACAATGCCCGTGCCATCTTCGGTGGTAACAAAATCGCCGCAGATTACTTTAAAAGCCTTTCCATCCGGCGTTACAAATGGAATTAACTGTTCATATTCCATTCCGACCAAATCTGCACCTTTATATTTTTCTAAAACTTCATATTCATTTTTACCCATTACGCTCTGAAGCAAAACTTCCGCCAAAATCAAATAAACATTCTCTTTTGAAAATGGATTTTGCGTTTTAACTTTCACATAATCAATCTTTTCGCCCACGCAGAGCGCAGTATTTGATGGTAAAGTCCAAGGGGTGGTTGTCCAAGCCAAAAAGTAAGTATTTTCGACATTTTTCGCTTTAAATTGCGCTATACAGGTCAAATCTTTCACATCTCTATAGCATCCGGGCTGGTTCAATTCGTGTGAACTCAAACCAGTTCCGGCAGCGGGTGAATATGGTTGAATGGAATAGCCCTTATACAAAAATCCTTTGTTATACAATTGTTTGAGCAAATACCAAAGTGTTTCAATATATTTATTGTTGCATGTGATATATGGATTTTCCATATCTACCCAATAGCCCATTTTTTCGGTAAGGTCTTCCCATTCTTTTGTATATTTCATCACCTCATGGCGGCAAGCGGCGTTATATTCTTCTATGCTAATTTTTTTACCGATATCTTCTTTGGTTATTTTGAGCAACTTTTCTACGCCGAGTTCAACCGGCAAACCGTGCGTATCCCAGCCCGCTTTACGTTTAACTTGAAAGCCATTCATCGTTTTATAGCGGCAAAATACGTCTTTGATAGTGCGTGCCATGACATGATGAATACCCGGCATGCCGTTTGCCGAAGGCGGACCTTCGTAAAAAACAAACGATGGAGTGCCTTCACGCTCATTGACGCTGCGGTGGAAAGTGTCGTTTTCTTTCCAATATTCGATAATTTCTTTATTTACCTCCGAAAGGTTTAATTCTGTGTATTCGGGGAATTTTTTCATTATAATAAAAAATTTATTAATAATTTAATAAAATAATTTGCAAAGGTAATTTTTTTTTAAATAATAAAAAAACAAAAGCAAAATCCGCTGCGAAATCACTTCGGAGCGGATTTTAATGTTATGAAATACAAAAATTCAATTAAACACTTTATTTTTTAGCAATAACTTGCACCATCTCAAGCATTTTGCAAGAATAACCCCATTCATTGTCGTACCATGCAATTAATTTCACAAAATGGTCGTCAAGTCCGATTCCTGCGTTTGCATCGTAAATTGAAGTCAGCGCACAGCCACGAAAATCGGTAGAAACAACCGAGTCTTCGGTATAACCAATTATTCCTTTCATTTCGCCCTCTGCTGCGGCTTTCATCACTGCATTGATTTGTGCCATTGTGGCGGATTTTTCAAGCACAACGGTCATATCAACAACCGAAACATCGGAAGTTGGCACGCGCATCGACATACCTGTAAGTTTGCCGTTGAGTGCGGGTAATACTTTTCCCACTGCCTTTGCAGCGCCTGTGGAAGATGGAATGATGTTTTCCAAAATTCCGCGTCCGCCGCGCCAATCCTTCGACGATGGTCCATCAACGGTTTTTTGCGTAGCCGTTGTAGCATGAACAGTTGTCATCAACCCTTTTACGATTCCAAAATTTTCGTGGATAACTTTTGCAAGAGGAGCAAGGCAGTTGGTCGTGCAAGATGCGTTAGAAATTATATTTTCTCCGGCATATTTATCACTGTTTACTCCAAAAACATACATCGGCGTGTCGTCTTTTGAAGGAGCAGACATAATAACTTTTTTTGCTCCTGCTTTAATATGTGCTTCGGCAGTTTCTTTTGTTAGAAAAAAGCCTGTCGATTCAATAACAACATCTGCTCCAACTTCATTCCATTTTAAGTTTGCAGGGTCTTTTTCTGCTGTGATACGAATTCGTTTTCCATTGACTATCATTGTGTTACCTTCAACAGAAATATCGCCTTTAAAATTACCATGAACGGAGTCATATTTTAGCATATAAGCCAAATATGCAGGGTCTAACAGGTCGTTAATTCCTACAATTTCAATATCATTGAAATCTTTCACAGCCGCACGGAATACCATACGTCCGATGCGTCCAAATCCATTAATACCTACTTTTATCATTTTTATTTTGTTATTAAAATATTATTTAAAATTAAAAAATCGGGTTGCAAAATTACTAAAAATTTACAACCCGACAAAATATTATTTTGTAAATTATGAATTAAAAATGAATTTTTGTTGCATTAACAATTTGCCATGGCTTATATCCGCCCGGTTTATTTTCTAAAAGTAAAGCAATCAATTCAATATTGGCGATATTATTGATAGTAGACGGCAAATTAATTGTATAACTGAACGTTACGGGAACATTTGCCGTTAAATTTGATGGCACGCTTCCTGCTGCGCCGTTAAAACTTGGGAAAATTCCGCGTGCAACTTCCTGATACACCATTTGCGATGCAGGAATAACCGAAGGTAAACTTTCAAAACCTCCCATCGGACCAGCATAATTATTAGCATAATAATTTTGTTGATTATATCCGGAGCCAGTACCTGTAACATCATTTTCAACAATTACAAAGGCAACATTTTGATTAACAACCGTATCAACAGCCGAAGTGATTTTTACCGTTGCGTCAATTGTAGAACCATTAATTTGTGCATTTGTAATTTCAATTCCGTAAATGAAGTATTCGTCTGCTTGAGAAAGTGCTTTATCCAAATCTGTTGCATTAGGGTCAACTAAAAATGCTCTGTTTATTGCTGCATTAGGGAAACCGCTAAAGCCCATTCCGCTGTTATATGCAGTAACAGCCATTGGATCGCCATTATGAACTGCAATTCCGATAAATTTGTCAGGATAGGTTGCAGCCATTGTTCTCATGCCTACAATACCACGCGGACACCATCCACACCAAGTGCCTGTACCTTCTTCTACAACAGTTTTCTTTAAAAATAAAACAGGATAACTATTGATAACGGTGTTCTTAGAATTATTGGATTGATAAACATCAACTTTATTGCCGTTTAACTGTCCGATTCTTACTGAAACAGGAACTGCTCCCTGCTGAGTTGTTGATATATTAGGTACTGTAAAATCATAACTCGCATAATTAGGAATATTTACATTTGAAACGATATACGTTTTTTCATCATTATTACCGATTTTATATATCACTTCAAAAGAAGTAATAGTTTTAGCTGCGCGATTCGTTACAGAACCTTTCAGTCCAATATTACTTCCTGTAAGATAATAATTTGGCAAATTCAGATTTGTCAAATCCAAATCATATTGTGGCAAATTATCACCTTCTACCGTAGTATAAAGTGCCAAATTACAATCAAATCCTTCCGCTGTTAGAGTAGTCCAATTTGTACCAATTGCAATAAATCCTCCATTGTCAGGGTCGAATGTAGTTAAATCAATGGCGAGTGGATAGCCACCTGATGTTTTATAACTGTATCCAACATAAAACTCGGTGTTCGATTCTATTTCATACGGAGTAGTAAGGGTAACTTCATTCCATCCGTCAGTAATAGATTCTACCGTCTGGCTAACTACTGGTTCTCCTCCTAAAGATTCAGAGATAAATACCATTGCATTACTCAAGCTCACACCTTGAGCACACACGCCAAATTTAATTTTTGTAATTTTATTGCCGACAAGAGCATTTGCCGTCGCGACAGGAATTCTGATAGCCCCCTGCAAAACAACAGCACCAGCACCAAGTCCTTCAAAATCATTAGACTCGCTGCAATAACCTATAGTCATTTCTGTAACAGGAATGTCTGGTGGTTCGGGCGGTTCAGGTGGTGGAACTACTGGGTTATCTGGTCTGCAAGAATAATTTGAAAAAATTAACGCAAAACAGAAAATTGAGATAGAAAAAAATTTTTTCATACTTATTAAAAATTAATATTAAAAAATAAATTAAACTTTTTATAAAAAATATCAGTTAACCGTCCAGTTAACTGTTTGTGTTTTATCTCCATACATTAGTTCATATTTAGCCCTAATAATTGTAGAAGCATCAATTTGAGTCATTGATTCGACATTCGGGTCAATGATATTATTATCTAAAACAATTTTTGAACTTTGTACAGAATTTGTCAAAGTAACTTCAGTACAAGCAGTAAGTCCCCAACCACAATACCCTATTGTTGTTGTAGAACCGCTGAGAAGTGTAATTTTGAGAGTTGCCTCAACGTTGCCCTTGCAATTTTTTTGAATTTTTATCAATGACAACATATTATCGTCATTACTGTAACTGTTAACATTTCCATTTTGCGCAATTGGATGCTCGTTTTCATCTAAAAAATTGAAAAGGAAACCGTTTTCGGGCAATGCTTCAACTGTTACCGAAATAGTGGCCGTTTTTTGACGGCTGTCGGTCACTTTAATTTCGGCAGTTCCTGCAGCAAGTGCATCGATTCTAATGTTGTTGCTCTCAACGGTTGGTGTGGCAACATTCGGCTCGCTACTTGTGGCTCCGTAACCGCCGTTACCCGACACGATTTGGATTTCATCAAAGGTACTTGCTGTTAATTGAACCGAAGAATTCGAGAGAACCAATTCTTCCTGCGGGTCATTTCCTTCCGGTTTGCACGAAAACGCAACAGCGGCAAAAAAGACAATTGTTACCGCAGCAAAATAAATTTTCTTAATGTTTTTCATCTGTTTTAAAATTTAAAGTTAGAATTAAAAAATTATTTTCTTGCAAAATTAGAAAAAAAAATTATTTTTAAAACAAAATTACATTATTTTTTTTTCAATTAATGAAATTTCTTTAACCTCAATCACTTCTTTTGTTTGATTGTCGTAAATAAAACCTACGATATTCATATTTTCGGGGTTGCCGCTGTTGTACGGGGGAGGGATATTGTTAAAAGTCATATCATCCAATTTTGATAAAAAATATTTTTCAGAAAAATAATCTACCGTTTGATTTGCATTTACAGCAATATTTTCACCCCAAGTTCCATTAATGGCATCACGTAAAACATGGTTATGTTCGTAATTTTGCCCGCCGCCGTCGCCACTTTGCCGACTAATGATATGACTTTCTGTAAGCAAAAGTTGCAGTTTTAAGTCATTTTCTATCCGCTGATGTCCCAAAACTGACGATTTTACGACAAAACTGCCTTCTCCCTGATCATAATTAACTGTTAAATTCAGTTTAATATCTGGCATTTGCGCATTAGGCTTTGTTAAATCAATCAACCTCTCAATGACCAAAGTTGCCCATTGTGCATCATTTACCGAAACATATTTGTCTGTAGACTGCTTTGTACGACTAATCATTGCCGCTGGATAGCTTGTGTTTTGAGGATAAAAAAATTGCAGATACGCATTGCCTGTTTCGGTACGAAAAGAATCGGTGGCAAAAGCCCCGGCGTGAATACTTACAACAATAAGTTGTTCTCCTAACGCATTTTGCAAATCGACAGTCGCAGCAGTTGCACGCGGGCAATTTGAGCAATTAGCACCTGTAAAATCTTCGAGCAGAACGGTTTTTCCCGTTTTAAAATCTTCAATATTTGAGTAAAAAACATTTCTGTCTTTTTCGCTAATCTCATCACATGCAACACTCAGCAGCATAAGTAACAGAACTATAGAATTTTTAAAATTAATTATATTCATTTTTCTTTAGATTATCATTTTTTTTTACTTCTTTTTTCCACAATTATGACACAATCCATAAATATATAGAGAGTGATGTTGTGCAAAAAAATTACTATCTGATTTTGACACCAAAGCAATTCGTATATTTTTATCGGAAAATTTTTTAATTTTTCCGCAGGCGGTACAAATTTTGTAAAAATACAGATTATTCCCGTATGCGCGTTCAAAAAAGGTTTGATTTTGCGAAAATTGATGTTTCACGATCAAATTGCATTCCAAAAGTACTTCTATAGTGTTATAAATTGTTCCTAAACTCACGCGATAGTCATTTTTCATTATTTGGAAAATTGTATCAGCCGAAAGGAAATTTTCCGCATCGTAAAAAAGTTTCAAAATTGCGTATCGTTCGGGGGTTTTACGCAATTTCTTCTTTATTAAGAAATCCGTAAATTTTTCATTTGCAATATTTAACTGATTGTGTTCTTTCATTTTAAGTGTGTTTGTAAAAAAAACTTACAAATTTACAAAAAATTTTTTATTATCAAAAATGAAATAAAAAACTTCAAAATTTTTGTGGAAAAATAAAAGATGCAAAAACACGCCTTGAAAACTATTCAAAACTTGTTCTACTTATTAATAAAAAACATTATCTTTATTAGAAAACTTTTATTTTATTTCGTGTGCAATCAACTTTATTTTTTCCTGAAGCAATTTACATTCACTGCGCAGGTTATCAATCTTTTTATTCATCTGTTCTATTATACCGCCTCCATTTTTTGAAGAGGAAGTGAAAAATCCCAGATTATTTTCGTAAGTTTTTAATTCCTGTCTCATCCGTTCGTAAGCGCGTGTAAGTTTTTTATGTTCTTCCTGCAAAGTGCCGCTACCTTTGGTTGCCAAATTTGCAACATTATTTCGGAAATTGTCGAGGCGACGTGCATTTTCATCAACATTCAGGGCGTCAAATTTTGTATTGATAGCCGTCCGATATTCACGATATATTTGCGTTTTTTCCCTAAAAGGCACAAAACCAATAGAATTCCATTCTACGATTATTTCTTTGAGCGATTTTAGTGCGTTACTTTCATTAGTAGTATCCAAAGATTTTATTTGCTCAATGATATCGCGTTTTTTTATCAAATTTTCCTTTTCTTGAGATGCTTGAGAAGTGGTTGCATTTTTTTTCTGTTCAAAAAAATAATTACAAGCGTTTAAAAATCTTTCCCATAGTGTATCCGACAGTTTTCGTGGTACCGAGCCAACATCCCGCCATTGTTTTTGGAGGTTAATAAAAACGAGAGAAGTTTTATGCCAGTCTTGGCTGTCTTTTAATTCTTCTGCTTGTTTGCAAAGCAAAACTTTTTTCTCAATATTTGCAGAAAATTCGCTTCGCATTTCTTTAAAGAAAGCCGATTTTGCACTAAAAAAGTCATCACTTGCCTTGCGATATTTTTCAAAAAGTTTTTGATTGAGTCTTCGCGGGGCGAAGCCTATAGAACGCCACTCTGTTTGCAACTCATGTACCTGATTGGAGGCATCATCCCACTGTTTGAATGATTTTAGATTTGAGATATCAAAGTTAATGATTTTTTCAATCAACTCCTTCTTTTTGGCAGTATTTTCTTCTTCATTTTTACGTAATGTTTCAAAATATTCAACTTGGCGTTTGTTTACCAAAGCCGAAGCCTCTTTAAAACGCTTCCAGATTTCTTCGCGCATTTCTCGGGGAACAGGACCAATCTCTCTCCATTCTTCGTGCAATTTTTGCAGTTTTTTAAACGCAGAAATAACATCTTTTTCATTTTCCAACTTAGTAGCGGCATCAATCAAAGCATTTTTTGCCTCAAGATTTTTACGGAAATCATAGTCACGCAATTCATTATTTATTTTTACCAAATCCCAAAATGCCTCTTGACATTGAGAATAATCACGCCACAGAATATTTGCTTGAGACATTGGCACTCCGCCAATAGTTTTCCATTTTTGTTGCAATTCACGAAACTCACTGACCGCTTTATCAACGTCGCTGTTTTGTTCAACGAGCGTTCTCATTTGTTCAATAATATGTTGTTTTTCAAGCAGATTCTGCTCTTTTTGCTTTTCAAATTGAGCGGCATGTGCAATACGACGTGCTTTCAGTTGCGCTAAAAGTTCCCTAAAAGTATCTTCCAAGTCATCTTTTTGCGGCTTAAAATCTTCGAGTGTGCCTCCGTCGGAAATAAATTTTTCACGCAAACTTTCTTTTTCCAGCCCGATTTGATGGAAAAAATTTAATTTTATTGCATCAACTTCCGATTTTTTGGGTTCTGCACTTTGATTCACAAGGTCTTGCAATTTTTCAACTAATTCTTCTTTTGTAAAATCAGTATTGCTCACCGCATTTTCAGAGATTGTCTCGTTTTCTATTTCAATTTCAACGTCTTGGGGGAGCAACGACACATTTTGCGTATTTTCTTTTTCCTCTTCCTTCTCTACTTCTTCCGCTTTCTCTTTTTCCTTTCTCTCTTCTTTTTCGTTTTCAACAACAAGAGGTACTTCTTCTGCGAGCGGCTGCTCGGTTAGAATCGGATATTCAATACGTTTTGTAATTTGCTCAATGTCAGAAGTTTGTGCCAAAATTTCAGCAACAGATTGAGTTTCTTCCGGATTGGTTTCTACTTTTTCAAATTCGGGTGTTTCCATTTTCCCAAGTACGTTTTTAGAATTTGTTTGCAAAAAAATCATTTTTTTTACAACAAATTGAGGTTCAACATTCAAAATTTTTAATTAATCGGCAAAAGTAGATTTTTTTTTTGAAATAAAATAATTTATTAACATATTTTTTTTGAAAAACTTAAATTGTGCTTTAAAAATTACATTGTTTTGATATTTTTTTTATCGAAAAATTGTACTTTTGCGCTTTTATTATTAAAATGAAAAATGTAGTAAAAATTTTTGTGTGTGGTTCGTGCGTGATGGGAAACATTTCCACCGGAGATACAGCAGTGGGGAATGGAGGTTTTGGAGCAATAATTTTAGATGGTGAAAAAAGAGTGAAAGAAATTTCCGGCGGTTTCTCATACACAACAAATGCACGCATGGAAATTCACGGAATAATTGCCGCACTGAGTGAGATTCAAAATCCGAGTAAAATTATTATTTTTATTTTAAATGGAAATATAATTGACACATTTACAAAGGGTTGGATAGAAAACTGGAAACGCAACGGATTTAAAAAAGTCAAAAATGTTGACCTTTGGAAAAAATTGGACAGCCAAATTCAGAACGGAAGACACGATATTTCGTTTGAACGCGCACAAAGTTTGAGAAATTATACCGATTTTCTGCTTGCCGAAAAAATGGCAAAAACGATGGCAAATAAAAAAAACTTGCCGAACGATTTGCCGAAAACCACAACCTTTTTAGAAAATAAACTTGAAGAGCAAAAAAATGAAAATATTGATACTGAACCGATTATGGATAGTGTATGCGTTGATGCATCGACTATTGGCAATCCGGGTGTAACCGAATATCGGGCAGTTGATATGCTCACAAAAAAAATTATTTTCAATTATAAACTTGAAGAAGCAACGAATAATATCGGAGAATTTTTAGGAATTGTACATACTTTGGCGCTGTTTCAAAAAGAAAAAAAAACGCTAAATGTAATTTACAGTGATAGTTATAACGCCATTTTGTGGGTTAAGCAAAAGAAGTGTAAAACAAAACTTATATCGACCGAAAAAAATCAAAAAACATTTGAGATAATTGCACGTGCGGTAAATTGGCTGGAAAACAATGATTTTGATACTAAAATTTTAAAATGGAATACTGCCGTTTGGGGAGAAATTCCCGCTGACTACGGACGAAAATGATTTTTTATTATAAAAAAATATTAACCATTCTAATAAATATTAATAAACATAATAATTATTATCAAGAGTAATAAATATTAATAAGAATAATAATAATTTGTAATAATTTATTTATATAAAAAATAAAAAACTGGAAAACAATGATTTTGATACTAAAATTTTAAAATGGGATACTGCCGTTTGGGGAGAAATTCCCGCTGACTACGGACGAAAATGATTTTTTATTATAAAAAAATATTAACCATTCTAATAAATATTAATAAACATAATAATTATTACCAAGAGTAATAAATATTAATAAGAATAATAATTTGTAATAATTTATTTATATAAAAAAATAAAAAATATGATAAAATTTGCAGTAATAGGGCAGGGACATATCGGGAGACGCCATGCTGAAATGATTCGGCGCAACCGCCACTCCCAGTTGGTTGCCGTGTGTGATATTTTGCCAAAAGAGCAAACCGAAAATGCGGAAATTGAAGCGCCGTATTTCCTAAGTATTGACGACCTGCTCGCCGCAGGACTTGATATTGACGTTGTTAATATTTGTACTCCAAACGGTTTTCATGCTGAATATGCAATAAAATCGCTGCGAAAGGGCTATCATGTTGTGATTGAAAAACCGATTGCCTTAACTAAAAAAGATGCGGAAAAAATTCTCGCTACCTCGCTCGAAATGTCGCGTCACGTCTTTTGTGTGATGCAAAATCGATATTCGCCGCCTTCGGTTTGGCTGCGACAAATTATGGACGAACGCCGTTTGGGAAAAATTTTTATGGTAAAACTCGATTGCTATTGGAATAGAGACGAACATTATTACACTAAAAAAAATTGGCACGGCGACCAGTACCTTGACGGGGGAACGTTATTTACGCAATTTTCTCATTTTATTGACATTATGTACTGGCTCTTTGGTGATATTACTAATATTCGAGGTAATTTTGCCGACTTTAACCACCAAAAACTTACGGATTTTGAAGATAGCGGCTCGGTTACTTTCGATTTTATTAATGGCGGAATGGGAACGTTAAACTATTCTACCTCTGTTTGGGATACAAATCTCGAAAGTTCTATTACGATTATAGGCGAAAAAGGAACAATAAAAGTTGCCGGACAATATATGAATGAAGTTGTTTATTGCCACGTCAAAGATTATCAAATGCCCGAATTGGCGCCTTCTAATCCGCCAAACGATTATGGAGCATACAAGGGTTCGGCGCAAAATCATCATTTGGTAATTCAAAATGTTGTGGAAAAACTTACCAACAAAGGCACAATTAGCACCAACGTTTTGGAAGGTATGAAGGTAGTTGATATTATCGAACGCATCTATCAAGTGCGTGATAATCAGTGGCATAAAGGTGTATGAAAGAGTATTATTCTAAATAATAAATTATTTTATATATTAAATATTTATTCATAATTTTTTACAATGAAATACGTTATTTATTTTTTTAAAATTAATATAAAATATTTTTATGGCAACAAAAATATTTCTGTCATTCTTTTTGTTTTTCAGTGTTTCAATGTCAATTTTTGCTCAAACGGTGAACAAGAACTACACCATAAAAGGTATCATAATCGACTCATCCGAACAAGGGATTCCATACGCAACTGTTTCTTTGAAAAAAGATTCTGTTTCACAAATTTTTCTTAAACGTGCTGCTGCAGATGTTGACGGCAAGTTTCAGATTGAAGTTTCGATAGAGAGCGGTTCGTATATCATTCAAATTGAGGCGATTGGTTTTGGAGTGATTTTGCAGCCAATAGAACTTGCAGAAGAAAGCAAAATTGATGCAGGAAAACTTTTGATGCAAGAATCGAGTACTCAACTTAATGAAGTTCAGGTATTTGCAGCAAAACCACTTGTAACGCAAGCACTTGACAGGATAGGTTACGATGTTGAGGCAGACCCCGAAAACAAAACTAACAATGTCTTGGAAATGTTGCGCAAAGTGCCGTCTTGCGTTTCTATCATATCAAGATTGCGCATTGCTTCTACCAAGAACGGATTGCGATATAGTTCTTCGGGGGTGTCTTTCAACACGACATCTTCAACCGATTTCGGCAAAAATGAGCCGTAATTGCTGAAAAACAAATGCTCGTCTTCAAATTCAACAACATTTATTCGTGCTTTTTTGCTGTAATCTTGGTGGGCAATGCAGTTATGAATTGACTCACGAATCACAAATGGTTCATAACGCAAATATTCTAACGGAAACAACGTACCGTCGGGCAAATAGCGATATTTCAGGTTGCGTATTTTTACAAAAACTTCTTCAACCGTTATGATGAATGGTATTGAGAAAATTTCGTAATCTTTATCTTGATTATTAAGGGTTTTTAAGTTCCAACGAATTTTTACAGTAGAGTCCAAATAATGTTCTTTGCCAAAATGTGCGACCGAATTGATCAAATGAATATTATGGCCGGCTAATGGACTTTTTGGGTTAAATACGTCATTGCGAGCGCAACGAAGCAATGACGTACTGCTACTGGGTTTTGCCGTCATTGCGACTGCGAGGTACGAAGCAGGAAGCCATCCCAATACCAAAAGTTATAAAATAATTCAGCCAAATAATTCTTTTATTTCTTGAGAACTTAATTTTCTGTAATTTGCCTGCGGCGAATCATTAAAAGTTACCTCAAAATATTGTTCATCATAAAATGAGAGTACTGAATTTGTATTCGGCGTACATTCTAAATATTTGATTTTTAGAGAATTAAGCCCTTTTGCTTTACAAATTTGGTTGCGTAAAGATTGCCCCGCATAAGTTACCGAAGTACCGGGGTTATTTTGATAAAGTTCGGTTACAACGACAAACGTAACTCCTTTATTTTCAATAATTTTCAACCCACATTTCGACGGGGTATCCCATTGTCCATTAAAATCAAAAATTTCATCGTAATATTTTTCCGATATTTTCATAAAATTGAAAAAACATTTTTTCTATTTAAAAAATCATTCCGTCTTTCATTCTGATAATTCTGTCGGAAAGGTTTGCCAAATGTTCATCGTGTGTAACGATGACAATAGTCAAACCAAATTTTTGTCTTAATTCAAATAGGAGACGATGAAGTTCTTCCTTGTTTTTTGAGTCCAAACTTCCCGACGGCTCGTCAGCCAATATTAGTTTTGGATGATTAATCAATGCTCGTGCCACTGCAACACGTTGTTTTTCTCCACCGGAGAGTTCATTCGGCTTATGATGTTCCCGGTCGGCAAGTTGCAGGAAACCAAGCAGTTGTTTTGCGTAATCGGTTGCCTGTTTAATTTGTGTACGGGCAATCAGCGCAGGAATTAAAATGTTTTCCAGCGCAGTAAATTCGGGCAATAGTTGGTGAAATTGAAAAACAAATCCGATTTTTTGATTTCTGAAATGAGATAACTGCTTTTCTTTCAAAGAATTAACTGCAATATCATCAATTACGATTATACCTTTGTCGGGCTTGTCGAGCGTACCTACAATTTGCAACAACGTAGTTTTGCCCGCACCGCTGGCACCGACAATCGAAACTATTTCACCTTTATTTATCTGTAAATCAACACCTTTTAGCACTTTCAAGGTGCCAAAACTTTTTTCTATATCTGTTGCCTGTATCATTTTTTTCAAAAAAATAATTTACAAAAATAGTAAATTTTGAAAACAAATTCACAACTCAATTTTCTGTAAAAATTATTTATCGTTTTCTAATTCGTACAAAATAGCATTATATCCAATAGGGTTAATTTTTTTTTTATTAACTTTGCAACCTCAAAAATTGGAGTTATGAATTTAACACAACATTTAAAAGTAATACTGGATTCGCTTATAGACAGCGGATTGATGCTTGGCAAAAACATAATTTTTGCTGTAATTGTCTTTTTTGTAGGACGTTATGTGATTAAATTGCTAAATCGCTTTATTGCAAAGGTAATGGAGCACAGAAATATTGATATTACAGTAAGGTCGTTTGTGGCAAACCTTGTAAAGGTAATTTTGCAGGTTACGCTTTTTATGTTTATTATCAGTATTTTAGGTATAAAAACCGCATCATTCATAACGTTGATTGCCTCAGCCGGTTTTGGAATCGGATTGGCATTAAACGGCACTTTGCAAAACTTCGCAAACGGCGTGCTGCTATTGCTTTTTAAGCCGTACAAAGTTGGTGATTATATCGAAACACAGGGCATAGGAGGCACTGTTAAGGCTATACAGATTTTTCATACGATATTAACAACATCTGACAACAAGACCATTTATATTCCAAACGGCACGATGAGCAGTGCATCTATGACAAATTTTTCACAGATGCCATCGCGCAGAATTGAGTGGAACATCGGAATAGAATATGGTGAAGATTTTGAGAGAGTGAAAAAAATAGTATTAGATATATTGAACAGCGAAAAACAGATTATGAAAACACCTGAGCCACTTGTGGAACTGAATAAGCTCGCAGATTCTTTGGCAGAAATAGTGATTCGCGTTTGGGTAAAATCGGAGGAATATTGGAATGTATATTTTTCTGTTAATCAAAAAATATACGAAGTTTTCAAGGAAAAAAACATCAGTTTCCCATTTCCGCAACTTAAAGTTCACAAAGGATAAAAAATATTTACACAAATAAATAGGCTATCATTTTGAAAAAAGCAGAGATATTGTTATCAAACCAAATGAATAATTTTGTAATATTCAGGAGCAATTTCTAAAAAAAAAATTATAGTTCTTCGGTCTAACTCCATCGAGGCACGTAAATAAGCAATTCCGTTATTAATATCTCTTAAGGAGAAATAACATGCAGCAATATAAACTTCAATTAGTTCGAATGGTTCGTCTTCTTTGCACAGCGAAAGGAATTTTTCAAGCGCTTGTTTTTTTTCACCCTTTTTGAACAGTAAGCATGCCAGATTGAATACCGTGTCAGGTTGATTAGGGTCTAACAGCAATGACTTGTTATATGCTAAAAGTGCATCATCAATTTTTTCCATTCCGACTAATGCTTCTGCTAAATAGCCCCACGCCTCAGGTTCGTCTTCCTGAATATCAAGTGCGCGGTCGATAAAAACAATGCTTTCTGCGTATTTTTCTTGCGAGAGCAAACACGAACCAATTCCAAGTAGCGCAACGTAGTTGTCCGGATATTTTTCGAGTGATTTGTTAAAATATTCTATTGCATGCTCATATTCATCCATTTGCTCAAACGACTCTGCAATAAAAATATCTGTTTGCCAAATATCGCCAGATGCTTCTCCGTAAGTTTTATATAGTTCAATCGCTTCTTCAAAACGTTCAAGTTGAAACATCGAGTGTGCCAGCATTATCGTTATGGCCATATCATTTTCGTCCAAGGCGATTGAATAATTAAATGCTTCTATCGCTTTGTTATAATCCCTCTGAAAATAAAATAATTGTCCTAAATTGAACCAGACCTCAGGCATAAAAGCATCTATATCAATTATTTGATTATAAATATTTTCTGCTTTTTTGTAATCTTCGCTTTGTTCAAAGGCATGTGCTTTTTCCAACAGAATATCAATATTTTTTGGATTATTTTGTTCGCCTTTGAGTAGCCACTTCATCGCAATATCATAATTATTTTGAGAAATAAATGTATTAGCCAAATCCAGGCAAACGAGGTCAATATTATCTGGATCTTCAGCAGTTGCGTCTGCAAAAAGTTTTTTGGCAAGCATTTGGGCTTCTTTGACTCGACCGATTTTTTGTAGAAGTTCAATTTTCAAAATTATTTTTTCGTAATCAAAGTCATTGTTCATAGTGTCAATAATTCGCAGTGCATTTCGTATATCACCCTTTGCAAAACAAGTACTGGCGCTCTTAATCTTGAGTTCGTTGCTGTTGGGATGAAGTTTGTTGCCAAGTTCAAGAACACCGTCACAATATTTGGTCATTCCTTTAAAAAGGTAATAATCAATAATATTCGACAATTCATCAACTTCAAAATAGCCTCCTGCCTTTCCTAAAAGAAAATCTTCGTATCGCTTCACGGTGGCAGCAGTTTCGGCATCCAAAGGAAAAAACGATTGCTGTTCTGCCATAAAATTATTATTTCATTATAAAATAAATTTTCGTACAAAAATACTCAATTTATTTGAATTGTAATGCAAAAGCGCCAAATATTTTAATAGGGTAGTTTCAACCACTAAATGCAACTATTCATTTTGCAAAAGTATGAAAAAAATTTCTTTTGGTGAATAAAAATTTAATTTTACTCTCGGTATATTGTTAATTTTATACTGTATCTGTTTTATTTGATGATAGTTAAGTGTGTCAAAATCCGT
This sequence comes from Paludibacter sp., assembly GCA_009781075.1. Taxonomy (GTDB): domain Bacteria; phylum Bacteroidota; class Bacteroidia; order Bacteroidales; family Paludibacteraceae; genus WRGS01. The sequence goes on along the minus strand of WQYU01000034.1, from coordinate 62 downwards.
TTTTTTCGGTATGTATTGCCTGACAAGTTTGTTATTATTTTCTACTGCTCCTTTCTCCCACG
>WQYU01000033.1 GCA_009781075.1 Paludibacter sp. | reverse complement strand
GATTTTTTCTCTACTGTGTAGTAATGACCACACATTTTACATTTATAACGTTGACGACCTTTTACATGACCTGCTTTACAATATTCACTACTTTTACATTTAGGACAATCCATAATTTATTCTCTTTAGTTCGACGGCACAAAGGTACAATATATATACTAAATTAACAATACCTTTTTTTTTATGGTGGGGAAATTTTTATAAATATCTTTTCAAAGCATCTTTTTTTTACTATTTTTGCTGCAAAATAATAAAAAGAGACAATAATCAATGCCTGCATTAAAGTATATTAGCGTCATTTTGCCATTGCCGTTGCCGTTGCCGCAAATGTTTACTTATTCGGTACCTGAAACTCTGGCAGAAAAGGTGCGGGTAGGAATGCGGGTGATTGTGCCTTTCGGCAAACGAAAACTTTATACAGGAATAGTCCAAATCATTCATTCACAAATGCCTGCAACGGTTTATTCAATAAAGGAAATTATTGGCTTGTTGGATGAAAAACCTGTTGTCCGTCATCCGCAGTTGCAATTTTGGCAATGGATTTGTGAATATTATTGCGCCCCGATAGGTGATGTTTTTCAGGCGGCTGTTCCGTCCGGATTGAAATTGCAAAGCGAAACACAAATAACATTAAACCCTGATTTTCGGGCAGAAACGCAAATATCAGAGCGTGAATATAAAATTTTAGATGCCCTCTCCGATGAAAAACCTAAAACCATTGCCCAACTTTCAAAAATATTTGATAATAAGAACCTTATGCCTGCAATCACCAAACTTTTGACAATTGGCGCTATTTTTATTTCCGAAAATATTTTTGAAAAATTTAAAGAAAAAAAGGAAAAATTTGTAAAAATTTCCGATGACTTTTTGGAAAATAATAATTTGGAAAAACTTTTTGACGAATTAAAACGTGCGCCCAAGCAGTTGGATTTGTTAATGAAAATGATTGATTTTTCTAAATGTTTAACAAATAAATCATTGGAAATCAGCAAAAAAGAACTTTTACAAAAATCAAATTCTACCGATGCTGTTTTTGCTGCTATGGTAGGGAAAGGTTTTTTTGAAATATATGAGAAAAAAATCGGAAGATTGGATTTTTCACAAATTACGACCGACGATTTCTCACCGCTAAACGATTTTCAACAGCGAGCGTATGACGAAATTTGCGAACAAATGATTGAAAAACAGGTTGTTTTGCTCAAAGGAGTGACTTCGAGTGGAAAGACCGAAATTTATATTCATTTGATAAAAAAATGTATAGAAGACGGCAAACAGGCGCTCTTTCTTGTTCCTGAAATTGCGCTTACAACTCAACTTACAAGTCGATTACGCCGTATTTTTGGTAATCGTTTGGGCGTTTATCATTCAAAATTTTCGGATGCCGAACGGGTTGAAGTATGGAATGCGCTTTTGAACGACAATGTTTATGATGTGATTATCGGTGTACGCTCATCCATATTCCTGCCTTTCCGTAAGTTAGGACTTGTTGTTGTTGATGAGGAGCACGAGTTGTCGTACAAGCAGTTCGACTCTTCGCCGCGCTATCACGCTCGTAATGCTGCTATTGTTTTGGCGCAAATGCATGGCGCAAAAACTATTCTGGGTACGGCTACGCCCGCTATTGAAACATATTTTAATGCAAAAATAAAAAAATACGGTTTTGTGGAAATTTCGAAACGTTTTGGACAAATACAATTACCTGAAATTCAAATAATTGACACAAAAGAGGCATATAGAAAAAAAGAGATGCGCGGTTTTTTCAGTGAAATCCTTTTGGAAAAAATTGACGAATCTTTAAAAAATAATTCACAGATAATTCTGTTCCAAAATCGGCGCGGCTACTCCCCATACATGGAATGTAATTGCTGCGGATATGTGCCGCGCTGCAAAAACTGCGATGTAAGTTTAACTGTTCATCGTTTTACAAATACGCTTACGTGCCATTATTGCGGCTATACGGAAAATATTACAGATATTTGTCCTGCTTGCCAAACGCACGGAGGGTTGAAGACAAAGGGCTTTGGAACAGAAAAAGTTGAGGATGAAATCAGCAAAATTTTCCCTTCTGCACGCATTGAGCGAATGGATTTGGATACCACACGGAGCAGAAAAAATTATCAAACATTAATTTCCGATTTTGAAAATCATAAAATAGATATTCTTGCTGGTACTCAAATGATTAGCAAAGGTCTTGATTTTGAAAATGTCGGTTTGGTTGGTGTGTTAAATGCTGATAATTTGTTGAATATACCCGATTTTCGGGCATCAGAACGAGCGTTTCAAATGCTTGTGCAAGTAAGCGGGCGGGCAGGACGCAAGAAAACTCGCGGAACTGTGATTATTCAAACATCGCAGCCTCAAAATCCTGTTGTAGAACAAGTTATCAACAATGATTACGAAAAAATGTTTGCTACTCAGATTGCCGAACGTCGCCAATTTCACTATCCGCCTTTTGTGCGGCTGATGTTAATTTCAATTCGCCATAAAGATGCCGAAAAAACACAGCAGGCAGCAAACTTTATGGCAAAAATTATGCGTTCAACATTTGGCAGCAAGGTTTTAGGACCAAATGACCCTGTTGTTGCGCGAGTGCAAAATTTATATATCAAACAAATTCTACTAAAAATAGAAATAGCCGCCTCTGCCGAAAAGGCAAAGCAAATTTTAACCGAACAAATTACACAATTGCTTGAAAATCAAAATTTTAAATCCGTATTAGTAAATGTCGATATTGACCCGATGTAATGGGCAGGTGCAATTTTAAAAGCCATTATTGTATTGCATTTTCATTTTTTTTATTAATTTTGTCCCCATTGAGATTTGTAAAGTTTATTTAACCTTGAAATTGTTAATAAATAACTTGTTAACATACAAAATGTAAATCCAATTTATGCCTCATTTACCTACATTAATATCAGATTTGGCTTTGATACTTATCACGGCTGCAATTACAACGCTGATTTTCAAAAAGTTAAAACAACCGCTCGTTTTGGGCTATATCATTGCTGGTTTTCTTATCAGTCCACATATCAGTTTTTTACCCACTGTTGCGGAGGAACAGAACATTCAAATTTGGGCAGAAATCGGGGTTATTTTTCTGCTTTTTTCGCTCGGCTTGGAGTTTAGTTTCAAAAAACTTGTGCGTGTTGGAGGCTCTTCTTCTATCACTGCTATTTTCGAGATTGTTTGCATTACCTCAATGGGTTTTATTACGGGCAAACTTTTAGGTTGGAAAACAATGGACTGCCTCTTTCTGGGCGGTATGCTGGCAAGTTCTTCAACAACAATAATCATCCGTGCATTTGATGAACTGGGCATAAAATCGAAACATTATGTCAAAACCGTATTTGGAGTGCTTGTAGTTGAAGATATTGTCGTTATTTTGCTTATGGTACTCCTTTCAACGATAGCCGTTACCAAGCATGTTGAAGGATTTGAGATGACAAAAACCGTAGGAAAACTCGGCTTTTTTCTCATTTTATGGTTTCTGATGGGCATTTTTATTATTCCTACATTATTAAAAAGAGCGAAAAAACTGCTTGATGAAGAGGTTTGCCTTATTTTGTCTATTGGTTTGTGCTTGGGAATGGTATTTTTGGCAACAAAAGTGGGCTTTTCGGCAGAATTGGGAGCGTTTATAATGGGTTCTATTTTGGCAGAAACTACTTCTGCAGAAAGAATTGAGCATATTTTTCAACCGGTAAAAGACCTCTTCGGGGCAATATTTTTTGTCTCTATCGGGATGATGATAAACCCTGCTGTAATTGTTGAATACGGCTGGATTGTGCTGATTGTAACTTTGCTTGTTGTTTTTGGGAAATTTATCACCACCACAATCGGCGCTGTATTTTCCGGGCAGCCGCTCAAGCAGGCGGTTGAGGTGGGAATGAGTATGGCGCAAATCGGCGAATTTGCCTTTATTGTGGCTACCCTGGGTATGAGTTTAGGCGTAATTTCCGACTTTTTGTTTCCTGTGGCAGTTGGAGCAAGTGCTATTACTACTTTTTCAACGCCTTATATGATAAAATATTCCGATAATTTTTATAAAATAATAGAAAAAATTGTTCCGCAAAAATGGCAGGCAATGATTAACACCTACTCTGCTCGCACTGATAATGCAAAATCGGAATCTGAAACGTGGAAATTGATTAAAAATACGATAATAACTATTGTAATCAATGTAATTTTAGTCCTGTCAATAATAATTCTTTGCAGCCAAGTTTTGCTGCCTTTACTCAGTCAAACCATTCCGGGAATTTTGCCTGAGATGATAACACTTTTTGCCGGACTGTTGCTTTCGGCGCCGTTTCTATGGGCGTTGATGTTCAAAATTCCAAATTATATCACCGGCTCGGAACTTATTAACAACGAAACCTATGACCGTAAAAAATTGCTCGTTTTGGAAATTACAAGATTAATTTTGGCAATATTACTTATTGGCTATTTGTCTGATATTTGTTTTGGAACAAAAATCGCCGTTCTTGTTATTGTTCCAATTTCGTTTATTTTATTATTTATTTTTAGAAAAAATCTTAAAAAAATTTATAAATTAATAGAAAAACGTTTTATTTTTAACCTTAATGCGCGTGAAATTGCCGCTGCCGAAAAAGATGCACCTATAATGAACTTGAAAAATCGTCTTCGTTCTCACGACCCTAATATGTCGGATTGGGATGTGCATTTAATTGATTTACAAACGCCGCAGCACGCCGAATACATTGGACGCACACTAAAAGAATTGCAGTGGCGCGAAAAATTTGGTATTAATGTAGTTTATGTCAAACGTGGAGAACAGATGATTTATTCGCCTGGTCCGGACGTTAAAATTATGCCTTTCGACAATGTGGGAGTATTTGCTACCGATGATATTTTGGAAAAATTTAAACCCGAATTTTATGCCGAACATGCACATGAAATTCCGGATGTAGAAGTAGAAGATATTGTTGTAGAAAAAATCTGCATATATGAAGACAGTACGCTGTTCGGCAAGTCAATAAGCAACTCGCAGATACGCGAAACAACAGGAGGAATGGTGGTTGCAGTAGAACGCAACAACAATCGTATGCTTACTCCTTCTCCTGATTTAGTATTTCAAGAATTTGACGTGGTATGGATTGTAGGCGAAAAAAAACGCCTCAAAGACATTGTGAAATAATTGATGTAACTATATTATTCTCAAATAAATACAATGCGTCATCACTTTTTTTGCTGATAATGCTTGATAAAGAATATAAATTCAAAGAAAATAAAAAGTTGCATTTATTAGTTGAAGTTACAAAAGTAGTACATCACATGAATAATGCAGGTTAAATGGGGCAATGTACGAAAAATATTGGGTTTAGATCCTTTTTTAGTATGAAAAAATGAAGTTTAGCGCAGGGGAGTATATTTTTATGTGTTTGTGGGTAATACAAAAATTTAATGCTAACTTTGCAACCTTTTTAATATACATTTTAAAAAAAATAAAAAGAATGCAACAAGTTCAATCGCATACTCCATATACCAATCCACTGACAACCAAAGAAATAGCGGGACATTACAAAGAAATTCTCGCAATTTTAGGGGAAAATCCTAACCGCGAAGGATTACTGAAAACTCCTGAACGCGTAGCAAAATCTTTACAATATTTGTTGCAGGGATATGAACAGGAGCCTGAAGAAATCTTACGTTCTGCAATGTTTACGGAAGATTATCGGCAAATGGTAATTGTAAAAGATATTGATTTTTACTCATTGTGCGAACATCATCTCTTGCCGTTTTTCGGAAAAGTCCATATCGGTTATATTCCCGAAAAAAAAATTACCGGATTGAGTAAAATTCCTCGTGTTGTTGATATTTTTGCGCGGCGTTTGCAGGTGCAGGAGCGGCTCACAACGCAGATAAAAAATTGCATTCAAAATACTCTTGAACCGATGGGAGTGATGGTGATTATTGAGGCACAGCATCTCTGTATGCAGATGCGCGGCGTACAAAAACAACATTCTATCACAACAACCTCCGATTTTACGGGCGTTTTTCGTGCGGCAAAAACACGAGAAGAGTTTATGAACCTGATTCATCCAAAATAGGGTAGTGTATTAAAAAGCATGCTAATTTTAAGCCCTAACTCCACAAAAAATTACCCCGTCTAATCTCGGAAATATAAAAAATCTGTATTATATTTAGTAATATCGGTTTTTTTCTAACTTTACAGTAACCTAATTACTTATTAACAATATTGTTTAACATAAAACAATAATTATTATGTATTTACCGGATTGGATTAAAGTGTACAAAGAGCCGCACACAGAAATCAAGCGGATTAAAAATGGTTTCTATAAGTTATGAATTTGTCCTTTCAAAACGTTTTAATTTTCACCCCATCTAAACCATCCTCTTGTCATTGCGGGCTGTAAGCCGGATATATTCCAAATATGCCCAAGGCGTTGCCATTGAGCTGGGTTATAAATGGTTTTTAACCATAAAAATACGTAATAACCTGAGTTTTGGATAAGCGATAGCCCGTTAGGGCTTGAATATCAACAGAATACAATTCCAGACGACAAATCTTGTCCGTTAGGACATTCACAATGAAAGCCCTACGGGCTAAATATGGTCTGAAATATTATATTTTCTATTGATATTTATCACCTATGGCGAATATAAAATTGAATATCAAGATGTTATAAAATTGCTTATCCAAAACTCAGGTTAATACATAATTTCATTCTTTTTTATTTTTCTGGATTGCTTCCTGCTTCGTAGTCCGCAGTCGCAATGACGGGAAAACCTGGTGACAGTACGTCATTGCGAGCACAGCGAAGCAATCTAGAATTTAATTCTTTGTTTCTACACAAATACAAGTTACGGCTATCGCTTAAACTCATATCTTTGCATTTTCAAAAGTTCTACAAAAAACTTGGAGAAAGAAACGGTATTTTTGTATAGTAATATCACCTGAAAGTGTACAACAACGTAAACTAAACACGATTTTATCGATGTTGTGCGCAAGGACACGCACTTTTAGGGCTTCTTCAAGAGTCAGAACAGTACTTAAAGATACGCTCAATGTAACGTAATCTTGCACAAAACGATGAGTAAAGACAAAGTGAAGCGGATGCAATTACAAAAAAATATCATTAACAAAAAGAAAAATTATGGTATCTCACACCAAGTATTCAGTAGGTGCAGATGTCTCAAAGACAGACATTTACGTATCAATGTTGTTGCAAAGCAACGATTTAAGAAAGGTAGTAATACATTTTTTTTAAAAGACAAATCTATCTTTGTTTTTTTTGCTTTTTTACGCAAAACGTAAATTTTCTTACTATTTTTCTTTATCTTTGCACTTTGGCAATCAGGGCAGTAAAGGGTGATTTTTATTGTCATATTACAAAAATACAACTTTATGTCCTGATTACCAAATCTTTATAACAGTATACTTTTTAAAGTACTACCAAAATTTTTAAGATATGAAACGTAATTTTTGTACACTTATTTTTGTACTGATATGTTTGCTTTGTGCAGCGCAGGATTTTCAATTCAAATCACAAGAGTGGTTTTTGCCTAACTTAAATGATGCCGATACCATTGTTTCAATGATTTTTGCAGGCGATATTATGGGACATGCACCGCAATTTAAAGCCGCATATAATGCTGATACAAAGGAATATAACTATGATATTTGTTTTAAAAATATAAAACAGTATATAGCTGAAATCGATTTTGCCGTTGCAAACCTTGAAGTACCTATTGACGGTGAGCCATATAGTGGTTATCCAAATTTTTCAAGCCCTGATGCACTATTAGACGCATTAAAAAATGCGGGCTACAACGTGTTGCTAACGGCAAATAATCACGTTGCCGATAGAGGAGCGCATGGCATCAAACGCACCATAGAGCAGGTGCAAAAACGCAGTTTTCGTTATGCAGGTAGTTACCTTAGTACTGCGCAAAAAGATACAATTTATCCGCTTATTTTAACAAAAAATAATTTTAAAATCGCATTGCTCAACTATACTTTCAGCACAAACGGTAATCCGGTAAATAAGCCGCTTTTAGTAAATATTATTGATACTTTACAGATAATCAGCGATTTACAAAAAGCAGAAACTATTGCAGATTTTACCATAGTTTGTATTCATTGGGGTGAAGAATACAAAACCCAAGCGAACGCCTCGCAGAGAAAACTTGCAACAATAATGGTGAAAAATGGTGCCGATTTGATAATTGGAGGGCATCCACACGTTGTGCAAAATGCTGAATATCTTATCAATACAAAAAACCGAAAAGTTCCCATTTTTTATTCGGTTGGCAACTCAATTTCCAACCAACGAAACCTCAATACGGATGGTGGAATAATGGTCAGGGTGAAAATCAGCACTAAATCAAAACGAATTCTTGAAACATCATATCTGCCTGTATATGTGTATAAAGGCACATTAGATGGAATTTTTCAATATCATCTCATTCCTACACCGGATTTTATTTTCGCACCGGAAAAGTTCAAAATTCCTATTGCCGACAGCACTTCGCTAATGATTTTTGACAAAAATACACAAAACAGATTAAAAGATTTTAAAATATTATATTAGGGCAGGTTCAAGTATCAAATGCAACTTTTTTGTTTTCTGATTACAATATAATTAATTTGTTGAAATGAGAATAACTTTGAGTAAATATTTGAGATAAATGAAATCATGCACTTACAATACAGTTATTGCTGTTAACAGGGGTTTTAATGGATACTTGCTTGAATTTATAGAAGAAAGATATAAATTCCGCCACAAGCGGCGGGGAATTTGCCCAAAAAGGTTAAAAGACACGGAGAGAAAAGTATAATGTTCACAATGACGTTAACTTAACTTATTTGCAGTGTCGGGTCTCGCTAAAACCTTAGGGAACGAATATAAAAGTGTCACGTTTTTTTGTTGTGTAAAATCTTGAATGAAAATAACTTACAGAATATTCAAAAAAAACCAACTGTTTTGAAAAAATGTGTAGCGAAAATTGCAAGAATACTTAATAACCTGAGTTTTGGATAAGCAATTTTATAACATCGTGATATTCAATCTTATATTCGCCGTAGGCGATAAATATCAATGGAAAATATAATGTTTCCGACCATATTTAGCCTGTAGGGCTTTCATTGTGAATGTCCTAACGAACAAGATTTGTCGTTTGAAATTGTATTCTATTGATATGCAAGCCCTAACGGGCTATCGCTTATCCAAAACTCAGGTTATTTATTCTGGAAAAATCTCAGCAAAAACAGAATAATCAGAAATTTTTGCATGGAAGATGGGCTTCGGCAGATGCACGAGAAAGCCGCCGAAATGGCGGCTTTAGGAATGTATTTATAAAAGGTAAGAATACAAATTGTTTCGGCAATTGAAATTTTTGCATTTGTCAAATATTTTTGTACTTTTGTGTAATTGCATTTCATTTTTCTTATAAAATTTTAATATTAATATATTGAAAATCACTTATATATATTTTTTATTCAAATAAATTGCTTAAATATCTAAAAAATCGAATTATCAAAATGAAAACTTTTATATTTAAAAATGGAGATATAATGCCTGCTTTGGGGCTTGGAACTTGGCGTTCGCAACCTGAAGAAGTTTATGATGCGGTTTTAGAATCTTTGAGGGCAGGTTATAGACACATTGATTGCGCTCACATGTACAAAAATGAGCGTGAAGTGGGGCAAGCGCTCGATTATGCATTTCGTTATGGCATTGTAAAACGAGACGAAATTTTCGTTACTTCAAAACTTTGGAATTCCGACCACAGCCCTACACGTGTAGAAATGGCTATTAATCGCACATTAGCAAATTTACAGTTAAAATATTTGGATTTGTATCTAATTCACTGGCCTGTAGCGGTAAGAGAGGGTATAGATTTTCCTACACAAGCAGAAGAACTTGTGCCTATTTCCGAAATACCGCTGGCAACAACTTGGTCGGCAATGATTGAATTAAGGGAAAAATCACTCACACGGCATATCGGCGTTGCAAATTTTAATATAAATAAAATCAATGATTTACAAGAAGCAACAAAAATATTGCCCGAAGTAAATCAGGTTGAAATTCACCCATATTTTCAACAAAACGAACTTGTTGATTTTTGTCATAAAAAAGGAATAATTATTACTGCCTATTCACCGCTTGGAGGTAAAAGAATGGCTGACAAAGGCATTAGTATTCAAGAAGATACAACGATTACTACTATTGCCGCCAGACACAAAGTTACTCCTACGCAAGTTATTTTGGCTTGGAACATTCAGCGTGGAGTTGTTGTTATTCCAAAATCGGTTAACAAAAGTCGTATTATTGAAAATTTCGGAACTTTGAAACTAAAACTTTCCAAAGAAGAAATATCTCAAATTGCACAACTTGATAGAAATCTGCGAGTTACCCAAGGCGAATATTGGACTTTGAGAGGTTCTCCATATACGCAACAATGGCTTTGGGAAAAATAATCGCAGAAGAAAAACTCAATTTCTTCAATAAAAAAATTTAGGACAAATTACAAACTTATTTCAAGCACTTCAAATTCCATTTCACCGGAAGGAACTCTAACTATTGCCGTTTGACCTACTTTTTTCCCCAAAAGTCCCTGTCCTATCGGAGTAGTTACCGAAAGTTTGCCCTCTTTAAAATTCGCTTCACTTTCACTTACAAGCGTATAGGTCATTTCCTGCAACGTTTTTGTATTGCGAATTTTTACTTTTGTTAAAATTTGGACAACATCGGTTTTAATCTGCGTTTCGTCAATTAGACGTGCATTGGCAATTTTGTCTTTGAGCAACGCAATTTTCATTTCAAGCATGCCCTGTGCCTCTCGTGCTGCATCATATTCGGCATTTTCCGAAAGGTCGCCTTTGTCACGTGCTTCTGCTATTTGTTTTGTAATGGCAGGTCGTTGAACGTTTTCCATTTCGTTAAGTTCGTCATTGAGTTTTTGATAACCTTCTGCGGTCATGTAAATAACAGCCATAAATATTTGAATTTTAATAATTTACAATTGTGTCAAACAAAAAAGAATACCGATTTTTTATCATCGGCATCCCCTTTGTTGTCAATATTATATAAACGCTGCAAAATTACAATATTTTTTTTATTGACAAAACTTTTTTATAAAATATTTTAGGTATTATATCCGCTAATCATTAATAATTATTAATTTTGCAGACAATTTTCAGCTAATTTCATGTCGAAGTTTTTTATTTTCCTTTATAATATCTTTAAAAAACGTAAAATACTGTTATACAGTATTTTATTTTTAATTGTGGCAGTGCTGATTTTTGCTATGAGGCAAATTCACTTTAAAGAAGATATTGCAGATTTTTTGCCAAATAATGCTGATAATGAACAGATTAACGCAATATATGAACATATCGGCAACTCAAACAGAATTATTATTGGATTTGAAAATAAAGATGCTGATGTTGAGGAAATTACGGCGGCTATTGACTATTTTTCTCAAATTTTAAAGGAAAATGATACGGCGAAAATAATTCCACAAATTATATCGCATGCAGACGAGAATCAGTTTTTTCTCCTTGCCGATTTTATTAGGAAAAATATTCCGTATTTCTTACAATGGTCTGATTATCAACGAATTGATAGTTTGATTTCAGAAAAAAATATTGAGCGGCAACTTGCTGCCGATAAGCAGCAACTGATGTTTCCAACCGGTGATTTTTTGGTGGAAAATATTCAAAATGACCCACTTCAACTTTTTTCTCATGTGATGCTTAAACTCGCTGATTTTCAAGCAGGTGAAGGTCAAAATATTATTGACGGCTACATTTTTTCATCAAACGGGGAAAAAGGTTTAGTTTATGTAACTTCGCCTTTTGGAGTAAGTGAAACTGCTAATAATCAACAACTTCTGCAATTAATTGATAAATCGGTACAACAAACGGAAAATGAAGTTAATTCTGTAAAAATCAGTGTTTTTGGCGCCCCGGCAATCGCTGTTACCAATGCCACACAAATCAAAAAAGATACTATTTTAGCGGTTGTTTTGGCTGTTGTACTGATTCTGATTTTGTTGATTTATTTTTTTCAAAGTGCAGGCAACCTGCTTCTTGTATTTGTTTCCGTGTTGTTCGGATGGATTTTCGCACTCGGATTGCTGGCTGTTTTTCGTGATACAATTTCGGTTATCGCTGTTGGAATAAGTTCGATTTTTATAGGAATTGCCGTAAATTATCCGCTTCATTTTATTGACCATCTGCGTCACGAATCGAACAAATTACTTGCTCTCAAACAAATTATTCCGCCGTTACTTATCGGCAACATTACTACTGTCGGTGCGTTTTTAAGTTTGGTTTTCATAAAATCGCAAGCAATGCGCGATTTGGGGCTTTTCGGTTCGCTGTTACTTGTGGGGACAATTGTTTTTGTCCTTGTTTTTCTCCCGCAAATGATTAAAAATAAAGAAGTTGCCCATTCACATAAAACAAAATTCGGTATAATTTCTGATTTCTCTCCCGAAAAAAGTAAAATTTTGTTGATTTGCATTATTCTTCTGACAATTATATTCTGGTTTTTTAGTACAAAAACCGGTTTTGAACCCGATATGAACAAAATCAATTACATGACTGCCGAGCAGCGTAAAAATATGAACGATTTAATGAAATCTATTGAGCGGCAGGGGCAAGACGTGATTTATTTTATTTCTCAGGGAAAAACTGCCGATGATGCTTTAATTAATTATGAATCAAATATTTCTGTTTTGGATAAAATGAAAAATTCCGGTCTGACAGAAAGTATTTCAGGGCTTGGAAATTTTTTACCTTCACAAAACGAACAAAAAAAGCGCATTGAAATGTGGAACGAATTTTGGAAAACCAAAAAAGATTATGTTATTAAAAATATTAATCATTACGCTGATATTCAAGGATTTAAACAAAATTCATTTATTGGCTTTGAAAATATTTTAAATAATAAATTTGAAGTTCAAAATCTAAAATATTTTGCGCCGCTAAATATTTTAACAGAAAATTATTTCCTTCAAAAAAAAGATAAAAACCTTATAATCAATTTAATATACGCAAAAAACGAACATGTTGCTCAAATTGAAAGTTTTTTAAAAAATAAAACATCAAATGGTTTTATTTTCGATGAACGCAACATCGGGCAAAGGCTTGTGGATGCACTATCAAGCGATTTTAATAACGTACTGTTTATTTGTGGTCTTATCGTTTTTGTTTTTCTTACACTTTCTTTCGGACGCCTTGAACTAAGTTTGATGACATTTATTCCATTGGCAATCAGTTGGTTATGGATTTTGGGAATAATGTATATTTTGGGAATTGAATTTAATATCGTAAATATTATTCTGGCAACTTTCATTTTCGGTCAAGGAGACGATTACACAATTTTTGTTGCCGACGGACTTATTTATGAGTATGCTTATGGCAAAAAAATGCTTGCGGCACACAAAGAAAGCATAATTTTGTCTGCTTTGTTGATGTTTATCGGTATTGGAACGCTAATTTTTGCACGTCATCCTGCCCTGCGTTCACTTGCAGAGGTTACGATAGTGGGAATGATTGTTGTTGTGATGATGGCGTTTGTTGTCCCTCCAATGATTTTTAAATTTTTAACATACAAAAAAGATAAAATCCGACAAATTCCTTGGACTTTTAAAAGATTTTTGACATCGTTTATTGCTTTTTCCGCTTTTTTGGTTGGAAGTTTTATTATAACAATTTATGGTTTTTTATTATTTAAAATTAATAAAAAGCAGAATATTGAAAACAGAAAGTTAAAATATCATAAATTTTTACAAAAAATCTCGGGTTTTGTAATCCAGCGAATACCTTTTGTAAAATTCAAATTTGAAAATATTGCTAACGAAAATTTCCAAAAACCTGCTGTTATTATCAGCAATCATCAATCGCATTTAGACCTGATGTGCCTGATGATGCTTTATCCTAAAATAATTATATTGACAAATGATTGGGTTTGGAATAATGTTTTTTATGGAAAACTTATAAAATTTGCTGATTTTTATCCTGTTTCCGATGGAATTGAGCAAAGTATTGATTTACTGCGCAATAGAGTTGAAAATGGCTATTCTGTTGTAGTTTTTCCCGAAGGCACTCGCTCTGAAGATTGCCAAATTCAGCGTTTTCACCGTGGTGCATTCTTTTTAGCGGAAAAATTAAATTTAGATATTGTGCCTGTTGTTTTGCACGGAGTTGGAGATGTTTTACCAAAAAATGATTTTCTACTGCGGCAAGGTCAAATAACAATACAGATTTTACAGCGAATTACTCCTTTGGATGAACGTTTTGCGTTCGATTACGCGGTGCGCAGCAAACAAATCCGCCTTTTCTATAAAGAAAAATTTGCTAAATTGAAGGCAAAATCCGAAAATGCAGAATATTTCCGCAGTTTTGTCCTTCATCAATTTTTGTACAAAGGAACAGAAATCTACAAAAAGGCGAAAAAAGAATTGCAATCGTATTCGGATGTTGAAACCCCAAATTACAATTTTATTTTAAAAGATGATGATGTTGGGGCTGCTGCTTTTATTACCGCATTGATTCACAAAGATTTAGAAGTAACAGTAAAAACCCACAATTCGGAAATTGCCGCCTTGCTGGAACGCTGCCAATGGAGACCGGAAAATTTGAAAATAGGATAATTGTTTTGTTTTACACTTTTTTTATTAATGAGATACAATTTTTATATTTATCATGAATTCAAATTTGTACAAACTTTATTTTATCAGATAGTCCAATTAACAATTAGTTCGGTTCTCGGATTATTTGGGTCATTGGTTTGGAGAATAATTTTATTTGAATATTGTCCATCTTTGAGAAATACACAGTTGATTTGGAGTTCCAAAACACCATTTTCACCCGCACCTACTTTACCGTCGCAATGCAAAATATTAAAAGAATCGGCAGGAGTGACTTTACGAATTGATAATGGACTTTCTCCGTCGTTATAAAACGTAAATTTTATTACGTTTTTATAGTTTTTATCTATTTTACCTAAATCAATAGATGTGGCTTCGAATCTGGCATGCGGGGCTTGCTGTTTTTGTTTTGCAGTAAGGGTATTAAAATCTTCATAAATATCAACTTTAAAACTTATTATTGGTGAGTTTTTGGAGGTGCTGCTTTCTTCGGTAATTAAAGAAAATTCCGCCTGATATGGTCCCCAAATAGGACATTTTTCAGAATCCAAAGTAATGCTAATTTCTCCTTCTTCTCCAATTTCCAAGGTCTTAGGCGTTGCTGTGAAGTTGATATATTCAAAAAGAGGCGCAAAATAAATATCACGTGTAGAACCGGTTTCGTTTTTTATTTTAATGGTAACGGTTTGTTTGTCTCCTTTGTGAACCCTTTTGAAATCAATTACACGCGAGGTAAGAGCAAAACCGTACTGCTTTATCGGGTAAATAGTATTTCCTTGTGCATCACGCTGTGCAATTAAAATATTTCCGTTTTGAGTTTCAGTGTCAAGATTGCTGACTTTGGAAGCCGCCGGCATTTTAAAAGTTGTCGGATTGTGAGCTTTGTGAGCAGATACTGCAACATGGTTAGCATTGTCTGCTACGAGTTTTCCTGTTCTTACAACTTCACCTGTTATTGTAAGGACAATCTTATTTTCATTTATCCCGTTGGTTTCAACCTTTATATGCCGCTTGAATACACCCTCTTTTGTAGGTTCAAAACCAACAGATATAATACCTTCTTTCCCATGTTGGTAAATCCTTTTTTCCCACGTAAGATGAACATCTTGCCCATCTACAACAATATCTTTTATCATCAAATATTCTTTCCCTACGCTTTTAAAATTAAATTCTGTATAAGCAATTCCATCTTCAAGAGCGATTTTCCCAAAATCAAATGAATGTTTTGTGAAATGAACAGCTGATTGTCCTTTTGTGAAATAAATATTTGAAAATAAAATAATTGTAATAGAAAATAACTTTATAACTTTCATTAAATAACCATAATTTCAATTATTAAATCCTGCAAAAATACATAACATTTTTGAATTTGTATGTACAATAATTCGTATCAGCAAATTTTTATATAGTATTTAGGGAAATTTCACTAATTTTGCAAATTATTTTTAATAAAATAAAAGGAATAAAACAAAAAATTCAAATGATTCAGACACCAAAAATTGCGATAATAGGGCTTGGATATGTTGGGTTGCCGCTTGCCATCGAATACGGAAAAAAGTACGATGTTTTAGGTTATGATATTAGTTCTCAGAGAGTTGAAGAACTTAAACGCGGCGAAGACCAGACGCGCGAAGCCGACCTGGACGGTATGCGCACTGCAACTGTTTTAAAGAAAAACGGAGGCAATGTCGGCTTGTGGTTTTCGAGCAAAGAAGCAGATTTGCGCAATTACAATACTTATATTGTTACCGTTCCCACCCCGATTGACAGTTTCAACCGCCCTGACCTTTATCCGCTGATACAAGCATCGGAAATGCTCGGAAGGGTAATTTCAAAGGATGACGTTATTATTTATGAATCAACCACTTACCCCGGCTGTACCGAAAATGATTGCATTCCGGTTATAGAACGTGTTTCAAAAATGAAATTTAATGTTGATTTTTTTGCCGGTTACAGTCCGGAGCGCATAAATCCGGGTGATAAGGTAAATACTTTAACAAAAATTAAGAAAGTTACAAGCGGTTCAACTCCGGAAATTGCCGATTATGTTAATAATTTGTATGTCTCAATTATTACGGCAGGTACTCACAAAGCCCCTTCAATTAAGGTTGCCGAAGCATCTAAAATTATCGAAAATGCCCAAAGAGATGTAAATATTTCGTTTGTAAATGAACTTGCGCTGATTTTTGACAGAATAGGGATTGACACAAACGATGTGATTGATGCGGCAGGGACAAAATGGAATTTCTTAAAATATTCGCCCGGACTGGTTGGAGGACATTGCATTTCGGTCGACCCGTATTATCTTGCAAGTAAAGCAGAATCAATGGGTTACATTCCAAAAGTGATACTTTCGGGGAGACATGTAAATAACAGCATTGCCCCATTTATTGCCGATAAAGTAATCAAATTGATGATTCAAAAGGAACATAAAATTAAAAATTCAAATATTTTGATTCTCGGAATCACTTTTAAGGAAAATTGTCCCGATATTCGCAATACTAAAGTTGTTGATATTTATAGAGAATTGTGTGAATTTGGCTCGACTGTTGATATTTACGACCCTTGGGCAATTCCCGCTGATGTAAAACACGAATTTGGAATTGATATTTTAACAAAATTTAATAATGAAAAATCTTATGAGGCAATAATTCATGCAGTTGCACACGATGAGTTTAAAAGCATCAATTTTGCAAAATATCAAAAGCATGGCGCAGTAATTTTCGATGTAAAAGCCACATTAGACAGGTCTGTGGTCGATTGCAGATTGTGAGATTGTATAACTAAACTTATTAAAATAAAATATTTATGAATAAAATATTTTTTATAAATATTTGCTCTTTTTTATTTTTAACAAATAGTGTTGTTTCACAAACAACTGAGCAACTGAAAGATAATGCGATTGAAAAGTTTGAACAGGCAGATTATCCGTCTGCTGTCAAATTATTGGAAGAAGCATTAAAAAATGACACTACCGATAAAGAAATTTATTACTATTTAGGGCATTTTAGTCATTATAAGGCTTATGACAGTCGTTCTGCTGAATTTGACAGAACTTACTATGATAAAATCTATTATTATTTAGATAAAGCGCTTGAATTGGACTCAAATTACGGAGATGCGCGTTATTTTTATGCGGCTCAATGTGGCGCTGATGCCATTTATTATATTCAAGAAAGAGATACAACTACTGCCTTATCTTATTACTTAAAAGCATACGACAAAAAATGTTTTGCTCCATGGTTGATAGAATATGGTATGAATGTTTTAAATTCCTGTGAAGACAATGCCATTCTTTTTTGTAATGGCGATGCCGAACTTAATACTTTATCATATTTACAACTTATAAAAAATGTCAGACAAGATGTAACAGTCATTCCCAGAGCATTTTTAGATAGAGTTTGGTATGTTTTAATGTTAAAAAATGGATTGGGTAATTTTGTAAAAAAAACAAATATTAATTTATCTGAAAAACAAATATTGGATTTACATCTATTCAAATGGGAAGAAAACAAAATAGAAATTCCAATTAGTTCCGATTTAAAAAAGACATACAATCTTAATGAAAATTTTAATATTGAGGTATTGCCCGATGTTCAATTAATTGATAATGAAAACCGTACATATCTTTCTGCTGGTTTTTCTGTTTTTATTAAATATTATAGAGGCAAACATTAATGAACGACCTATATTTTTGACTAATTTTGATATTTTGGCAGATTATTTGCAGCGTTATGGCTTAGTTTTCAAAGTAATGCCGTTCAAAACAAAAGATACTCCTTTTGAAACAAATTTTAATGAAATAGAAAAACTGTTAAAAAAAGAAAACTTCATAAACTACAAAACTATTGCAACAACAGACCAACCCTACATTTCTCCTATATTATACAGATATCCCTACTATTGTTGGCGACCTTTAATAGAACACTACATTGAATTGAAAAACGAAAATAAAGTAAAAGAAATGTTAAAATTTATGAAGAATATTTTAATCGCAGATAATTTTGATATTTCCTTTGAAGAAGTAATAAAGGGACTTGATTTGGATGAAAAATTACTCAAAAAAATAAATTAATGGTATGAAACAACGGTATAAACCTTCAAAGTTTAATGCTCAAATAGAAACTTCCGATAATAATATTCTGATTTTAATTCAATTTAGTGGTTCATTGATAAAAATTGGCAAGTCGGTTTATTCAATTTTGGAAAGTTTTATTACAAGAGAAAAAATAATTGGCAAGTTCATAAAAAATTGATGTTTTGTGAAAATAATTTCATTCACCCATTCATTATATATCGTAGTGTTTATTGCGCAACAATGAAAAAAAAATTAAAATTGTATGGCGACCCCCTGCGATTTTAATTTTGACAGCGAGATTGCAACCTTACCCTGCATAATTAATCAAATTATTTGGGACAGTGGGTGTAATTTGTTAATGTTGTAAAAAACAACAAATTATGGACATCAAAAGTACAGCATTTTATCGAAATAAAAAAGCAGTTACCGTAGATTTTTCAGCATTTTTAATAATTTTTGTTTATTATTTTATATTAATTTTGCAAAAAATAGAATAACAGATAATTTTTTTCTTTGAAATATTATAAATTAGTATTCAATGGAAACCCGTATAGACAAATATCTTTGGGCAATGCGACTTTTCAAAACGCGGGCTATGGCTGCTGAGGCGTGCAAAAAAGGGCGAATTTTTATAAAAAATGTTGCTGTTAAGCCATCAAGAATAATTAAAATCGGCGATGTGATTGGCATTAGGCAAAATCCGGTGTTGTATTCGTTTGAAGTGCTGCAACTTACAGAAAATCGCCTTAATGCAAAACTCGTTCCCGAATATGTGCGCAACGTAACCACGCCGGATCAGTTGGAAATCATCGAACTTGGCAAATTATCAGGAAATATTCAACGCGCTCGCGGAACGGGTCGCCCTACGAAAAAAGAACGCCGCGACCTCGACGAATTTTTTGAACCTGTGTTTTTTGATGAATAATTTATTTCATTTAAATAAAAAATATTTTAAAAATTAATATTAATACATAAATAATTATGCAAAATAAACCTTTATTCAACGACCCTTCAATATTTCCGTCAGAGGAGAAATTGCAAAATGTGCTTGGTAAAAATTACATTATTTTTGCCGAAATGTCTAAAAATTTGACCGAAAATTTCGGATTAATTTTTCAGTGGAAATATTACAACGACAGCAAAGCGTGGTTGTGCAAAGTTTCGTTTAAAAATAAAACGGTGTTCTGGCTTTCGATATGGGATGGCTTTTTTCGCACGAGTTTTTACTTTTTAGAACGGCATTTGGAAGGCGTTGCCGCATTGGAAACCGATGAAAACAGTTTCACCATCGAAAAAGAATGGGGAAAAATGATACCACTAATTTTTAATATTTCTCAAAATAAACAATTAAGAGATTTATATACAATTGTAGAATTTAAGAAAAATTTAAAATAAAATCATATAAGTTATTTATTATCAAACAAATAAAAATTTTAACAGATGAAAGGAATAGTACTCGCAGGCGGTTCGGGGACACGCCTCTACCCTATTACAAAAAGTATCTCCAAACAAATTATTCCCGTTTACGACAAGCCGATGATTTATTATCCGCTTTCTGTGTTGATGTTGGCAGGTATTCGTGAGGTTTTAATCATTTCAACTCCCACAGACATAATACTTTATGAGCGTTTGCTCGGCAACGGCTCTAATTACGGAATTAATATTGAATACGCCATTCAGCCCTCGCCCGATGGGCTTGCGCAGGCATTTATTATCGGTGAAAAATTTATCGGCACCGATAGCGTTTGCATGGTGCTTGGAGATAATATTTTTTATGGTTTCGACTTTTCGCGTACTTTACGTCAGGCGGCTACCCTTAATGACGGCGCAATAATTTTCGGCTATTATGTTAATGACCCTGAACGCTATGGCGTAGCAGAATTTGATAATCAGGGAAAAGTGTTGTCGTTAGAAGAAAAACCTGCAAATCCAAAATCCAATTATGCAGTTACCGGCTTGTATTTCTATGGAAATGATGTAGTTAGCAAAGCAAAAGGACTAAAACCGTCTGCTCGCGGCGAATTGGAAATTACGGATTTAAACCGCCTGTATTTGAACGAAAACCGTTTGACATTAAAAATTATGGGGCGCGGAATGTCGTGGCTTGATACAGGCACTCACGATTCATTGCTTGAAGCGTCAAATTTTATTGCCACAATTCAAAATCGACAAGGGCTGCAAATCGCTTGTTTAGAAGAGATTGCATTCCGAAACGGTTATATTTCCAAAGAAAAACTTTTGGATGCTGCTCTCCCGATGAAAAACAATTATTACGGACAATATTTGATAAAAATTGCAAATGAGTGATTGCCTCATTTGTTTTTTATAAAATATTAATGAACGATGAAGTAATTTAAAAACTTTTTTTACTTTTGCACCGTCTTTTAAAAAAAAAAGGAATGGGACTTCCCTGTAATAAACCACTAATAAAATAGTTGATAGTTCCTGCTTGATTAATAACAAATAGATTATTATGAGCAGGTTTTTTATTTTTAAATCATAATAATTTATAATAATATTTAAAAAATATGATAAAACAAATAATTTTAGTGGCTTTAGGAGGAGGTATGGGGAGTGTTATGCGCTATATTATCGCATTGAAGGTATCAAAACATCTTACTTTTGACTTTGCTTTTCCGTTAGGCACTTTAATAATCAATGTAACGGGATGCTTGATTGTTGGTTTTTTGGTTGGAATGTCGGTACGTTGCAATATTTTGAATAATGAATTGAAATTGCTGCTGATTGTCGGATTTTGTGGCGGTTTATCGGCAAAAATTTCCGTATTATACTGGTCATCAAAGATAAAATAGCGCCGCTGTTATTTTTTCCCACAATAGTATCAATTTCCCAATCTCCAAAACGCTCTTTTGTATTTACAATTTCAGGTCTCTGGTCTATTGTAACACGATTTTTGATTGATATTTTTTTGCCGACAGGCCGCTTCCTGTGCTTTATTTGTGTCTTAAATGTTTGTACAAATACAATCCCAAATTAGTTCCTGTATATGATCCGGTAAAAATGAAAGCGCGAATGGCATATCACAAAAAAGAATACGAAAAAACAGCCAATCTATTGAATATTAACTTAACATAAAATAAACAGCGTAAAGGTC
>WQYU01000032.1 GCA_009781075.1 Paludibacter sp. | reverse complement strand
GACCTGTTTTGATGGCACAGAAGCAGCATTGATGCTGATGACAATTGCGTACAATTTTTTGAGTTTGTTCAAGCAAGTCATTATTGGAGGCGATGTGCGTAACCGACTTAAAACATTGCGACACAAAATCTTAGCAATTCCCGCAATCATCGAGCGAAACGAGAATAAAACGATTGTCAATCTTGCCCTACACGTTACGCGCCGAAGTTGGATTGCCAAAATTTGCGACCGTATTTATCAAATGAATATTATGACCGGCTAATGGACTTTTTGGGATTACTACAATATTACAGATTAATGCAGGTTAATTTGCTTGATAAAATTTTCTTAATATTTTAAACAAAACAGGCAAGGATAATCGGAATATTAACTCCTCGATTTCCTTGCCTGTCTTACTTTTTATTGATGATGGTGCTGTTAGAACACTTGTCTATCAACTATTTTTTTATAAATTTATCAACAATAAAACCTTTATCTGTTTCTATTTTTATGAAATAAACACCCTGCGACAGAGCAGAAACATCTATCGAATTATCGGACAACAATTGGCATTCTGCAATTGTTTTTCCTGTAATATCAACTATTTGAGCCTTATGAATTGTTGTATGAGAATTTACAATTACAAACAATTCATTTGTTGCAGGATTGGGATAAAGTATTATATCATTATTAGTTACAACATCATTACCTGTAACCGTTAAATATATGCACTCGGAATAAAAAGAGCAACCTTCGTAACTTATTTCTACAGAATAATATCCGCTTTCATCCGCCGTATAACTTTGTTCCGTTGCACCTTCTATCGCTGTCATTGGCAAATTATCCGCACAACCTTTATACCATTGATATTCTGCACCTGACTGGTCAGCAGTTAATGCGTTATCTGCCACTGTTATTGTCAGATTGGCTGATATTATATCAATATTTGAAACAACAACGCTGTCGCAATTATAAACCGAAAGCAGATTATTCGTATGCGAAATGGCGGTCGTAAGGTTTGTCAATACCGTACCATCAGGACAGGTATAACTTCCTCCGCTACAAACTGTAACTTCTTCCGGAGTATTGTAGGTCTGACATATTGTTCCAAAAGTCCTTACATCGCTTCCTGTTGCATCGCCTGCTTCATTAAAAGGAACAACTTTCCAATAATATGTTGTATTTGGAGATAATGGTCCTGTAAAATATGAAGTCTCTGTTTGAATAGAAACAAGGGTAGCAGGTGAAGGATTTGTATCAAAATATACTTTATAACCCGAAGTACTTGTTTTGAAATATGCAAAAAATTCAACAGGATTCCATGTGAGCAAAATTCCACTTGGTGAAATGTCTGTTTCTTCGTCTGCCGGCTCAGTTAATACTACAATTGGCGGCGGGGCTAATGTTGTAAAACTTCTTATCTCACAACCTGTTGCATCGCCGGCATCATTATAAGGTACTATTTTCCAATAATATGTGGTATTTGCAATTAACTCTCCCGTAGAATAGTTTGTTCCCGCTTGGGTCGAAACCAAAGTTGTGGGCGAAGGAGTCGTTCCGAAATACACTTTGTAGCCCGCAGCGCCGGTAACCATATTCCAAGTTAAATCTATTCCTGTCGGATTAACATTTGTCTGGTTATTTTCAGGAGCGGTAAGCATTGCACAAACAGGCGGGGCTAATGTTGTAAAACTTCGCACTTCGCACTCGGTGGCATTACCGGCAGCATTATAAGATACTATTTTCCAATAATAAGTAGTATTGGCAATTAGGGGTCCTGTATTATATGTCGTTGTAGGCTGAGTTGAAACAAGTGTTGTGGGCGAAGAATTCATATCAAAGAAAATTTTATATCCCGTTGCACCGGCAACCGTATTCCAAGTCAAATTGATGCCTGTCAGCGCTATGCCGGTTACTCCATTTTCAGGGAAAGTAATTGTTGCACATTGAGGAATAGCCATTGTTGTAAAACTCCTCACCTCGCACCCTGAGGCATCTCCTGCATCATTATAAGGTATTACTTTCCAATAATATGTAGTATTGGCAGTTAAACCACTCATGAAATAGGATAATCCCGTTTGTGTTGAAACAAGTGTTGTCGGAGCGGGATTTACATCGCAATAAACCTTATATCCGGTAACACCTGCAACAGCATTCCAAGTCAAATTTATTCCTATCGGAGTAACATCTGTCTGGTCATTTTCAGGAGCAGTTAGGGTTGCACACGCAGGCAGCGCCATTGTTGTAAAACTCCTTACCTCACAACCGGAGGCTTCACCTGCATCATTGTACGGTATTATCTTCCAATAATATGTTGTATTTGGAGACAGCGTACCTGTAGGATATGTTGTTGCCGTTTGAGTTGTAATCGGAGTGGTTAGAGATGAACTTGTGCCGAAATAAATTTTGTATCCCGTAACGCCGGTAACTGCATTCCAAGTCAGATTAGTACCTGTTGGTAGAACATTTGTCGCTGCATTTGCAGGAGCGGTAAGCGTTGCACAGGCAGGAGGATACGGACATGAAAGTGAAATGGTAAATACGCCTCCTGTTCCCGTGAAATCTGTTACCCTGATGTAATATGTTGTTCCTGCGGTGCAGTTATACGACATCGTTTCTGTGGATGATGTCGTATTTGAATGTGCCAAATCCGTTGTGCTGCTGCAATTTGAATATAAAAATATATCTTTATTGTCGGTAAAATTTGTCAGTGTAATGGTATGAGTACCTGAAGAATTAGCCGTAAAAGAATAAAATACATCATTTTTGCTTGGGTCGGTACTATAAGTGATACTTGTAGTTGGAGTAGCGCTTGTTATTATACCCTGTATCGGAGTTTCACAAGCAATATCTATGGCGCCCGAGCAATTATCATTACTCGGAGCAGTTGGAACTCCAAAGGTAATATATGAAGTACCCACCTTTGTAATATTGGTAATAGAAGTGGATAAACTTGTGCCGTTCCAAAGTTTTGGCGTAAATGAGGTTACAGTAGCCGTTGGAAATGGGTCGCCGGTTGTCGTATTTGTAAGTCCGTTTGTGGGCTGGATATACACGTGCATGTGGCTTGCCTGCGTCTGAGAAGTACCTGCAACATTTACCTGATTATTATTCCAAATTGATGCGACATAGTCAATATGCCAAATCAGCATACCGGCTGCCGGCAAAGATGCGTCAAATCCTGTCTTTGTCCTATATTCAATCATAAAAAATTCGCTTGGACTCGGCGATGCACCATTCATATTAGAGGCAGTTGCTGATACTAAATATGCCTGTCCATTGGTATTTGCAGGAGGTGTTGGAGATGATAACATAGGATATAGCGTTTTGTAACCCGAAGTCGAAGTATATTGTTCGGGGGTAAGCCACCCCACTTCAAAGCGGTCGTAAGCGGAAAAAGCCGGAGGAGTATTGGAATTGTTGTTGTAATTGCCGCTTGCCATTGTACTCCATGAGCCAAGCATTGCCGTACCCGCCGATGTATTATAATAATCCATTAGTCCTACAACATGAGAAAATTCGTGGCAAAAAGTACCGATGCCGCACATTGTATTTCCACTTGACCCTTTCAATTCTGAAGCACAGGAATAATCATATAATGTTTTGCCGTCAAAAGTAATATTGGTACCTGTGGTAACATTATAGCCCGGCTGTATTGCCCAACGATGAGGCCAAACAGTGGTGTTCGGTGCGCCTTCGGCTTGATTATATCCGGCAAATATTACCATAACATTATCTACTTTTCCGTTGTTATCAGTGTCATATTGCGCAAAATTTATGCCCGCATTATGAGCCGCAGTACAGGCATCTATTATCATACCCGGACCATTGGAATAGCCGCTTGGCGGAGACGCAGTGCCATAATACCTTCCGTAATAGGACTCCGGATGACTTAATGTATAAGGTCCTACAACGTCAAAAGTCGGATTAAATTTTCCGTAAGAACTTGTAACAAAATAATCGCTAACAGAACCGCTCGCTCCATTGTAATTGTATCCGGGCAGGTTTGTCATATTGACAAAGTTGCTCTGTGGATATTGATAGGTTACGTCCGTAAAATTTACAAGAATAACCAATAAATGCATAGAACCTACGAATGCCTGTTGCGGCGGCGATGTCAATGATGGTACAAGCGCCGGTGGTGTCCCTTGCATTATATTGGCTGTATTTGCAGCGTTTTGCAAACGCAAAATATCATCTGAAGTGTTAAGCGTTCTTAAAAAAGCAAAATCGTCAGAATTCCTTGCGTTTTCATTGCGGGCAATACGCGCTGTGGGCTGCAATTCGCCTGCTTGTGATACCGTTGCATAAACGTAAAAATTCTGTTGATTTTGTGTAATCATATAACCATCTTCGGTGGTGGTATAATGAAACTTTTCATCCCCATTCAAACGAATAGTGAGTGTTGTACCGTCCGGTTGAGTTACCTCAATGGGCGTAGGAATTGCAGGAACTGCAAATAAACCAACGTTTGCAAAAAGCAAACAAATTAGAATCAATAATAGAAACTTTTTCATATATTAAAATTTATTATTATAAAAAAACTTTAGAATCATTTTACACAGACATTAATTTTTTATAAATTTATCAACAATAAAACCTTTATCTGTTTCTATTTTTATAAAATAAACACCCTGCGACAAAGCAGAAATATCTATCGAATTATCGGACAACAATTGGCAATCTTCTGCAATTGTTTTTCCTGTAATATCAACTATTTGAGCCTTATGAATTGTTGTATGAGAATTTACAATTACAAACAATTTATTTGTTGCAGGATTAGGATAAAGTATTATTTCATTATTAGTTACAACATCATTACCTGTAACCGGTACATATATGCACTCGGAATAAAATGAGCAACCCTCGTAACTTATTTCTACAGAATAATATGCTGTTTCAGTTACAGTGTAACTTTGCTCGGTGGCATCTTCAATAGGTGTCATCGGCGGATTCTCGGTACAACCTTTGTACCATTGATATGCTGCCCCAGACTGATTGGCAGTAAGAACATTTTCTTCTTTTGTCAGTGATAGATTTGCTGAGGTAATACTGATATTTGTAACAACAACGCTGTCGCAGCCATAAACAGAATGCAGATTATTTGTGTGAGAAGTGGCAGTGGTAAGGTTTGTCAACACCGTACCATCGGGACAGGTATGACTTCCTCCGCTACAAACGGTAACTTCTTCCGGAGTATTGTAGGTCTGACATATTGTTGTAAAACTCCTTACTTCACAACCTGAAGCATCTCCCAGTGCATTATTAGGTATTATTTTCCAATAATATGTTGTATTTGGAGATAGTGTACCTGTAGGATAAGTTGTTGCAGTTTGAGTTGTAACCGGAGTAGTAAGTGATGAACTTGTGCCAAAATAAACCTTGTATCCCGTAGCGCCTGTAACTGCATTCCAAGTCAAATTTGTGCCTGAAGGTAGAACATTTGTCGCTGCGTTTGCGGGTGCGGTAAGAGTTGCACAAGTTGGTATTGCAGGACAACTAAGCAAAATATTAAAAGTGCTGCCGGAACCGGTATAATCAAGTACTCTGATGTAATATGTATTACCCGCTGTACAATTATACGAGAAAGTTTCAGTTGTAAGGTTAGTCCTTGAACTTGCCAAATCTGTTGTACTGCTGCAATCTGAATACAACAATATATCCTTATCATTGATAAAATCAGTAAGGGTAACAGTATATGTTCCTGTCAAATCAGCCGTAAAAGAATAAAATACGTCATTTTTGGTTGGGTCTATAACATAGGTAGGGCTTGATGTTGGGGAAGCGCCTGTAAGTGTGCCTTGTACCTGTGTTCCACATTCAAGATTCTCAGCGCCGGAACAATTATCGTTGCTTGGAGCCGAGGTAATTCCAAAGGTCATGTATGAAGAACCAACCTTTGTTATATTAGAAATGATGGTTGATAAACTTGTACCGTTCCAAAGTTTCGGCGTAAATGAGCCGCTTGTAAAGGCGTTTCCCGGAGTTGTTGTAGAAGTACCGTCAGTTGGTTGAATATAGACACACCAATGTCCTATCCCATTAGTACTAGGCACATTTGGCCTGTTGTTACTCCATACGCTTGAATAATAATCAATATGCCAAACAAGCAAACCACTTGTAGCAGTCGTGTTACTGGAAGTTGTATTATTTCCTAAATAGGCATCCCAGCCTGTTTTTTCTCTATATTCTATTATGAAAAATTCTGATGGACTCGGACTTTTGCCATTAAGATTATGAGTGCTTGCTGCCACAATATAAGCCTGATTTTCTGAGCCGGGTGTTCCCGATTGTGAAAGCGGATATATAGTTTTATATCCACCTGTATATTGTTCGGGCGTGAGCCATCCGAGGAAAAAGCGGTCGTATGCAGAATATAGCGGCGGAGTTCGGCTGTTGTTGCAATAATTTCCATGGTCCATAGCGCTCCAATCTTTTAATACATATCCACCTGTACTGGTGTTATAATAATCGGGCAATCCGAGTACATGTCCGAATTCGTGGCAAAAAGTGCCGATTGCAGCCATTGTAGTGCCGGAAGTACCTCTTAGTTCCGAAGTACAGGAGTAGCCATAGAGCGTTTTGCCGTCAAAAACTCTATTCCCTGTAGTGTTGCTCGAAGTAACATACCACCTGTGGGGCCAAATAGTATTTGTTGGTGCGCCTTCTGCCTGATTATATCCTGCAAAAACAACAAATACATTATCTATTTGTCCGTTATTATCCTCATCATAATTGGAAAAATCAACGCCGTCATTATGTGCCAAAGTGCAGGCATCTAAAATCATTTGTGCAGGGCGAGCATCATGAGTTGTGCTGAATGAACCATAAGTTGCCTGCTCCCCATAATAATTCATATCATTTGGCAAAGTATAAGGACCAAAAACATCAAATTCCGGTGAAAATTGTCCGAAAGAATTTGCCTTAAACCAATCTCTGACAGAGCCTGTTGCTCCATTTACACTATATCCTTGTTGATTGCTCAGGTTAGTAAAAGCCGTTTGTGCATTGGGAGTTACAAAACTTTTATCCGAAAAATTAACAAGAATAATAATTGTTTTTGGCATTCCGGCTGTTGGGAAGCGTAATGGTGGAGCCATTCCTTTCATTGCTTCCTCTCGCTGCGCCTGCTTTGCATTGGCAGCAGTGTACAAACGGTTGATGTCATCATCAACATTCAAAGACCGCAAAAAACTAATATCGTCTGCTGTTCTTGCATTTTCGTTACGGGCAATACGCTCGGTGGGCTGCAAGTCGCCTGTTTGTGATACCGTTGCATAAACAAAGGCGCCATGTTCATTTTCAGTTATCAGAAAACCATCTAAAGTAGTTTGGTAACTAAAAAATTCATCTCCGTGCAGTAGCATTGTCAATATAGTGCCGTCCGGTTGAGTTTTATCAATGGGCGTAGGAATGGCTGGAACTGCAAATAAACCAACGTTTGCAAAAAGCAAACAAGGTAAAATAAATATTAGTTTTTTCATATATTTTATTAAAGTAGATATTCAAAATCAAATAACTTGCAAAAATACAATAATTCAAAATACGTTATTCAAAAAAAATAAATATTTTTGTAATTTTGCACAAATTTAACAATTCACACAAAACATTTATGATTTTTTTTCCTAATTGTAAAATAAATATTGGTCTTAATGTTATTAAAAAACGTACTGACGGATATCACAATATAGAGACAGTCTTTTTCCCCGTATCGCTCACAGACATTTTGCAGATAGAAAAAACAAATGACAAAAACGATTTTTCTTTTTCTGTTTTTGGAAATAAAATTGAAGGCAATACCGAAGATAATTTGGTAATCAAAGCATTGCGATTGTTGCAAAAAGATTTTTCAATTCCTGCGTTGAATATCAAACTTACGAAAAACATTCCGACCGGCGCCGGGCTTGGCGGTGGCTCCGCAGATGCCGCATTTATGTTAAAGGGAATTAATAATTTATTTGATTTGCGCATTTCGGACGAAAAACTTGAATCTTATGCTGCTCAACTTGGGGCAGATTGCACTTTTTTTGTCCGTAATAAAACGGTTTTTGCCGAAGGAACGGGTAATGTTTTTTCTTCTGTAAATATCTCATTACAGGGATATTATATTGTAATTGTAAAACCGGATATTCATATTGCTACCGCAGAAGAATATGCGGCAATAATTCCTAAAAAGCCTGAATTTTCGCTGTTAAAAGCGATTTACGAACCGATAGACAGGTGGAAAGAGTTAATTTTCAATGATTTTGAAAAATCGGTTTTTGCAAAATTTCCTCAAATTGCAGCAATCAAACAACAACTATACGATTGTGGTGCAATTTATGCGGCAATGTCGGGGTCAGGGTCTGCTGTTTATGGAATTTTTAGTAAAAAAATTGAGTTCATAGAAAAATTTTTTAAAGGATATTTTTTGCAAACATTAAAATGTAACAAAATGTAACTTTTAAGAATTTACGCCCCGCAGTTTTGCGGTTAAATCTTTTTTGAGGCGCTATTTTTTTATCAACATAAAAACGCAGATTTTTTTTAGCCCGAATGGGCTTAATTTTCATAACCGCAGTGTCAACGACCTGCGGTAAATAAACTACTCAATTCTGCCCGAAGGGCAGTACTTTTATCATCGCTTTGTACTGCCTTACAGGCAGATGTTTGTTCATTTTTGTCCGCAGGTTGAGGCTATCGCCTTACCTGCGGTTATGAAAATATTGCCTTTACAGGCAAAAATAGCGACTCAAAAAAAGATTTAACCAGTTTTGCCGGATTTCATTTCTACCGCTTTTGTGTTTTTTAATACTCACACAACTAATTTATTACAGAAATAATTTCATTCAAATAACAATAATTTGTGCAGTGCATTGCATAAAATATAAAAATATATTACTTTTGAACTGCATATTATTACAATAATATGGAAAATAAATTTGAACAGATAGCGGTAAAAGACAAAGAAAATGAGGGGAAATAGGAGTTTTAGAAAAAACGAATTAGCGTTTTTTCAAATGATTTTTACTGCAAAGCAAAGTTTTTGTATTTTGTAAAAAATTACTATCTTTGCAGTATAAAATTTAAGAATTAAACAATATGGCACATTATCTCGACCCCAAAATGATTTAACTTAGCAGAAGGATTGCAGAGGTGGTACAGCAATCGGTGAACATAAAAAAGCCGTAATCATCGCCAAAAATCTGTTGGTAAAAGGTATGTCAAAGAAGGAAGTGTGCGAGGCAACAGGTTTGAGTGAAAGCGAAATAAATCAAATATTAAAACAATAGATATGCCTATCTCTGTTTAGCACAAGTTAAGAAAACTTGTTGTGCCAAGAATCGCAGAGACGCTAAAGGTTGCGCCTCTGCTGTTTTTAAGAAGATTGCAGGGTGACATTTGTTTAAAATTAGCATACTTTTAATATAATTACACATTATAATGGGTATAAATATCTTATTATCAATAACTTACAAAATAAATATATCTAACTACTTATGTGAATTATATAATACATCACCGATAAATAAAGAAATAAAGATTATTGATTATAGGTAAAGTTGTGCATTATTATTTGTCTAAATGTTTCTATATCAACAACTTTTATTTGCGGAAAATCAATTTTTTTTAAAATATTAAAATGTTTGTCATTGGTTACAAGATAATCTACACCTGCATTTAAAGCACAATCAACAAATTTATTATCATCAGGGTCAGCGGTAATTAAGTTCCATTTAAAATCAGGTGTTATTTGGATAGAATTGTCAGATTTAATCAATGTTCCAACTGCCAATTCAGAAATTTTCGGTGAATAAAAACGTGATAAAACCTCTTCATATTCCTGCAATACTTCATTCGTATAGCACAATGTAAATTTACCAATCAAAAATTTGTCCCATAAACAGCGATATTCTGCATTTTTTGGTAAAATTCTTAAAAGACAATTTGTGTCAAGTACAATTTTCATTATGCGCAATATTTGTTAATGTGCATTATTACAAAGTTCTTCAAATTTTTCTGTGGTCATATTATTTTCTTTCCACCATTTATCTGTCTCTTTATCTAATTTTGTTTGATAAAAATCAAGCAAAACCGACTTTAATTCCTGTAAATTTTCTTCACTTTTAATATGCGCAAATGTCTGTAACAAAAGCCGTTGTACAGCGTTAAATGGTGAATATAAAGTTGATGTTTCCATATTATATAGTTTAAATTTCTGCAAAGATAATGAATTTTTTATCTTAAAAATAATTGTTGAATATTTTTTTGTTTTTCAAAATTTTCATTATTTTTACAGCGAAAAAAAAATTGAATATGTAATTACCTGTCGGCTTGTTTGCCAATGTAATTGTTAATAAAAAAAGATAAAAATATGACAAAAGATAGGCGGATTATTGTGTCTTATACCTCTTTCCCTGCTGCAATACAATTTGCGGTCTTGGCGGCTCGGTCGGTATTGGACGGCTCGGTTAAACCGGACAAATTAATTTTGTACCTGACGGCTTCGCAATTCCCTGATGGTAAACTACCGTCGGAATTGACGACTTTGATAAAAGAAAATCCTTTATTTGAAGTCAAATTTTATGAAGAAAATATCCGTTCCTACACCAAACTTATTCCTGCTTTGAAAGATTTTCCTGACGATATAATAGTAACAATTGATGATGATATTGCGTATAATAAAGATATGTTAAAAGATTTACTGCGATTGCATAAAAAATATCCTCAAGCGATAGTCGCTCATCGTGTACGACATTTGAAAATTGATGCGCCTTATAGTCAATGGAAAATATATAGCAAATACAGGTATTTTATAAAAACTTTACGTCCGCGATTTGTTAATTTGCAAACGGGCGTAGGCGGCGTTTTGTATCCTCCCAATTGTTTGAAACCTCAAATGTTGGATTCTAAGATATTTATGGAAGTGGCTCCTACCGTTGATGATATTTGGTTTTGGGCGGCGGCTGTTGCCAACGGAACGAAAATTGCCCCTGTTCCTTTTTCAAAACCCAAGCAGGGCGATTTAAACAAACCTAACGAAATATCTCTCAGGATAATAAATACTGAAGGAGGGGAGGATATAAATTATATTACTTTTAAAAATATTCTCGTGAAATATCCTGTTATAAAAGAAAGGATTGAAAACGATAAATAAAATCATTTAAGAAAATGAAAAATACTGCTCAAAATAAATCTATCCCTGAAATTTACGCATCAAAAAGTATTACAAAATACATAATGGATTTGGTAAATATACGGTATGTAAAATCCGGATTAACAATCGATTGTATTGCCGGCGGTATGATAGTTATTGCAGAAAAAGTGCAGTGTTTTGGAGTTTTCGCGCCAAATGGAATTTTTGTAGAACAATCTTTACAAACCCGTGGAAAAGGTCAACTGATACCTGATAATGTTGTTTTGGAAAATATACCTTACTTTGATTATGATGCTGTTTATTTGGGCAATGTAGATGATGCATTCGGACATTACATTTTAGAGCATTGGACTCGTTCTTATGCTTTCTTAAACGAGAAATATAAAACTATGAAATTTGTCATAGTGAACGATATGAGGTTTAATCCTGTTCCTAATTTTGTTACTAAATTGGCGTATCTTTTGGGAATACCTTCGGAGAATTTTATTATTTTAGACAAAACTTCAAAATTCAGAAATGTTTATGTTCCCGAAAGTGCATTCAAATTAGTCAGGTATTCGTCAATAGAATTTGGAGAAATATATGCAAAAATTGCCGAAAATGTTAAAAAAGAATACGATTTTGAAAAAATTTATGTTTCACGTGCAGGATTAAAGCAGCGTAAGGTCTATGGTGAAGAAAAAGTACAAAGTATTTTTAAAAAAAACGGTTATCATATCGTTTATCCGGAACAACTTCCGCTGGAAGAACAGATTGCATTGATGAAAAATTGCAAATCATTGGCAGGATGTGCAGGAACGGCACTGCATTTAGCGCTTTTTATGTACGAAGGTGGTAATGTTTACCAAATAAGAAGGAATAAAATAAAAGATGGAAACTGCGGCACTCAATACCTGATTACCGAAGCAAAAAAACTTCATTTAACCTATATTGACGCTTCAATTGAAAAATATAAAACACGACATGGTGAAAATAAGGCACAAATAATTGGAGTAAATGATAATATGAAACGTTTTTTTGACGATAATGGATTTAAGTATTCGCCAAACGACTTGGAGTTCGACAAAGAAGCGTGGGAAGAATACCTTTTACAGGCGAAAAAACTTGAGGCGCTCAGGTTGGAAAGATATGGTGGAAAAAGCGAATTTCAGGTAAACTTGCTGCATAAAATTGTAAAGTTTTTGGCTTGTTTTATTTACAATCGCCATAAAAGAGTTGCATTCAGAACCAAATTGAGAAAGAGATGGGGAATTTTATAATTTTTTTTTAATATAATATGAAAAAAGTTGCAATACTCTACATTGCGCTTGGACGTTATGTAGTTTTTTGGAAAGAATTTTTTGAGTCGTGCGAGCAGATGCTTCTTTCGTGTGATAAATATTATTTTATCTGGTCAGATTGTCCAAAAGAAGAATTGGAATATGGCGATAGAGACAATGTTACGCTAATTCACACCGAAAGGCGTGGCTGGCCCTACGATACGCTGATGCGTTATGAATTTTTTTTAAATAAAAAGGAAGAAATCTCAAAATGCGAATACGTTTTTTTCTTCAACGCCAACATGAAGTTTTACAACCCGACAGACCTTAACGAAATTGCTCCACAGCAGTGGAACGACGGCTTGGTTGCAGGAGCACATCCTATTGTATTATCCGACAAATATGTTAATCCTGATGAACTGCCATTTGAGCGACGCAAAGAATCCACAGCCTGTGTTCCTTTGGGTAGTGGCAAGCATTATGTATGTGGTGCGTTCAATGGCGGTACAAGTGAAGCGTTTCTGGAAATGTGTGCGGTTCTGAAGGAAAACATTCAAAAAGACCTTGATAATGGTATCACCGCCCGCATTGACGATGAATCGCACCTGAATGCTTATATGGCTAAACATAATTACCTGTTGGCAGGCATTGCGTACGGTTTCCCTGAAAGATTGTTAAAAAAAATGGGAAGACAGGGATTCACAAATTTGATTAAAATTATCAGCCGCAACAAAAGCAACCCCAAATATGGAGGATTCAGGTATTTACGCGGCTTGACAGACAGAAAAAATCCTCAAAATATTGTTGCTTATACAATTATGAGGATATTATATCGAATGGCAACTTGGTTTGCCCCAAATCGAAAAACGCGCCAAAAATTACGCTCGTTTTACGGATGATTGGTAATAAAATATTTTTTTAAGAAAAAGAATATCAAACAATTATTTAAAAATCACCCCGTAAAGAACTACCATTATGAAAATAATTGCATAACCTATCCATAAAATTTTGCCCTGCTGAGGGGAATAAATTCGTATTTTTTCTTTGGGCTTAAATATTTTTTTATGAATAAAAATAAGCAGTGCATATACGGCAACGGCAACTAACGTGCCGACAATTATTCCACCGACAACATCGGTAACGAAGTGCATACCTAAATAAATTCGCGAGTAACTGATTGCTGTTGCCCAAATTAGTGACACAAAGGTTACCCACCGATTTCTAAACACAAGCGACAACATTACCGCAAAGCCGAAGCAGTTTGTTGCATGCCCTGAAATGAAGCCGTAACCGCCTCCTCGATAACCGTTTACAAGTTTAACAAGGTCTTTAAAATCAGGATGATTGCCCGGACGCACACGCTCGAAAATAGGTTTTATCAACGAGGAGGAAATCTGATCACACAAGGCAAAA
Source organism: Paludibacter sp. (assembly GCA_009781075.1). Classification (GTDB taxonomy): domain Bacteria; phylum Bacteroidota; class Bacteroidia; order Bacteroidales; family Paludibacteraceae; genus WRGS01. The sequence continues at coordinate 8,756 of WQYU01000032.1, read as the reverse complement.
GTCAAAATAAATGCAAGCGCTACAACCAATGCCTCTTTCCACCGCTTTTTATAAAAAAACATAAATAAGGCAAACGCATAAAGCGGAATCCACACTTTGCTCATACTCAATGTGTACATTATTTTATCCAACAAAACCGAATCGCTTCCGTTGAGAAAAAAAAACAGATTGCGTTCGTATGGAAGCAGTTGTTCTACAAATTCTTTCATTTTAATTTTTATATATTTTATTTAACTTATTTTTATTTTCACTTATTGCGGTAAAAAACATTATTAGAATTAGCATAACAATAAATTCTCCCTCTTCTATTAGCATAAAACAGAAAATAAAACAGAGAAAAGATTGCAAAAGGTAACTTTTATTTTTTATTGCATAATAAGCCATAGAAACAAGAAAAGCCAATAGTGCAATTAATCCCCAAATTCCGTACTGCACCATATCTCCCAAAAATTGATTGTGTACATGTTGTATCGGCAGATTTATTCGAGAATATACCGCATCGGGCAAAGTATCTTTTATTTTTTCCGCCTGTTGATTCAACACAAATTGTTGCTGCTCAAATCCGCAACCCCACCAAAAATGTTCCTTTATATAACTTATTCCAATCCGGCGATAGGTACTTCTAATATCATCGTTGATAAAATTTTCGACTTTATGATTGAAAACAACCAAACTCGCTGTTGCTGTCAGTATGTAAATTACCAGAAATATTTTGAAATATTTTGTTTTTATTTTAAAATAATAAAAAAATGCAATGCTAACTGTTACCGCAAATCCGACAAGTCCTATTCTGCTTTGCTGTAATAAAATTACGAACAAACCGAAAGCAACATAAAGCATCATATCCCATTTTGAAACAGAAACATTTTTTTTAAAGAAAAGGAAAAAACAGGCAATTAATCCGCCCAAAATTACCAGAGCATTAGCCGTAGGATGCAAATGATGCGACCAGGTGGTAACGAAAAAATAGGCATTGAAATAAGGAAAATTTTGTAAAACCGTAATATCGTTACTTTGATAGGAGAGCATAATTTTTGCTTGCTTGAGCCATCCGAACATATGTGCCGAATAATTGGATTTCCCAAAAATCCAATTTGTAAAATCGGCATGGAGATGCAGGAAATTGAACCACCAATATAATATGCTGATTGCTAAAAAAATTATTCCCATTTTAACAAATATTTCGCATACGAATAACAACGATTTTTTCGACAAACGAAAGCAACAAAAAGCCAAAGGCAAAACGAAAAAACTTAATATTTTGTCAGGGAAATGAAAGCCATGCCTTGTACCGATAGTGCCGAACAACATCAGAAGCCCATACAGAATGATAAAATAGAAAAATTTTGGCGGAAAATAAAATTTCTTTGTGTAAATAAAACGCAATAAAACCGCAAAAGCAAAAAATCCGATTAAATAATAACTTATTTTTTCATATATAAATAACGAACTTAAAAGCAGTATCAACGATATGATTATCAGCGTATTATTTTTGTAAAAATCATTCTTTGAGAAATGATGATTTTTAATTTTTCCAATTCCCAAAATTCCTGCGGATGCAATAAAAACTCCCATTGCTACAAATCGCGCATAAACTTCGTTTGCAGCGGTTACAAGTCCAAATAAATGCAAAACATATATCAATCCGCCAATTACAACGGAGAGAATCAGAATAATATGATAAAATTTTAATGACATTATTATTCCATAAGGCGGTTTTCAAGAATTTGATTAGCAGAAAAATCTTCAATTCCGAGATAATATACCGCACTGTCGACAAGCGCCTGCATTGGTATCATTCCAATTACTTCCGCTCCAACCACACCAACGCCATAACGCCGAGCCTCCATTCGTACCATCTCGTGAGCGCGATAAATCGCCGTTTTGGTGTAATCGGTTAAGTTCATCGACACCTGAACAATGTTCCTTTCTTTGAGTTCTACGCCTATGGCTTTGCAAAAACGAAGTCCACCACCAACAAAACGAACTTTTTTTGCAATGGCATCTGCAATTTCTATATTATTTGTGTTCAAATTTACGTTATATGCAACCAGCGGCATCCTTGCACCGATAACAACTGCTCCTGCCGATTCGTGAGGCGCATTTGTGCCAAAATCTGGATGCCATTCGCTCTGCTGCATCTTTTCTTTTAAACCTTCAAATTCGCCTTTGCGGATAGCAGCAAGATTTTCGCGATGAGGAGCAGAAGCCGATTTTTCGTATAGAAAAACAGGCAGCGAAAACTTTTCCCAAACGACACGCGCAAGGTCTTTCGACAAGGCAATCGCCTCTTCCATAGTAACATTTTTAATCGGAATAAACGGCACAACATCAACAGCACCCATGCGCGGATGTTGCCCTTGGTGTGTGCGCAAGTCAATCAGTTTCACAGCCAAGCCAATTGCCTCAATAAGAGTATGGTACATTGCCGTTGGCTCGCCAACCGCTGTTACAACCATACGATTATGGTCTTTGTCTGCGCTGTAATCAAGCAGTTTTACACCTTCTTTTGAGCGAAAAACCTCTGCAATCTGTTCGATTTTCTTTATATCACGCCCCTCGCTAAAATTCGGAACACATTCGATTATTTTATTCATAAATATAAGATTTATAATATTTTATTATTCTAAAAAAATTTTGCAAAAATAATATTTTTCAACGAAAAAATGAGAAAATATTGGCATCTTATTCGGTTTAATATTTTTTATATTATCTCCATTTTGAGTTGTGTTTTCCACTATTAACATTTATCATTGTTAGGCAAGACCGCAATCTGCAAGGGTTTTATAGTAAAAAACATAATTTTTCAAAAACCAATTCTCTTTATTTTATAGCCGAGGTTGGTAACAATTTCGGCAATTTTTATTCTGAAATCACCCTGAATCAAAATTTCATCATCGCGCTGCGACCCACCAGTACTACATTTGACTTTCAACACTTTGGAAAGTTCTTTCAATTGCGTTTCCGTACCTGTAAAACCGCTTACTATTGTTGCTACTTTGCCATTCCGCTTGTCCAACTCAATTCTCAAAAAAATTTTTTCGGCAGGGACAGGCGTCTGCTCACTTTCTTCTGTTTTTTTTGAAAAATTAGGATTTGTTGAATAAATAATTCCCAAATTGTCTTTCCAATCATTTATTTTTTTCATTTTTGAAAAATTATTAAGTGCAAAGTTATTAATTTATCACAACAATTAATATTTTGTTGCCCGCAAAAATTCTCGTTTCCCTTTTGCTCCTTTCAGTCGCTCAATGGCGAATCCTGCTGTTTGCAAATTGCGGCGCACTTGCCCTTTGGCACAATAAGTAGTAAGCGTAGAATGTTGATTTGCAGCGCGATACAGCATATCAAAACGCGATGGTTGCCACATTTCCGGCTGTTTTTCCGGAGAAAAAGCATCAAAATAACACACATCAAAACCAAAATTACACTCGTATGTTGCGAAGTCTGCATTAATTTTTGTTAAATAGAAAAAATCTGCAATCTTAATTTGCTCATTCCAAGGACTTTGGTGTATTTTTTGGAAATAATTTTGATAAATATTATTTTCAAAAAAACATAAATTTTCTATAATGTCGTTTTCTAAAGGGAAAAACTCAATCGTTTTGTAGTCAACAATTTGTGAAGATTTTTCGGCTTCAATCAGAGTCAGTAAAGCATTTAGTCCCGTACCTAACCCGACTTCAAAAACCGTAATTTCTTTTTTATTACAATTCCTAAGTCCTGCATTTATAAAAATATGTTCGGATTCTTGTAGCGCTCCAAAAGTTGAATGATAATGTTCTTGAATTTCAGGAACATACAGCGTAGGCGAGCCATCATCTGTAGTTGTGATTATCGTGTTCATGATAGTGCAAAATTATTAAAAATTTTGGCAGTGCTTTAAAAAATATGCTGTTATAAAGATTTGGTAATCAGGACATAAAGTTGTATTTTTGTAATATGACAATAAAAATCACCCTTTACTGCCCTGATTGCCAAAGTGCAAAGATAACGAAAAATGGTAATAACATTGTACAAAAAGCAAATTTTTTGCGCAAAAATTGCGAACGACAGTTCTTCGGCAACCACGCCTTGTGTTACAAAGGTTGCCATTCTGAACTCAATGAAAGAATATTACAAATGCTTGTTCGCGGCGTTGGCATTAGAGATGTTGCAGAAATAGAGAAAATTAGTATAAACAAAGTGTTGTTTTGGTTCGTTTCAACCATAAAATTGAACTCAAACAAAGCCATTACGACAAATTAAATTGTAAGTTGATGAATTTTCAAATTTGCTTTTGGGTATTTTGGAGAATTTGATATTTTTGACAAAGAGTTTTTTGGTTAGAAAATGTAGCGTTTTCTGGTTGCGGTCGTCAATATTGTCTGACGTGAGACAAAAAGATAGCAATTCTCCTTTGGATGATAATTTTGACTATTTTATCATTTCAGCAGAAAATTTTTGTAGAAGTTATCGGTAATACAAAAAATTTAAATAATTTTGTCAATGGTTACATAGTTTAAAATTTAGTTTAAATATTTGATTTTCAACTATAAAAATAACAAAAATTATTCAATTATGCAATTTTTTTATTTTTCTTATCCAAAACTCAGGTTAATATGCAAAAAATTTTTGCAAATAATATTAATAAATGATTAAAAATAAAAAGTTAAAAAAATTGAAATCAGTAAATTTTGAAATATTATTATATGAAATATAAAAGAATTTTGCTAAAATTAAGTGGCGAGTCGCTAATGGGCAACAACAACTATGGCATTGACCGACAACGTCTTGAAGATTATGCGGTGCAAATTGCCGAACTTGTAAAAATGGGCGTGCAGGTTGGTATTGTGATTGGCGGTGGAAATATTTTTCGCGGCTTGAGTGGTGCAGCAAGCGGCTTCGACCGCATCACAGGCGATAATATGGGAATGCTTGCAACAGTTATTAATTCGCTTGCACTTAATCAGACATTGCTACAAAAGGGTGTCAATTCAAGTGTGCTGACGGCAATACGTATGGAGCCGATTGGCGAATTTTATTCAAAACAGAAAGCAATACAACGACTTGAAAATGAGGAAGTTGTAATTATGGCTTGTGGTACGGGAAATCCGTATTTTACAACCGACAGCGGCGCTGCTCTGCGTGCCGTTGAAATCAAAGCAGATATTTTGTTCAAAGGAACAAGAGTAGATGGAGTTTATACAGCCGACCCTGAAAAAGACGCTAATGCCGTAAAATTCAGTGAAATATCTTTCGACCAAATGTATGAAAAAAATCTCAAAGTTATGGATCTCACCGCAACAACAATGTGTAAAGAAAACAATATGCCTGTTTATGTTTTTAATATGGATACTTTTGGGAATCTTAAAAAAACAGTGTGTGGCGAGATGATAGGAACTCTTGTGAAGTAATTTTTTTAATAATAAAAAATTAATTATTTTTGCAACCCTAAATATATTTTTTTTAAATAATTTATAAATGAAAAAATGATATATTCTCAACCTTTTGAAATATCGGAATTGTTATCTACGTTTGATTTGTGGCTTAAATCCATAATGCCTCAATGGGGTGTAATACTTGTTGAATGTGTACTTATTGCAGTATCTTTGCTTGCTGCGTATTCTGTTCTTGCGATGGCTCTGATTTATATTGAACGCAAAATATCAGGTTTTTTTCAGGCGCGTATCGGACCGAACCGCTTGGGTAAATGGGGTTTACTGCAAGTGCCTGCTGATGTAATTAAAATCCTTTTGAAAGAAATTATAAAACTTAATCGCGTTGATATGTTTCTGTTTGTTGCAGCGCCGATTTTTATGATTTCGGCATCGATGCTGGCTTTTGGGGCAATTCCGTTTGGTAAAGGGCTTCACGCTATAGATTTTAACATCGGTGTGTTTTACGTTACAGCAGTCTCATCGCTCGGAATTGTTGGTGTGTTACTTGCAGGATGGGCGAGCAATAACAAGTATTCAATGGTGGGCGCTATGCGAAGCGGAGCGCAATTTATCAGTTACGAACTTTCGGCAGGTTTTGCCCTGATGACAATTGTGGTAATGACAGGTACTATGCAACTGTCGCAAATGGTTGAAGAACAACGATATGTGTGGAATGTTTTCAACGGGCATATCTCGTCGATTATTGCCTTTATGATTTATCTTATTGCAGGACATGCAGAAACCAATCGAGGTCCGTTTGACGTACCTGAAGCAGAATCTGAACTGACAGCCGGCTATCACACCGAATATTCCGGCATTGCTTTCGGGTTCTACTACCTTGCCGAATATATGAATATGTTTATAATTGCAGCAATAGGCACAACGGTATTTCTGGGCGGTTGGATGCCAATTCAAGTCAGCGGCTGGGATAGTTTTAATCAAGTTATGAACTATATTCCAAGTTATGTATGGTTTTTTGGAAAAACAGGTATGTTGATTTTCTTCAGTTTGTGGATACGGTGGTCGTTCCCCCGTCTGCGTATTGACCAACTACTGAACCTTGAATGGAAGTATATGCTACCGATAAATTTGGTAAATATTTTACTGATGGTAATTCTTGTGCTTGCAGGGCTGACGCTCCGATGAAAAAATAAAAAAACCGTAACACATTGATTATTACACATGCTACGGTTTTTCTTTGTCAAAATATTCGTAGCGTTTTACATAAAGCCTTTCACAATTTCGGCAGTAATTTTCTTGTCGCGTATTCCGATTTGAATTTTTGTTCCGATTTTTACATAATCGCTTAACACATAACCCATTCCGATTCCCTGTTTTGTTTGCGGCAACATCATTCCGCTGGTAACTTCACCAATTCTTTGTCCATCTTCATTGAAAATTTCATATCCGTAACGTGGAATCCCGCGCTCAATAAGAACAAACTTAACTAAACGGCGAGCAGTACCTTCATTCTTCTGTTTTTCAAGCAGCGGACGGTCAATAAAGTTCTTATTATCAACAAATTTGGTAATCCATCCAAGTCCTGCCTCAATAGGCGAATGGCTGTCGTCAATATCATTTCCATACAGGCAAAATCCTGCCTCAAGCCGCAAAGTATCTCTTGCGCCAAGCCCGATAGGTTTCAATCCAAAGTTTTTTCCTGCCTCAAAAAGTGCATCCCAAATTTTTTGCGCATTTTCCGGATAAAAATATAATTCAAAACCGCCGGCGCCTGTGTAGCCCGTATTTGAAATAATTACATTATCAACATTGGCAAATCGTCCGACAACAAAATTGTAATATTCTATCTCAGAAAGATTTATGTCGGTTAAAGTTTGTAAAAGTTCTGTTGCTTTGGAACCTTGAACGGCAAGTTGGGCAATGTTGTCAGATGAATTTTCTAAAATTGCTCCTTCGGTATTATGCCGATTGCACCACTCCCAGTCTTTTTCAATATTTCCTGCATTTACAACAAGCATATATTTTTGATTTTCAAAACAATAGCAAAGCAAATCATCTACAATACCGCCTTTGCCGTTTGGGAAACAAGTGTATTGGATTTTCCCAGGCGAAAGGGCTGCTACATTGTTTGAAGTTATTTTCTGTAAAAATTCGGTTGCGTGTTCTCCCTTAACCCAAAATTCACCCATGTGTGAAACATCGAACACCCCTACTCTATTTCTTACAGTAAGATGTTCGTCAATTATTCCGGTTGGATATTCAATGGGCATATTGAAACCCGCAAATTCGTGCATTTTTGCTCCAAGTGCAATGTGAATGTCTGTAAAAGGTGTTTTTTTCATTATAAAATATAAAATATTTAAGATTAAATTTATTACGCCATATTATAAAAGACATTTTGCACATCTTCGTCTTCTTCAATTTTTTCAATTAGTTTAGTAACCGATGCTTTTTGTTCATCTGTTAAAACCTTGTAGTCGTTAGGAATATATTCAAATTCGGCGCTAAAAATTTCAAATTTGTTTTCTTCCAGATATTTTTGAATAGAAGAATAGTGTGCAAAATCGCCATAAATTACAATTGCATCATCGTCGTTTTCAAGTTCATCAACTCCATAGTCAATAAGTTCAAGTTCAAGGTCTTCTGTCGAAACATCTGCCTTTGGTGCAATGTGAAACACGCATTTATGGTCAAACAAAAACTGCAGCGAACCGCTTGTTCCGAGCGAGCCGCCGTATTTGTTAAAATAACTGCGAATATTGGCAACTGTTCGTGTAGAATTATCTGTTGCAGTCTCAATTACAAGCGCAACGCCGTGAGGAGCATAACCCTCGTAAACCATTTCCTTAAAATCGTTTTCATCTTTTGAAGTTGCCTTTTTGATAGCGCGTTCAACATTCTCTTTGGGCATATTTTCTTTTTTTGCCTGCTGAATAAGTACACGTAAACGCGGATTTGTATCCGCTTCGGAGCCGCCTTCTTTGACAGCGATGGTGATTTGTTTGCCTAATTTTGTGAAAACACGAGCCATATTGCCCCAACGTTTCATTTTGGTTGCTTTTCGATATTCAAATGCTCTTCCCATATTTTATTATAAAATAAATTATTTTGCAAAATTAATTCATTTTTTGGAATTTTCAGTAATTATTCTATAAATTTATGTGTTTTTTTGAATATATTTGTTAATACAACAAAAGTTGCATTTTACTTGACCTCTTGCTGCCCCTCGTTTGTAACGAGGAGGCTAATGGTAACAGCCAAAAATTCAAGTCAAACAAAATATCAAAGAGCAACTATTATTTTAGTTAAATTCATTAACAATTAAACGCACCAGCAGTATGATTCAATAGAAATTTTCGGCAAAGAAAATTTTAT
>WQYU01000031.1 GCA_009781075.1 Paludibacter sp. | reverse complement strand
CAAACAGATACAGTATAAAATTAACAATAGACCGAGAGCAAAATTAAATTTTTATTCACCAAAAGAAATTTTTTTCCTACTTTTGCAAAATGAATAGTTGCATTTAGTGGTTGAAACTACCAAATCGGATTATTGAACAAAAATTTCCGTAATCAAAAACAAAATAGTATTTTTGCACACATAATTCACAAAATTACTATTTACCATTGAGCATTTTTTTTAAAGAAATAGTAAATTATCAATCATAAAACATTAATAAATAATTTGTTAAAATTTTTATGCTGAAATCATCTTCTATCGGACGCAAACTTGTGATGAGCATTTCAGGAATTTTCCTTGTGCTTTTTCTCACGTTTCACAGTATTATGAATCTTGTTGTTATAATTTCGCCTTCGGGTTACAATGCTATCTGCGGTTTTCTCGGCGCAAACTGGTATGCACTTGCGGGTACGGCAATATTGGCTGCCGGTTTTGTAATTCACATTTTATTTGCAATTTGGCTCACCTTGCAAAATCTAAATGCACGTGGAAAGAGCCGCTACGCTGTTACTCAAAGGCAAGAAGGTGTAACGTGGGCATCGAAAAATATGTTTGTTCTCGGATTTATTGTCGTGTGTTTTTTAGCGTTACATTTTTATAATTTTTGGTACAAAATGCAGTTTGCCGAAATCACAGGAATCCATACAGGGATATTCGACCCGTCAGATGGGGCTTCATACGTGCAAGACCTCTTTTCTAATCTGATTTACTGCATCGTTTATATCGTTTGGATTTGTTTATTGTGGCTGCATCTAACGCATGGCGTTTGGAGTGCTTTGCAAACGATAGGATTTAACAATAATACATGGTTGCCGCGTGTCAAATTTATCGGAAATATCGTTGCGACAATTGTATGCCTGATTTTTGTAAGCGTTCCCGTATATTTTTTATTAATAAATTTGTTTATTAAATAAATCCAAAAAAATATTTTAGGTTTATAATATTAACATTGTTCTAAATTTCTCATTCATAATTATTTAATATGAATAATACCGATACTAAAATTATAACTCTACAAGATGCAAAAATTCCCGAAGGGGCATTGGAACAGAAATGGAGTAATTATAAAGCACATCAGAAGTTGGTCAATCCCGCCAATAAACGCCATTTAGATATTATCGTTGTAGGTACGGGCTTGGCAGGAGCATCTGCGGCGGCTTCGTTGGCTGAACTTGGTTTTAAAGTACTAAATTTCTGCATTCAAGATTCGCCGCGCCGCGCTCATTCAATTGCTGCTCAGGGTGGAATAAATGCAGCGAAGAACTACCAAAACGATGGTGATTCGGTGTACCGCCTGTTTTACGACACAATTAAAGGCGGTGATTACCGCGCTCGCGAGGCAAATGTATATCGTCTGGCGGAAGTTTCAAACAATATTATTGACCAATGCGTTGCACAGGGCGTTCCTTTTGCCCGTGAATATGGCGGATTATTAGATAACCGTTCCTTCGGTGGAGCGCAGGTATCGCGTACTTTTTACGCCAAAGGGCAAACAGGGCAGCAATTGCTTCTCGGCGCATATTCTGCACTCAGTCGTCAGATTGGGATGGGCAATGTTAAAATGTACACACGGCGCGAAATGCTCGATGTCGTTTTAGTAAAAGACAAAAACGGAGTGGAACGTGCCAGAGGAATTATTGTAAGAAATTTAGTTACAGGAAAACTTGAACGTTATTCGGCACATGCGGTTGTTATTGGTACCGGCGGATATGGAAATGCTTACTTCCTTTCTACCAACGCTATGGCTTCCAACGGGTCTGCAGCGATGCAAATTTATCGCAAAGGTGCATTGTTTGCCAATCCTGCTTTTGCGCAAATTCATCCTACATGCATTCCTGTTCATGGCGACTATCAGTCGAAACTGACTTTGATGTCCGAAAGTTTAAGAAATGACGGCAGAATATGGGTACCCAAAAAACTTGAAGATGCAGCCGCAATTCGCCAAGGCAAACTGAAAGCAACAGACATTAAGGAAGAAGACCGCGATTATTATTTGGAAAGAAGATATCCTGCTTTTGGTAATCTGGTTCCGCGCGATGTTGCATCACGTGCGGCAAAAGAGCGTTGTGATGCCGGATATGGAGTGGGCAATACGGGCTTGGCTGTTTATCTTGATTTTAAAGAATCTATTGAACGGCTTGGAGAAGACGTTGTGCGCGAACGTTACGGCAATCTTTTCCAAATGTATGAGAAAATTGTTGATGAAAATCCATACAAAACACCAATGATGATTTATCCTGCTATCCATTATACAATGGGCGGTATTTGGGTAGATTACGAACTGCAAACATCAATAAAAGGGCTTTTTTGCATTGGAGAGGCAAATTTTTCAGACCACGGGGCTAACCGTCTCGGAGCATCTGCACTTATGCAGGGCTTAGCTGACGGCTATTTCGTTCTGCCATACACTATGCAAAATTATTTGGCTGACCAAATTCAAATTCCGCGTATTTCAACCGATGCACCCGAATTTCTCGATGCGTTAAAAAATATTGATGATAAAATTCAAAAAATACAAAACATTAATGGAAAGCACTCTGTTGATACTATTCACCGTCAACTTGGGCACGTAATGTGGGAATATGTAGGAATGGGGCGCACAAAGGAAAGTTTGGAAATTGCTTTGGAAAAAATAAAAGAGATTCGACAGGAATTTTGGACAAATGTTTATGTTCCTAAAACTCAAACATTTCCCAATGTAGAAATGGATAAGGCATTGCGCTTGGCTGATTTTATTGAAACAGGGTATTTGATGGCATTAGATGGCTTGCTGCGAAACGAATCGTGCGGCGGACATTTTCGAGAAGAATATCAAACTCCGGACGGAGAAGCCCTGCGAGACGATGACAATTACGCCTACGTTTCGTGCTGGAAATTCACCGGCGACAACTCAGAACCCGAACTGATAAAAGAGCCATTAGAATACGAATTTATTAACCGCCAACAAAGAAATTATAAAAGTTAATAAAGAGGAAGTGTGAAATTGAATTTTTAAATTTTTCTATTCAAATGGTATTATTACTACAAATTACAAAATTCTGTTTAGAGTCAACCAATGAAATGTTAGTTAAATGTTTTATATACAATAATTTGTAAAAAACCAACTATATTTTAGAAATTATAAAAAAAATGAGTGACAACGAAAAAATAATATTGATTGATTACGATGACGTTACGATTTGTCATCAGAAAATTGCTGTATTAGAAGATATTAACTTAAAAATTTTTGAGGGCGAATTTGTTTATCTGCTTGGTAAAGTAGGTAGTGGTAAAAGCACATTTCTCAAATCGTTGTATGCCGAACTTGCAATAGAAAGCGGTGGCGCTCATATTCTTGATTATAATTTGCGAAAGATATCAAACCGTCAGATTGCACAACTGCGCCGCAAAGTGGGAATTGTTTTTCAAGATTTTCAATTGCTTACCGACCGCAATGCCCACGATAATCTTGCTTTTGTACTTCGGAGTACGGGTTGGAAACGCAAAAACGATATTGAGGAGCAAATTGGAGATGTTCTTGAAAAAGTGGGAATGGCGGCAAAAGGCTACAAAATGCCTCATCAACTTTCTGGTGGCGAGCAGCAGCGTATTGTTATTGCGCGCGCACTTTTGAACTCTCCAAAATTAATTCTTGCCGACGAACCAACAGGTAATCTTGATAGTGAAACGGGGCAAGAACTTGTTGAATTACTGCACAATATTTGTCGCGCAAGTCAAACGTCGGTAATTATGGCAACGCACAATTTGAATTGGACATCAAAATTTCCCGCACGAATTATTCGCTGCGACAACAGCAAACTGCTTGAATTTCAAGCAGATAATTATTTTATTTAGGTATTTGCAAATGTAGAATAGAACGAAATTATGGTTTTATAATGGATTTTTGTACATTTGTATCAAATTGTTACAAATGAATTACAATAGTATGTTAGTAATAAGCATAGGGGAATTTAGAGACATGACAAAGTAGACAAAGGTAAGAAAATTCTTATTCGTCGTGTTAAAGAAAAGGTGTATAAAATTATCCTTGTAACCAAAGACGATATGATATGCTAACGAGTAAGGAAGAATATTACTCAATACCTGACAGAGGATTGCAGAGTATTAGAGAAGGGCAGGGGAAAGAATACACTTTGGAAGAACTTCGGATAAAAATGGAATTATGAGTTATACGAATTTAATTTCTCAATGTATGCTCTTTATTCTTCGATAGTTAATTTTGCTATCTCTGCCGTTGTAAAATACGTTCAAAAATCTTCTCTTGCAATTTATCAGGAATACTATCCAAACGCTTGATATTTTTTTAATATACATCCTCTTCTCAAAATAAGTTTCCAGCTCATCAACTTTTCGGGTAAATTTCTGCATTTCCAAATAAACCTATATTAAAACCAATAAATTACTGATTTTAGCACATAATTTTATACAAATATATAAATACTTAACAATACCATATATTTAATATAAATTTATTTCTTCTTCATTTTGCTCCATTTTTGCAAACGCTTTTTCTACAAAATCGTCTGCTGTCATTATATATGGCGATTTTACCATATTTCTTTTTATACGGCTTTCCATATTCAGTTCCGATTCTACCATTGGCGGAATAATTTCAACAACTCTAATTCCCAATGGTGCGAGTTGAATCCGTTGCGCAATGGAAAAAGCATGAAGCCCCGCTTTTGTGGCGCAATAGACAGGACATCGTGTAGCACGTTCCACCATAAAAGCCAAGCCTGACGAAACATTTACAATAGTCGCATTTTCTTTGCTTGCAAGAATTGGAGTAAAAAGTGCAGATAGATAAATCGGCGACTCAAAATTAATCATAATTTCACTTTCGCCTCTGTTGAAATCATCTGTTCCTTTTGTCATGTCAATATCGCGCTGAATTCCCGCATTGTTGATTAGAATATTCATTTGCGGAAAATTTTTGCAGACATACTCAAACAATTCCTTGCGATTTTCAGAGTTTGTAACATCGCATTTGAACGTATTGAGTCCATGTAATTCCTTTTTCGCCTGCGCTAATCTGTCTTCCCGCCTCCCGCAAATAATAACCGTATTACCACACCGATGGTAGTATTTTGCCATGGCGAAACCTATTCCTGTTGCTCCGCCGGTAATCAGTACCGTGTTTTCATTCATTTTCATATTTATTATTCTATTTTATTAATTAAAAATAATTGCTCACAGGACTATTCTCCTTTTATTTATAAAAATATTTTTGCAAAATTAGTACAAAATATTAAAATTATTGATATTTTTTTATATTTGATGCAGCAAAAAGGGAATAAATACGTCTTTATATTTGAAATTAATAAAAGAGAATAAAAATAATGGTTTTATTTCATAATGATAAAAACTCCGAAGTGTTTAAAAAAAAAAATTAAATTTTTATTAAAAATTTGGCAATAAAATGTTCGGATTCTAAGGGTTGATATTTGCATATCTCAAAGTTTTTTTTTGATTGCGGAGGATAAAAATGCGATGACAGGCATTAGTTGCATTAAGTGAGGCTCCAATCCTAAAAAATTTTAATTTTTTGTTTTAAATTATTACTTTTGCGTTTTTATAATAAAAAATAATATTTTTGATGAAGAAGAATATAATTTTTCGTGTTAGTTTATTGATTCTCTTTTTGTTAATGTTTTTCGGGGCGAATGCTCAGGATGATTTTAATCAAACAAAAACAACCCGCATCAGCCGCAATTTTGATATTTTTAACTCTGTTTTGCGCGAACTTGATTTGAATTATGTTGATACCCTTGATTATGGTAAAATTGTTACAAACGGTATTGATTATATGCTCGCCAACATTGACCCTTACACTATATATATTCCTGAAAGTCAGGAAGATGACTTAACTATGATGACTTCGGGCGAATATGCGGGCATTGGAGCATTAATCCAACAAAATGCTCAGGGGCAAATCTTTATTGCAGAGCCGTTTGAAGGTAAACCGGCTCAAAAAAATGATGTCAGAGCAGGAGATATAATTTTATTTGTTGATGGAATTAGTACAAAAAATTTGACAACTTCTCAGGTGAGCGAAAAATTAAAAGGTTATCCAAATAGCGTTATTAAACTCAAACTCCAACGGCTTGGGATAGAAAAACCTGTTGAAAAGGAATTTTTACGCGAAAAAATTGTGATGGATGCTGTTAGTTATTATACTGATATACAGCCAAATATAGCATACATTTTACTCTCCGATTTTACCGACCACGCCGCCTTGGAAGTAAAAAATGCTTTGAACCAAATTAATGAAAAATCACCGCTACAAGCCGTTATTCTTGATTTAAGAGACAATGGCGGTGGTTTGATTAACGAGGCAATCACAATTTTGAGTTATTTTTTGCCAAAAGGGACAACAGTTGTTACAACAAAGGGCAAACTTTCGACTGCAAATCGCATTTATAAAACGCCCGTTGAACCAATTTTTCCAAATGTTCAACTTGCCGTCTTGACAAATAATAATACTGCCTCTGCTTCAGAAATTATTGCCGGTGCAGTGCAAGACCTCGACAGAGGAATCGTTATCGGCGAACGTACTTTTGGCAAAGGGCTTGTTCAAAGCGTGCGTCCAGTCAGTTTTGGTGGCTATTTAAAGGTTACAACAGCAAAATATTACATTCCAAGCGGGCGTTGCATTCAGGCGATTAATTACAGCAATCGCAATTCTGACGGCGGAATTATGTATGTTCCTGATAGTTTAACCAAGGTTTTTTATACTGCAAATGGTAGAAAAGTGAAAGACGGCGGAGGTATCACACCCGATTCACTTGTTAACGACGAGCGAAATGTAAATATTGCATATTATATTTATGCTAAAAATTTATATTTTGATTATGCAAATATTTTTGTGCAAAATAATCCTACAATTGCTCCGCCAGAGAGTTTTAATATAAGTGATGAAAATTTTAACGATTTTGTTAAATATTTGAAAGATAATAACTTTACTTATACAAATACTTCTGAAAAATATTTTGAAGAACTCAAAAAAGCAGCCAAATTTGATGGCATTAGCGAGCAGGCAAGGGAAGAATTTAACGCATTGCAAAAAAAATTAAAACCCGATTTAGATGCTGATATTCAGGCACATAAAACTGATATTGAGAATTTTTTGGGCTTGGAAATTATTCGCAGATATTATTTTCAAAAAGGAGAAATAATTTATTCAATGCAGAACGATAAATATATTGATGCAGCACTCGGATTGTTAAATAACACATTGATTTACAACAAAATATTAAATAAAAAATGATTTTTTGATGAAATTGTTTTATGTTTTTTCTCAATATTTGAAATTTCTGTTTTCCGCTTTCAATACCTACGGACATGGCGTTCATTCGCCTTTTATGTACGATTTTTTTCAAAAAGTAATTTATGAAAAAAATCCTTTTTATTGTTTTGAAGAAATTGAAAAATTGCGTAATTCATTAAAAATAAATAATAAAACGCTGTTTATAAACGATTTAGGTACGGGGAAAAATCGCAGCGAAAAGATTAGTAAAATTGTTCGTAATGCACTCAAAAAACCGCCTTTTGCACAAATGATTTTTCGTGCCGCTCATTTTACAAAAAGCGCAACTATTTTAGAATTAGGCACTTCGCTTGGAATTACAACTGCATATCTTGCAAAATCAAATTCAAAAAGCAGAATAATTTCGCTCGAAGGTAGCGATGAGATAGCAAATATTGCTCAAGAAACTTTTAATCGTTTGAGAATTAATAATGTAGAAATTGTCTTAGGAAATATTGATAAAACGCTCGACGATACATTAAATAATATTAACGAAAAAATTGATTTTGTTTTTATTGATGCAAATCATCATTATAATGCTGTAATTCAATATTTTAATAAAATTTTATTTAAACTTGACGAAAATTCGGTTTTGGTAATTGACGATATTTATATGTCGAAGGACATGACGCGGGCGTGGAAAGAAATTAAGCACCATAAACAGACGGTTTCTACCGTTGATTTGTTTCAAATCGGGTTTGTTTTTTTTAATAAAAATCTACCCAAAAAACATTATAAAGCAATTATTTAGATATTGTTACAAGTTTTTTTATTAAAAAAAATATATACAGATGAAAATTTACACCAAAAAAGGCGATAGCGGGCTTACGGATTTAATTGGCGGAACGCGAGTTGAAAAATGCGACCCTCGCATTGATGCTTACGGTACTATTGATGAACTAAATTCGTTTATCGGGCTGTTGGTTTCAAAGTTGCACAATAAAAGTGAGCATATTCCGTTTCTATATAACATTCAGAAAGGTTTGTTTGATATTGGTGCATATTTGGCAACCGATTCCAAAAAAATTGATGCTGAAAAATTTATTGAGAAAATTGACGATGATTTTATTCAAAGTATTGAAAATGAGATTGATAGATTAAATGTAGATTTGCCAAAACTGAAAAATTTCATTCTCCCTGGTGGAACGGAAGTTGGTGCGATGGCTCACATTTGC
Organism: Paludibacter sp.; assembly: GCA_009781075.1. Taxonomy (GTDB): domain Bacteria; phylum Bacteroidota; class Bacteroidia; order Bacteroidales; family Paludibacteraceae; genus WRGS01. Next base: position 14,420 of record WQYU01000031.1, on the reverse strand, counting down.
CGAACAATTTCACGGCGGACGGAAAGAAAAATTTTATTTTTGAATAAAAAAAATAAAATTAATAAGAAAATATTGATTTTTAGTAACAGATTATCGGATTATTTCTTTGTTTTGGCACGAAAATTAAATTTTGAAAAAAATATTGAAGATTTTTTTTATAAATGACTTTATTTTTTTTAATTTTTTTTTTTTTATAAAAAAAATTGTATTTTTGCGCTCGGAAAAAATTATTTATTAATAATATAAATTTTTCTAACAATTTTTTATTTGTAATAAATTTATGTATTGGACTTTAGAATTGGCATCAAAAATTGAGGATGCGCCTTGGCCTGCTACCAAAGACGAATTGATTGATTATGCTATTCGTTCTGGCGCCCCGCTTGAAGTTGTTGAAAATTTGCAGGAAATTGAAGACGAAAATGAAATTTACGAATCGATAGAAGATATTTGGCCCGATTATCCTAATAAGGAAGATTTTTTTTTCAACGAAGAAGAATATTAATTTGAATTTTATGTATCATTTAAAATAATTTGTGGAATTTTTTACGCGAAAAGAAAAATTGATTTTATTTATTTGTTGATAAAATTAATTGACTGATATACAGTAAATTATGAAAAGAGTTGTAGCATTTTTTGCATTTTTTTGGACAATATTTTTTGCAGTTGTAGCGCAAACAGAACCGACAATTACGCAATATATGTTCCACAATTCGGCTTTCAATCCCGCAGCGGTGGGTGAGAATGAAATGGTACAACTTTCGGGCTTGCATAGAATCAGTTGGGTTGGTACGCAAAATGCGGGACAAACTTCTGTATTTCAAGCAAATGCTCCATTTAAATTGTTCGGAGCAGAACAAGGGGTTGGAATAAAATTTAAAGACGATAGGGCGGGGCTGTTTTATTATCAAGCAATATATTTACAATATGCTTTTAGAAAGGCAGTTGCAGGGGGGACTTTGAGTTTCGGAGTTGATTTAGGTTTTTTAAATGCGGGTTTTCATGGTGATAGCATTGTGATGCCGACAATAGGAACCTACCACAATAAAGAAGGAGATGTTTTTTTGCAAATGGGAAGCGCTTCGGGAACGATTTTTGACGGAGGGATTGGAGTTTTCTATGATGCAAATAAATTTTATGCTGGAGTTTCTTATTTGAACGCAACAAGCCCTACGGTGATTTGGACGGATAAAAATAGTTATAAGATAATAGGAACAGCCTATTTTACAGGAGGATACAGATATAGGTTTATTAACCCGTTATTTGAATTAACACCGTCGGTTTTGGTGATGACAAATTTTACTGTTGTACAGCTTGAGATTTCGAGTTTGCTTAGTTATAACGACAAACTCAGAGCCGGTTTAAGTTACAGATGGGGAAATGCACTTGGAATAATTTTAGGTTTAACTATTTTAGACGGACTTTCGGTTGGATATGCGTATGATGTGCCGCTTTCACCGATTAGCAGTTGGGGCTCGCACGAAATATCGGCAAAATATGAATTTTCATTAGGTAAAAGAGTACGGGCTAAACATAAGAGTATTAGAATTTTATGATTTTTTTTTTAATTTATTGTTTAAAATTATAAAAAAATTGTATTTTTGTAAAACAATTTTTTTGTAAAAATTTCGTTATTTATTTTACTTTTTTTAAAAAATTGATATTTAATATTTTAAAACTAAAAAATATATTTTTTGTAAATAAACATAATAATCTTATGAAGAAATATTTGTTTTTAATTGTGATTGTAAGTGTAATTTTTGGTTGTAATAATCCAAAAGGCGAATTAGTTGGCGAAACCAGAGGCAGTTTTAAAGAAGCGACTCCCTATGGAATGGTTTTCATCAAACGCGGTTCATTTTTGATGGGAATTAACGATCAGTCGGCTATTGCAGCCACCAATGAAAAGCCAATTACAAAAACCGTTGATGCTTTTTGGATGGACGCAACCGAGATAACCAATAGTGAATATCACATTTTTGTAAATTGGGTACGTGATTCGCTTTCTAGAAGAGCGCTGGTAATGAACGGAATGGATGAATTCCGTCTCAACGACCGTGATCAAATCAATGCTGACCTTCCACCAGAAACGTGTCGTTTAAATTGGAAAACAAGGATACCCTATAATAGCACAGATGATGCTACCAAGGAAGCGTTGAGTTTTCTCTATTTTCCGTCAGAAGGAATGTCAAGAAGAACATTAAACCCTAATGCTTTACGTTATAAATACGAGCAAATTAACTATGATCAGGCATCGTTGCGCAAAAACAGGTTTAATCCCAATACGGGAGCTTTTAATCTTGGGGCAAGTGTCCGTATTGATACTGCATACGTTGATGAAGACGGAGTTATTCATAATGTAACAATTACGCGTCCTTTGCGTTCACGAGAAGATCTTATAACACAGCGCATAGTGAATATTTATCCTGATACGCTTACTTGGACACGCGATTTTCAATACGCATACAACGATCCGCGCATGCAAATGTATTTTTCGCATAAGGGATTTGTGAGCTACCCTGTTGTAGGAGTAACTTGGGAACAGGCGCAGGCATTCTGCTATTGGCGAACTCAACTGTTCAACAATGCAAACAAAATTCAGGGACAGAATTATCGACTGCCTACGGAAGCAGAGTGGGAATATGCTGCCAGAGGAGGTTATCAGGGAGCGCTTTATCCTTGGGGTGGTAATTATGTTCGTGATGGCAAAGGTTGCTTTATGGCAAACTTCAAACCGATGCGCGGTTCTTATTCGCTCGACCAAGGTGGTACAACGATGAAAGTGGCTTCTTTTGCACCGAATAATTACGGACTTTACGATATGGCTGGCAATGTTGCAGAATGGACAAGTGACGCTTGGAATGTTTCAAGCAATACGCTTGTTAATGATATGAATTCAAGTTTTCAGTATGTTGCTCGAAATAATGACAATGATATGCTGAAACGAAAAGTTGTAAAAGGAGGTTCATGGAAAGATATTTCCTATTATTTACAATGTGGAACAAGAACATATGAATATCAAGATGAAGCGCGTCCTTACATCGGTTTCCGTTGCGTTAGGTCGTATAACGGGGAATAATAATTAAACTATTAATTTTAATAACTAATAATTTTTTTAATAACGTAATAATTTTATGTCTGAAACAAGAAAAGGTGGATTTAGTGAATGGTATAATCAGCCAAAAATACTTCACATCGTTCAAGTTATTTATAGTTTGGGCGCATCAATTGTAATTATCGGTGCATTGTTTAAAATTTTACATTGGCCGCATGCTTCTCTTATTTTGAGTATAGGTATGTTTACCGAAGCATTTTTGTTTGCTTTAAGTGCTTTGGAACGTCCTTTCAAAAATTTTGATTGGGATAAAATTTTCAATTTCAAAGAAGGGAAAGCGATTTCACAGTTAGGCAGTGGTGCTGCTGTAGGAGCGATAGGTCAAGGCGGGCGCTCTGTTAGTTTAAATTACTCTGAAACAATAAGCGATGAGGAAGTCCTAAAATTGACCGACGGCATTAAAAATCTTTCGGCTACTGCTCAGCAACTGACTGCGATAGGGGAATCTGTAGGGAATACAAATACTTTTGCTCAAACAGTAGAAGTGGCTTCAAAAGCTGCTACTGATTATGTAGCAATGCAAAGTACCCTTAATACGGCTACGCAAAAGCTGTCGAGTAGTTACGATAATGTTGGCAAAGGAGTTGAAAGTTTAGGAAAAGAAGTTGATAATCTGGGCAAACAAATGGGCGATATCGGTCAGAATACAAAACTGTATCAGGATAAAGTTGATGGAATTAACAAAAATCTTGCTTCTATTAATGCTGTTTATGAAATTCATTTGAAAAATGCTCAGACACAAACTGATGCGCTGAACAATCAGACAGATCATGTAAATGCGGTTTCAAAAGAAATGGATATGATACTTGCAAATGTACAACGGTCTACTGTTGCAAGTGAATCGTTAGCAAAAGATACCGAAAAATATAAACAGGGAACTGCATTACTTGCAAAACAAGTTGCCGACCTGAATAATGTTTATGGAAATATGCTTAATGCTCTTTCGTAATTTTTTATTTATAAATATTAGAATTTTATAAAAATTAATTTATGGGTGGAACAAAAAATTGCCCTGAAACTCCGAGGCAAAAAATGATAGGTATGATGTATTTAGTGCTTACTGCAATGCTTGCACTAAATGTGTCTAATGAAGTTCTCAACGGCTTTTCTATGACTGAAGCAAGTTTGCGTTCAACAATCAGTTCAGCCAACAGCAGAACTGAATCTTTATATCAAGATTTTGAATCATTAAATAAACAAAATCCTGAAAAAACAGGCCCATGGTTGGAAAAGGCGTTAATTGTAAAACAGCATGCGGATTCATTATTTAATAAATTGCAGATATTTAAAGTTGAAATAATTAAAATTGCTGATGGGAAAAAAGCCGATCCAAATGCAGAAAATATTGATGACCGTGAAAACCTTGATGCAGCAGCGGAATATGCGCAATTGAACAGTATCACAAATCCTAAGCGCAGAGGTAAATTGTTACGTGAACAAATTAATCAGTTCAGATTAATGATAGACAGTATAAACCCGAGTAAATCGAAGGCATATAATGAAATTTTCAATACAGGAAAAATTAAATCCTTACATTCCGGTGAAATTGTAGATTGGGAAACTGCGATGTTTGAATTTATGCCTGCAGTAGCGGTTACAACATTATTAACAAAATATCAAAGTGATGTTCGCGCTGCAGAATCAGATGTGATAACTTACCTGAAAGGACAAACAGATGCATCTGATTTTCGTGTAAATTCAATTAAAGCATATGCACTGCCTGTTTCAAGCAGTTACGTGATTAAAGGAGGAAAATATACTGCACAAATAGTTCTTTCAGCAGTGGATTCTACATTGCGTCCAAATTATTTTGTAAACGGACGACAAATTGGCCCCGATGGAATTTATGAAGCGATTGGGAGTACAATAGGTGAAAACCATGTTAATGGTTATATTGAAATGATGCGGAACGGACAGCCGTTTCGATACGATTTCAAACAATCGTTTACTGTAGGAGTACCTTCTGCAACTATTTCAAATGTTGATTTGAATGTGGTGTATCGTGGAATTGATAATAAATTTGACATTTCAGCTCCGGGAGTACCTTCAAGTGCGATTTCGGTTTCTGTTGATGGAGGCTCTGCAACAAAAACGGGCGAGTCTCGTTATAATATTCGCGCAAACAGAGACGGTGAGATAACTATTAACGTTACTGCAAGTATTGAAGGCAAAACTACTCAAATGGGAAGTAGTGTTTTCCGCGTAAAATATCTGCCTAACCCCAAGGCGTTTATCAAATATACCGATGCAGGTGGAGTTATTAGACAGAAGTCGGATGCAAAACTGAGAAAAAGCGAAATAAGAAATAATCCGTCAATTATTGCCGACTATGGCGAAGATGAATTGGTTAAGGCAAATTTTACCATATTGAGTTTTAGAATGGTAACTGCTTTCGGGTCGAAGCAGGCAAGTGGTTCGTCTTTGACCAGCGCACAACTTGCAGATATTGATAAAATGGAAGGAGGAGAAATTATTGCCTTCAGAGATATTAAAGCAAAAGGACCCGATGGAACAATCCGTGATTTGAATAGTGTTGTAGTTGAATTATAAAAATTTTGAATTTATTATATTAATTATTATATATAAAATTATTGAAGATATGAAAAAAGTAATCGTTTCATTAATATTTATTTGCCTTGGCGCAATTGGAATTGTTAATTCACAAACAAAAGAATTGCCTTTTTTTGACGATAAAGGCACAGTTCGCATACAGACCCTTGAAATGGACGCAATGGCTGATACCATTGCAACAGTATATCATCGAGCAGATGATATTGTTTGGTCGCGGGTGGTGTATAAAATAATAGATATGCGCGAAAAGCAAAATTATCAATTATATTTTCCAACACGTCCAAACGATGAATATGAAAGTTTATTTCGTTTGATGCTCAATGCAATTACTCAAGGAGTGCCTGTATATCGCCGCAATCCGCGTGAGATAAAGCCGATGTGGGACGAACAACTCACTGGTGATGATTTGTCTCAAGCATTTGCGTATAATGAATATCGCGAAGATAATTTGATTCAGGTAGACCCTGTTACTAATGAGGCAACAATTAGCGACTATCAGTATCAACTATATATGCGAAATCAAATTAAATTTTTAATACAGGAGATTTATTTTTTCGACAAACATTATTCGCGTTTGTATAGTAAGATTATGGCTATTGCTCCATTGTATACTTTACATCCGGATAATTTGGAAGCAAGCAATTCGATGCGTTATTTCCAAAACTCAATACTTTGCTGGTTTGCCTTTGATGACTTGCGTCCATTGATGATTAAGCAATTTGTTATTCCTAAAAAGAATGATACTCAACGACTTACATTTGATGATTTTTTTGTACAAAATCTATACAGTACGTACCTTTTGGGAGATTCTAATATGTATAATCGTATGTTACTTGATTATGGGACAATAATTGCTGACACAACGCAATTTACAAATTACATAAAAGAAGAACAAAATCGTATCCAAACCGACTTACTTAATGTGGAAATGGATATGTGGGATTACTAATAAGTCCTTTTTGTACATTTAATTGAAAAGGGAAAGACCTTTCGAAATCTTGTCTGAATGATGAATTTTAGAGGTCTTTTTTTATAAAATTAAAATTAATTAAATATAAATTATTAAATATCAGGAATTTATTATTAATAATTATCAATATATTTTAAAATGAAAAAAATAATTTTTATAACATTTTTTGTAATGATAATTTGCACAGGAAATGTTTTTGCACAATTTGGAGTTAATGTTGGGTATTCACTTAACTCAATGAACTACAGTGAGTTTGGCGGGAAACAAAACATGAACGGTTTCTTGGCAGGATTAACTTACGACCTGCGAATTAAGCAAAGCGATTGGTATATTTTTTCAGGGCTGAATTACAGTCAGTATGGACGTACAAATACAGAACAAAAGCCATTGGGGCGATGGAAATATTCATATCGGCACAGTTTTTTGGAAATGCCTATTCATGCGGCTTTTGTAATGGAAGTGCTTGATGACATGAAAATTTCTCTCTCCGCAGGACCAAAATTTTCTTATGCACTGCTTGGTACGCAAACCGTAAAACCTCCTGATGCTAATGAAACTAAAATAAATATTTACGACAAAAATACTTCGCCTTTTAATGTACTTTTAGGATTCGATATTGGGGCGCAGTACAAACATTTTCGTTTTAGAATTGGATATGACGCCGGAATTTTAAATCAAAGCAGCAAAATTGATACAAAAGCAAATCGCAGTGGAATTTCGCTTTCGTTAGGGTATATTTTTTGATAAATCAGATATTTTTACTCAATTCTTTTGCAAAGTCATTATTTGCAAAAGTGCCTCTTACATTTTCGAAATCGCCGGAAAAGTAACTGATTTTTGCTTGCGGGGAGAATTCTTTTTCCATATCTTTTAATAGATTTTTGTAAAAATTTTTCCTACAATTTGATGATTTTTCCTGTAAATTTTCAATATCTTTTTTGGTGAAATTACTTATTTTTTTGTTTAATAATTTTTCTGCCAGCCCTGCTGACCATTCCAAACAATATTTTTGAAAATTATTATGAATTGTAACGAATTGATTTTGAATTTGTTCCAACGAATATTCATTATCCTCAATTTTAGCGACCAACTCTTCAATTTCATTTTCAGGTGCAATTAATCCGGCCAAATCAATCCAATTATCCATTTTTGGATTTAATACTTCATTTATTTTTGAAATATTTTTTTCTAAAAATAAATAAATTGCATAATAATAAATCTCCAATGCTTTAACAGCCGCTGTCTTTTTTATCTTAATGTTTTGAAAATCAATAATTTCTATATTTTGATTCTCATTAATTATTATATTTAAAATATCAATTGCTTTCAAAATTTTTCCGATTGTATACGGAGAGAAAAGTTCAAAATTAATTAAGTCCAGTTTATTTTCTGATTTCCGCATGTCTCGTTTTTGCCATTTTTGTGCATCTCTCAAAGTTCCAATACTTTTGAGAGCAGCAGCAGGAACAAGATAACTTTCATTTTGATTTTCAACGAGGTAAGAAAAAGGGAAATTTGAAATATCCGGGTGTGATTTATGCGCTCCCAAAATTGTTGAAAATGCACCAATATGTGCGGGAAAAACAATGTAAGAATTGCTTCCTAACTTTGAACCTCGTTCGATAACTCCTTGATGTACAGCGCCTAACTTATATAAATGGTTGCTTTGGTTGCTTGCGCTTCCCGCATTTGTAAATGCAAAATATCCGGCAATAAGCAGAGTTGATTTATGATGCGAAACCGAAAAAGGAGCAGCAAAAACAGACTGTGCTTCGCCGTTAAACATTTGACAGTTAGCGAAAAACGCACTATCAACAGCCGAAAAACCTTTGTTAATTTGGGTTGCCTCACCAACAAAACAGCGTTCTAAAATTACTCCGCCACCAACTTGGGCTGAATTGCAAAAAATAAAATCGCTTGCTTGAACATTTTCACCGACAAAACAATTTTCGGAAACAGTGCCTTCTTTCAATTTTATAACCGATTGTATATAAACGTTTTGTCCTATATTTACATTCACAATTTGCCCGCAATTTATTATTTTTGTGTTTTTGCCAATTTTACCTTTATCCGAACTTTTTTTCCCTGCAAAATCGCTTATTAGTTTCTCTGTGGCTTCAATAAATTTTGTCCGATTTCTATAAAAAGTGAGCAGATATGCAAGAGGCGCAGAGAGTGTTTCAAAAATTTTAAGCGTTCGCCCCCCGTTTTCGTTGACAACAGCAAGGCGAGCGCCATTGCCAAATGTACTTATTCCTTCAACATAAATAGCATCACAATTTTCTATAAATACGTCATTATCAATTATATAGTTTGCAATAAAATTGTTAATTCCATTGATATACACATCATTTTCTACCCTGACATTGTGCAAATGACAGTTATAGATACCTGAATGTTTTGCAATTCCACAGTTCAGTTCAAAAGTTTTGTCAAATTTTCCAAGAGAAATTTTGCCGGAAAAATGAACATTTGAAACAAAGGCAGGTGAAAAACTTTCATTTACCTCAATATTTTCCCAGTTTTCTGCCGAACAGCCATAAACAACCAGCGTAGCAATTTCTTTTTGAGTTAGTTGGCGCATATCAATTTGAATTATTTTTTTGCAAAAATAAGATTTTATTTTTACAAATAATTAATTTACTTTTGCCTAATTTTTATTATTATTTTTAATAGAATTACATATTTTCATTTTAGAATTGAAAAAAGGAATAATTTTTTTGTAAAATAATGAAAATTAAGGCTTTATTTACTGAATTATTAAATTTAATATACCCCAATTGTTGCCTTGTTTGTGGAGAAATTTTGGTATCAGACGAGCAGTATGTCTGCTTTCGCTGTTTGAATGAAATGCCGAAAACTAATTTTCACAATCAGCGTGATAATGCAGCAGAAAAACGTTTCTGGGGGAAAGTTGATATTTTTCGTGCCACTGCATTTTTCCATTATCAAAAGGGTTCGGCTTTCCAAACATTAATTCACGACCTGAAATACAAGGGGTGTAAAGAGTTAGGGGATGTACTTGGACGCTTTGCAGCAGTAGATTTAATTGAAAATAAGGATTTTGCAAATATTGATTTTATTGTACCGGTACCTCTACACCCCAACAAATTGCGTAAACGCGGGTACAATCAAAGCGAATATATTGCGCGCGGGCTTGGAACGGTCATGAATAAAACGGTGGAGACTGAAAATCTATATCGGGCAATAGAGAATCCTACTCAAACGAAAAAAACTGTATATGAACGATTTGAGAATACAGCAGGAATTTTTGCCATTCGTGATACACAAATATTTGAAGATAAGCATATTCTGCTTGTTGATGATGTTATGACAACCGGTTCCACTTTGGAAGGTTGTATTATTGCAATGAACGAAGTTAAAAATTTGAAAATCAGTTTATTCACGCTTGCAATTGCATAAAATCTATATTTTTTTATAAAAGTAATAAATAATAATTAAATCTATTTAAGAATAAATGGTTGTTTTTTGCCTTACAGGACCTGAATCAACAGGGAAAACTACGCTTAGTCAAGCATTAGCGGCTCATTTTGAAGGAGAATGTGTTGCAGAATATGCACGTGAATATGTTGAAAAATTAGATAGAAAATATAATTTTTATGACATTTGTAGAATTGCTTGCAGGCAAATAGAGCAACTTGAGGATGCGAAAAAAGCAGAAAACAATTTGATTTTTTTCGATACCGATTTAATTATTACCAAAGTTTGGTTTGAACTTTGTTATAACAAAACGCCGTTTTTTGTAACAGATTATTTAAAGGAGCCGCCTGTCGATTGTTATTTGCTATGTTTTCCTGATATTGAATGGCAAAATGATACAGTTCGGGAAAACGGAACAGAACAAAAGCGACATTTTTTATTTAATAAATATAAAAATGAAATAGAAAAAACGGGAAAATCATATTACATAATAGAAGGAGAAGGTGAAGAACGGTTACAAAATGCTATAAATGCGGTTAATTTATTTTTGAAATAAAAATATTTGGCAAAAAATAAAGTAGGGAATGAACATTGTTTTCCATCCATAGAATTGTAACCTAAAAATATCATCTATTCTTCTTTTTCCTTTTTATACTGCCAAATAAAATATCCTGTAACGCAAATTATCAACAGAATGGAACTTACAAGTGCTATTACGTTGCCGGTGTAATACGATTTTGGGTGGAATGTAAATTGCAGTTGGTAATTGCCTGCGGGCAGTTGTATTCCGCGCAAAAGGTAATTTACGCGCTGATAGGGTGTCGGTTTGCCGTCAATGGTTGCATTCCAGCCTTTATCGTAATAAATTTCTGAGAACACAGCATATTGTTCTGTTGCCGTATTAACCTGATATGTAAGACGGTTAGGTCTGTATTCGGTAAGGATAATTGTGGCGGCTGTATCGCGGGCGAGCGGCTCAAATGTTTTTAATTTATCAAACTGCTCAATATCAGCAACTGCTTGCGTTTTTGTATTTATATTTCCTAAAATTGTCATTTCGTCATTGGCATTATTTACCTTAATAATAGAATCGACAAACCACGCATTGCCATTTATTGCAAAGTTTACAAGCGGCTGAGCATCAGGATTATAAATAACATACTTCATATTCAGCATATTAAGAACTTGCAGGGAGTCAAGGGTTTGTGCTATTTGCTGTGGCGAAGTGGAACGACCAAAAGCGGCAAAAAGTTGACCGATTTCCCTGTCGAGTTGGATATTGATGAGTTCCTGATAACGCCGCAGTTTTGCAGCGTGATAACCGCCAATAGTTTTATGAAAATATGAAGGAATGGCGCTGTTAAAAATGTCTTTGGTTGCATCTAATACTCGAAAATACGATTTGTCGTTATCTAAAATCCATTTGTCTGCCTGAGTTGGCTCTATCAGTTGGCTCACCTGCCGACGAGTAACAAAATTTTCGTTTCCAAAATATTTATAAGCAACAGGAATCATATCAATCAAAATAAAAGCGCCAAAAAACACTAATGCAACATTATTTTTTAATAAATTTTTAGAATATAAAAAAATCAAAACAGCCCCCAAAAAAACAAACAGCAATGACCTTAACGCACTTGTAGAAAGCAATTTGGCACGGTCGGCAGGCAAAGTTTCCTGCACAAACGACCACTGACCCGTAAAACGAGCGTCCTGTGGTGAAATAAAGTTGCCTGCAAGCGATGGAATTATTGCAAAAATCAAACATATCGCCCCTACAATGCTCACTGCAATAATCAATGGTTTTTGCAATGTTGATTTATCTTTTGTTTCAAAAATCTTTTTCAATGCTAACACAGCCATCAAAGCAACTCCAAATCCGGTGGCAACGAGAATTGTTGAAGGCGCGCGGAATTTGTTGTACATAGGAAAGTGATTTATGAAAAAATCGGTCAGAAACGTAAAATTTTTACCCCACGAAAGGAAAAGAGTTAGCAAAATCATTGGTACAAGCCACCATTTGTCACGTTTATCTACAATTATCAATCCTAAAACAAATAAAAAAATTACAATAGCGCCAAAATAAACAGGACCGGAAGTAAATGGCTGGTCTCCCCAGTAGAGCGGAAATTGCTGTTCGTTCATTATTTGATTAATATTATTAACTCCGTGGTCTTCAAGATATTGAGCCGTCTGAGAGTTAACGCCCAATTTGCCGCCGCTTGCTCCGCCTTTAAAATCAGGTATCAATGTTGTCAGCGATTCGCCGATTCCATAACTCCATTGAGTAATATAGTCGGCATTAAGTCCGTGTTGCGAACTTTGCGTGTCGATGGTTAAGCCGTTCGATTTGCCGCGCATCGTATATTGGCTGTATTCGTAAGTAGTCAGCAAAGAAGTTGCATTCATTCCTATGGCGAGAATTGCCGCAAAAATGATTACCCCTGACGTTTTCAGGAAAGAAAATATTTTTTTATCAATAATAGAAAAAATAAATTCAACAATAGCAAAAAATATTAGAATAATAATAGCATAATAAAGTATTTGCACATGATTTGAACGTATTGCTAAGGAGAGGAAAATTGCCGTTAGTACGCTGCCTGCAATTCGGTTTTTTCTGAAAGCAAGGTAGATGCTACCGATAAGTGGCGCCATGTATGCAATGGTAATTGCCTTACTATTGTGTCCTGCGGCAATTAATATTTCATTATATGTAGAAAAAGAAAAAGCAATAGCAGCAACAATGGCAAGGTAAGGATTTATCCCAAAACACAGGGCTAAAATATAGAAACATAATAAATACAGGAAAATGAAAAAAGCCGGACGCGGAACAACCTTTTGTATTGTCCATTCAATGTATTGCAACAAATTATTTGGCTGCTCGGCAGAAATTTGGTAGGTAGGCATCCCGCCGAACATTGAGTTTGTCCAAAGCGTTTTGTCGCTATGCGTATCATTATATTCTGTTGATTCTCGCGACATGCCTCTCCAATTTGTAGTGTCGGAACCTTGAACGACTTTACCTTCAATCATAGGATAGCAATATGCGAACGAAATAATCAGAAAAGCAATTACGGCAATAATATGAGGCACTATTAGTGCAAATATCTTTTTGTTCATTTTATAAGATAAAAATTATTTGAAATTTTTTGCAAAATTAATGAATTATTTACTATTTTTGCCGTTTGAAAATTATTTTTTTAATAAATATAACAAATATATGGGCTTTAAAAGGTTTTTGAATGATAATTATTTTGCTTTTATAATAAAAAATATATTAATTGCTTTGGGTATTTTGCTGCTTTTGGGCTGGATTACCCTTTTTGCAATCAGCAAATATACGCGGCATAATACGGTAGAGAGTGTTCCCGAAGTACGTGGAATGAGTGCGGAGGAAGCAATTAATACTTTGAAAGATAATCATTTATATGCTGAAATTATTGATTCTGTATTTGTAAAAAACCGTCCGCTTGGTTTTGTACTTGAACAAACTCCACTTCCCGGTTCAAAAATTAAGCCTAACCGTCCTGTTTACATAGTTATAAATTCAATGCAGGTACGCAAAATCCCATTGCCCGATATTTTAGAGACGTCTTACCGACAAGCCACTGCAAGTTTGCAAGCGGTTGGGATGTCGGTGCAAAGGATTGAATATATTGATTCGGAATATAAAAATTTGGTGCTTTCAATAAAATATAACGGCAATGAAATTCGTCCGGGTACGCGCATTCCGGATGGTAGCGCTGTTGTATTGGTTGTTGGGCGCGGACTGAGTGATGTTCAATCGGGAATACCTTCTTTGAAAGGGATGACCATAGAGCAGGCGACAGATGTTCTTATCGCCGCAGGTTTTGTACTCGGTTCAAGCGAAATAGACCCGCACGCACAAGGCGAAACAGCGGATTTTATCATATACCGACAACGTCCTTCGGCAGGAAGGAATTTCCCGAAAGGTTCGCATGTTGATATTTGGCTTACAAGTGACAGAACGCTGTTAAATAAACCAGCAAATGACGACGAGGAAGAAGAAGAGTTTTTTTGAAAAAAAAATAAATATTCAAGGTTCTGCAATGAAAATTTATTTATGCTTATCCGCAATAATATACCATAAGTATTCCTACTACAAAAATACAAATAAAAATTCAATAAAACAAAAAATGGGTAAGCTGTTTTTGCAGTATACCCATTTTCCTTAAAGATAGATATTATATGGTATTGTTAATTTAGTATATATATTGTACCTTTGTGCCGTCGAACTAAAGAGAATAAATTATGGATTGTCCTAAATGTAAAAGTAGTGAATATTGTAAAGCAGGTCATGCAAAAGGT
>WQYU01000030.1 GCA_009781075.1 Paludibacter sp. | reverse complement strand
TTGTCGATTGTTTCGGCAATAAATTTTTGTGTACATCCTTGCTTGTGTAAGCAAGAAATTGTGTACCTTTGCTCCTGGGTAATATGTTTCTTTTTCATATACAACGTAAAAGTAAGAATTTTTATACTTTAAGTTGCATTTATTAATTGAAAGTACAAATTTGTTTATGCTAATTTTCTCTATTTCAACAACATTTCTAATGCCAACGCCGCGAACAAGCATTTGTAATATTCTTTCATTGAGTTCAGAATTACGAACTTTGTAACACAAAGCGTGGTCGCCGATGAATTGTCGTTCGCAATTTTTGCACAAAAAATTTTGCTTTTTGTACGATTTCTTACCATTTTTCTTTATCTTTGCACTTTGGCAATCGGGGCAGTAAAGGGTGATTTTTATTATCATATTACAAAAATACAACTTTATGTCCTGATTACCAAATCTTTATAACAGTATACTTTTTAAAGCACCACCAAATTTTTATGCGACTTTTTTCATTATAAATCAGTAAGTTGATTACTTACAAAAAATAATTATAATTATATGAGTATAAATCAAATACAAGATGAAATAGTTGAAGAGTTCAGTCAGTTTGACGATTGGATTGACCGTTATTCGCTACTTATTGACTACGGCAATGAATTACAACCTCTTAACGAAAAATATAAAAAGCCCGAAAATATCATTGATGGCTGTCAGAGCCGCGTCTGGCTGAATGCTGAGATGGAAAATGATTGTATCGTTTTTTCAGGAGAGAGCGATGCCGTGCTTGTAAAAGGTATTGTATCTCTGTTAATAAAAGTTTTGAATAACCACAAGCCAGAAGAAATTATCAATTCGGATTTATATTTTATAGAGAGAATTGGCTTGCGCGAGCATCTTTCTCCAACACGTTCTAATGGGCTGTTAGCAATGGTTAAACAAATGAAAATGTACGCATTAGCATTTGACGCAAAAAATAAATTATAAAATTAGTTAAAAGTGTTGGGAAAATGAATTTTCCCAACTACAATTTTTACTTAACTTTCAGTTTATCAACACCTTCGTTAATTTTGTCTTTTGCTTCCTGAATAGTCTGAGTTGCCTTTTCTTTGACATCGTCAACTTTTTGTTGCGCTGCATTTTTAATATCTGTTGCAGTATTTTTCACCGTTTGAACTGCATTAGAAGTAGTGTTTTTTACTGCATCCCATGCGGCTTGTGCCTCGTTTAATGCTTTCTGTGCTGCATCTTCAGCCATTTTGTCGCCTTTTGCCTTGGCATCTGCAAGCGCCTGTTTTGCCGCTTCAAGTTTTTCTTTTGCAGTAGCAATTACGGCGTCTTCAGTATTTTCAAGATTTCTCCCCAAGGTGTCTATTGACGAAACGATAGTATCCTGTGCGGTAGTTTCGGTTGCTGCTTTTTTACCACACGAAAAAAGTAAAAATGAGCATATTGCAACACCAAATAACAAAATTGTCTTTTTCATTTCTTTTTTCCTTTAAATTAAAATGTAAATATTATTGTTTATTTAAAAAAATTGTTGGCAAAATTACTGTTTTTTTTATATAACAATATTATCTTTTTATTTTTTATCAAAAAATCTTTACTTTTGCGGTAGTAAATTTTATATTGTTTTATGGAAAAGAAGGTTACAATTTTTTGCAGAAATACGCAGAAATTTCACGAGTTTCCAATGGGAATATCTTTGCTTGATATTCATAAAGCATTGAATATCAAGTTAAAATATCCAGTTGTTGCAGCGCGAGTCAATTATAAGGTTGAGGATTTGAATTTCCCGATTTTTAAACCCAAAAACATTGAATTTATTGATACGAGTGTTCCTTCCGGAATGCGAGTTTATGTCCGCTCGTTGTGTATGGTATTGTGTAAAGCAATTTGTGAATTATTTCCGCAGGTTGATTTGAAGATTCTTCACCCGATTGGCAAAGGTTATTATTGCCGTTTAGATAATTTTGAAAAGCCTGTGAATCGGAATATTATTAATATAATAAAAACACGTGTTGATGAGATTATTGCCGCCGGCGAAAAAATAATTTACGAAGAGCAGCAGGTCGAAATTGTAAAAAAACTTTTTATTTCATCCAATCAGCAAGATAAAATTCGCCTTTTTGACACTCTGGGCAATCCTTATGTGCGTTATTTTCGTATAGGAAATTACATTGATTATTATACCGGCGTTCTGTTGCCATCGACCGATTATTTAAATGTTTATGAACTTACTCCTTACCACGATGGAATGTTGTTGCGTATCCCTTCACGACTAAATCCTTCTGTGTTAGAAGATTATGTTGAGCAGGAAAAGATGTTTGATATTTTTAAAGAATACGGACGGTGGAATCAAATTATGGATATGAATAATGTCGGCGATTTTAATGCTGCCTGTAAAAACAATAAGTCTTTTGATTTGATAAAAATTACTGAGGCGCTGCACGAAAAAAAGATTGCTCTTATTGCAGATATGATACACGCAAAGGGTAGTTCCGTGCGCATTGTTCTTATTGGCGGACCATCGTCTTCAGGGAAAACAACTTTCAGCAAACGACTATCAGTGCAGTTGCAAGTAATTGGTTTGCATCCAATTACAGTTTCGATGGACAATTATTTTGTAAACAGAAAAGATACTCCCAGAGATGAAAACGGCGAATGGGATTATGAAGATATTAATGCTATGGATTTACCGATTTTTAATATGCACATTCAGCAATTGCTTGATGGTCAAGAGATTGAAATGCCGTTTTATAATTTTGAGACAGGCGAGCGCGAATTTCGCGGAGACAAACTAAGACTTGAAGAAAGCACAATTTTAATTCTTGAAGGTATTCACGCTCTCAATCCGGAACTGCTTGCCAAAGTGCCGCAGGAGGTTTTGTTTAAAATATATGTTTCTGCACTTACAACAATTTCCATTGATAATCACAACTGGATTCCTACAGCCGACACACGCCTGCTGCGCCGTATTATCCGCGATGCGCGTTTTCGTAATTATTCGGCGCGTGAAACGATAAGCCGTTGGGATAGCGTCCGCCGTGGTGAAGAAAAGTGGATTTTCCCGTTTCAGGAAAATGCTGATGTAATGTTCAACAGCGCTTTACTTTTTGAGTTGGCTGTGTTAAAACGCCACGCAGAACCGATTTTGAGTGAAGTCCCGAAGTCAAGCGACGAATATACGGAGGCACATCGACTTTTGAAATTTTTAAATTATTTTATTCCTATTCCGGAACGCGAAATTCCACCAACATCGCTGCTTCGAGAGTTTGTGGGCGGAAGCAGTTTTAGATATTAATTTTTGTGAAAAATATTTTTTTAATAAATTTTTATTTTGTAAAAGAATTTTTTTAATTTTGCAAAAAATAAACTTCTATTTTTTATGAAGAAAATCACATTATTGTTTTTGGGGATTCTATTGGTTACAGGGTTATCGGGGCAAACATTGCTCGGCAGTAATCAATAT
Source organism: Paludibacter sp. (assembly GCA_009781075.1). Classification (GTDB taxonomy): domain Bacteria; phylum Bacteroidota; class Bacteroidia; order Bacteroidales; family Paludibacteraceae; genus WRGS01. The sequence continues at coordinate 19,711 of WQYU01000030.1, read as the reverse complement.
TTACAGTTTTTTGGGGGAATAAATGTTTATTCGGGCGAAATTGGCGGTTCCAATACAGGAATAAGTTTTTTAGACAACTGGAACTTACCTGATTCTCGCTGGCAAGCAGGAATAGGGTATAAATTTTCACTCAGCAATCGCGTGAATTTCAGATTATTAGGGCAATATATGCGTTTGGCTGGGAATACGCAAAATCTGAAAAACAGCAACAAATTTTCTTATGTTCGTTCTTTTGAGAGTCAACTTTTTGAGGCAGGGGCAAACCTTGAATATAGTTTTTGGAACATCGTAAAAGCACATCAGATACGAACGCAGACCTACCTATTCGGCGGTTTAGGACTAATGTTTGGCACTAAAGTTGATTTTAAAAGCGATCCGCCCATTGAAGAATCAATGACAAATATGATAAATTTCAATCCTAATCCTGCGCCGTATATTACTGCCGGATTAGGTTTTCATGGAAATTTTAGTGCTGTGGCTATTGGACTTGAATTTTGGGGACAGTTTATGATGAGCGATTTTGTTGATGGTATAAGATATTATAATACATCATATTACGATTTTTCAGCGGGAGTTTCTCTGATATTTTCGCTGCGCACGAAAAAACAAACTGAATGTTTTTGCGATTATTAGTTCAGCTACGCAAAATATTTTTGCCTTCTTGATTTCAAAAAGAGTTTTGCTTTGCCTGTTCTTTTTCGACAAGCAGATGAAAAAGAATTTGTGTTTTTCTGCTCACAAATATAATTTCTTTCTAAAATGTTAGAAATCCGATTCCCATTCTTAATCCAAACCAATACATACCGAGCAATTGTCCGTTAATAGATTCAGATGTTGTAATCATATCCGATTGATTTTCTTCCAAATCATTAAAATCGAACACATATTTTGTCTGTTTTTTAAATGGATTTGCTTTAAAACCACCTAAAGTTACTCCAACCCCAATACCTGTTGATAGACGCACTTTATTGAATAACAGAAAATCGCGCCCGATTTCCACTTTAAAACCTCCAACGCTACCATTTCCAATTTGTGCTGAATATATTACCTTTGAATAATCTTCGTATCCTTGTGGCAATTCCATATATTGATTAAGATTTACCTCATTGATTGTGTATTTATAGAAGAAATAATCAAATTCAGTTTTAATAAAATAGCCTAACGGCGCAAACTTGCCCAAATAGTATTTAAAATAGAGACCTACTCCTTGAGTATTAAGAGTATTATCATATATATTTTGGTTAATATAAAAACTATTTTTTACGATATAAGTAGAATATGGAAATTCCACATATCCTGCTGCATATATTCCAACAGGGAATTTTCTTTGTGGAAAGAGCAAATATGTAGTACCAACCGCCATTTGCTTTGAGAATATAAATTCAATTCCAGGTTCCAAAAAATAGTTGAATTTACTAAATCCTTTATCTCCCTTTGAATTAGGGACAAACCAGCTCGGCGACACCCAAGCATCTGCATTAATCAAAAAACGCTTGCCCATATAACCGACTTGACTGAATGAAACATTTGATATACAAACAGTAAAAAAAATAATAATAATCTTTTTCATTTGCGACCTTTCTTTAGAATGTAATAAAATTCATATAACTTTTGATTGATTGATGCAGAAGAATCAACACCTTCATTTTCGTATTTTCTTGAAAAAACTGTTTCGCCTGTTTCAATGTCATATAGTGCAAAATAGAGCGTTTTGTCCGTATTGGGCAGAGCAAAAAGCAATACGTCCATTGGCACTGATGCAATACACAACGGAGCGCGATAGAATATTTGCCACTTAAACCCAGTGAAAAAGGTTGCACTTTCCGATTTTTGCAAAGCAATATTTATATAACGATAATTGTCTGAAAGCACATTTTGCAAAAAACGATGCTGATAAAGTAGCATACGTGAAAAATCCACCTGCCGAAATTCCATTCGCCACTGCCCGATAGCCGCCATTTTATTAAAATCATTGGTATTTTCGATTTTTGCCACCGAATATATTATATCACTGCTGATTTTCAATGACTTAGCACTCTGTTTTATTGCTTTTCTGAACATCGAATTTTGCATTGCAGAGAAAGAATATTCCTTTTTATCTCTGTTGTATTTTGCAAAACTTGGATATAAAATCAATATTTTTTCGTCTGGTTTGAGAATTGCATTTTGTGATTTTGCTAGCGACAAAATCTCATTATCTTCGCTTTCTGCAATGGTATTTTCGTAATAAGATAGAAAAAGCGAATCCTTTTTCAAATCAACAAGCATATAATTTGCCGTTTTAAATTTTTCTTTCGGATAAATTATTTGCTGCTTTTTTGATTTTATTTTGCTATATTTATCCTGTTTATCTTGTTGTGAATCAATGATTTCATGTTGTGCTGTACTTATCGTATCAATTTGCGCATCTTGGGCAAAATCGCAAAAATCGTCCAAACTCATATTATTTTCCTTTATTAAATCATACAAAATATTGGTGGTCATTTTATTTAAAAAATCGTCATTCGGATATTTTTTTATGGCATAAATCAACTTTCTGACCGCTAAAACATTTGCCTCTTTTTTGTTGATTCTGTTTAAAAAATACGAAACCTGCTGCATTTCGCCCTCAACTTCCTTGTAATCGGCAATTGTGTTTGTCTCGCTGCTATTGGTTTTATGCTTTGAAAAACCATAATATGCAGCCGCATTTGTTTCATCAAGAAATTTGTTGTTCGGAAAATCCCTTTGCAAAACGAAAATATTATAAATCGCCTTGTCGTAGATGTGAAGCGTCAAATAGTAGTTTATGCACTCAAAACGGGCAAGATTTTTAATTTTTTCAAACAAATTATCGCCTTGCGGATTTGGTACTCCATTATTGCCGGCATTGGCAATCATTTTTAAAAGTGTTTCCTCACGTTTTTTAACATTAGGGTGGGTGCTTAATGTATCAACATAATCATCTCTTGAACGGATTTCTTTTATATTTGCAAGAAAGTATTTGTCATCAAAATGGTAAAAATTCTCTTCTACTTCTGTTTTTGGAAAAGGAATTTCGTCAAAAGGCAAATAACCATATCTTAACACGTCAAAAACTCCACTTATTGCATCTGCGCTGTAATCCGAATTTTTGAAATAATTGTCAAAAGAAATCTTATCGGCTTGGTTCTCCTCCTCACGTGAGCCATGATTATAAGCCAAAAATTCGTTGAGCGATTTAACTTTTTCTTTACTGTTTTTTGGAAGAGTTGTGTGCGCTATTTCGTGTCCGATAATCCAAGCGAGTTCGCTTTCATTTCGCGCCTGCGCCAAGAGACCAATATTTATCAAAATTATATTGCTCTCTTTGACAGTTGTGGCATTTACTTGAGGTGATTTCAAAATGAAAATGCTTAATTTTTCTCTCAATTCTCTGTTGTTTTTCAACAGTTCATCGGCAATTTTATTAACATAGCGATTAAGTTCGCTGCCATAAATAATTCTACCATCTTTTACTAAATCCGAGAAAAACCGCGCTTCATTGCTCTTGGACTTCAATGCCTCAATAATAGCTTTCGGCATTTCGCCCTCGCTTTTGATGTATGTAAAATCAGAAAATTGAGCCGAAAGCGAGAAACAGAGGCAAAGGAAGGTTATTAACGTGATTGATTTTTGCATTTTACCAAGATAGTTTTTCGAGCATTAAAGTACCTATGCCTGTCAATCCAGTTTGAACACGAATAATCGCCTCTTTGTTATCTAGCTGCCTGACAGCATTATAGAAAATTCTTTTTTCATTTTTACCGTTAATTATTGCCTGCTTTTTCCCTACAAGACCATTTTTGATAATGCAAGCAACTGTTTGTCCCTTTTTGTAACGATATGCTAAAAATCTTTTAGGTTTCGGTTTATTTGCCGAAAGGTCATTTTTTGCGTTATCGTTATAAATCAAAATCAAGTTATCTCCATTAATTAAAACATTAAAAGAAACTAAAAAATCGGCTATTGAGGCAATTTGATTTTTGAACAAAATTGAGGAATTTTCATAATTTCCGTTTAAATCGAAACTTTGTATAAATACGTTACCGTGCATGAAATTTGTCGGATAATATTTACTGTACTCCACTATGTATTCCTCTGCGAACATCGTAACTTTCCCGTCAGTTGTCTCATATATTCCTTTTATATTTTTTATTCTGTCACCTGTATATGCCTGTTTTGAAGTAATGCCTTTGGGAATGCTCTCTTCCAATGTTTTGGTTTTGAAATTTTGTTTTTCAAGTGTTTGCCCATCAAATACATAACTAAAAGTTCCCAAATCTTTAATGGAATTATCAAAATTGTACTCATTTGCCTCTGTATAATATCCGCCTACAAAAATATTTCCGTTTGAAAGCACAAGCATTCTCATTGTGCCGATTCTGTTAAAATTAACAGGAATGGAGATTTTTTCATCAATATCTTCGTTTTTATTGATCTTGAACAGAGTCAGATTACATTTTTTTACTTTTTTTGTAAAAGATGTCGCCAAAACATAAACGGAAGCGTCATTATCTACACGCATGTCGGAAAAATTTAAAGTTTTGTTATCAAAATTCGGTTCAAAATTTTTACTCCAAATAATATCTCCTTGATTGTTAATAACAAAAATGAAGGTAGATTTGAGTTCTTTTTTTGACGAAATAATAGTAAGAGCAATCATCTTTGTCTTTTTATCAGGTGAAGTAGAGAAATCTGCCTGATAATCATCACTTTTGCTTGCGGATATTGTTAGCAGCTCCGTTTCGTTCAAACCTTTGTCGCCAACTATTACCTTTTTGATAACAAAATCATTTTTGTTATGTTCGAGGCAAATAAGCCCTGCAACGTTTTCGGCATAAAAATTGGTTAAAGATTCGGCATCAAACTTTTTGTCAAGTGTAACAGGCGTAATCTTTTTTAATGATTCATCTGCCTTCAATAAGGTTTTTTCATCAACGATGAAATAATGAAATTTACCGTCAAAACCTGCATAATAGTTTTGTTTTATCACCGTATTTATAATCCTGCCCGATTTCTCAAGCATAACAGTTTGATTGTTGGTAACTTTGAAATTTTGTGCGTTTCCTGCAAACGAAAAAGCAAGAAATGCAATAAGCGCAAGGAAATAATTTCTCATAAATTTATTTATTGATTATTATAAAAATATATTTTTAAAAATTGCAAAAGTACAACTTTTTTTTTAAAATGTTATTATTATTAAAAAAAATAAAAAACAATTCTCAAAAAAATATTTTTTGAGAATTGCTGTTAACAACTCGTGGTAATAGATATTTTTTTGGAAAAATACTTGTAATTGTCTGAAAATAATAATTTTGCAGACAAAATAATATGAGTGAAAAAAATGTGTGTTTTACGGCAGCAAAATGACTGGTACAAATGTATATTAATACTGGGCTATGATATGAATAAAAACCTTTTTTATGATGGTTCCGTTTTTTCCTAACCTTATTTATCTTAACCAATTCTTTTAAAATTATATTGTGTCTCAACTTCACATCGTTGTGGTATTTACTTGGCGATTTCAAAATGAAAATGTTATCAACGTAGCGATACTAAGGCCGCGGCAGAAAAATAGACACACAATATTATTACAAATGATGTTATTAATTTTTTCATAATTATTGCCAACCTATTGTTTCAAGCGTTATAGGACCAGTACCAGCCATACCTGTTTGAACACGGACAATTGCCTCTTTGTTATCGAATTGTTCTGCTAAACTAAAATAAATTCTTTGTTCTGCCTTTGCATCAATTACAATCTGTTTTTTGCCAACAATACCGTTTTTTACAACGCAAGCGACAGTTTGCCCACTTTTATATGCGAATGATTTAAAATCTTTTACATTTGGTGTATTTGAAAAAATATTATTTTTTGAGTTATCATTATATAGTAAAATCAATTCATCTCCATTTACTAAAACATCAAACGAATGCCAATTACTAACATTGTATAAAAATTGTTTTTTATACAAAATATCAGAGTTTTGATAATTGCCGTCCAAATCAAAACTTTGAATATATATATTTTTACTATATCCACCTCCCTTTTCTTCTGCTATCATTGTAATTTTTTGGTCTGTGGTCTCAAAGATGCCTTTAACGTATTTAATCATATCATCTGAATATGCCTGTTTCAAAGTAACACTTTTGGGTAAATTCCCTTCCAACGTTTTGGTTTTATATTTTAATTTTTCAAGTGTTTGACCATCAAAAACATAACTGAAAGTACCAAGTTTTGTCGCAGAATTATGGTAATTATAGTATTCAGTTTCCGTATAATAGCCACCTGCAAAAATATTTCCGTTCGACAACACGAGCAGTTTCGTAGAGCCTATCCTGTTGAATTCAAAAGGGAAGGATTCCCTTCCTTCAATGTCTTCTTTTTTATTAAGTTTAAACAGATGCAAATTACATTTTTTTACTTTTTCAGTGTATGAAGTTGCTAAAACATAAACAGAGCCGTCATTATCCACACACATATCGGAAAAATAAAACTTTTTATCATTAAAATCAGGTGAAAAATTTTCACTCCAAAGGACATCTCCCTGATTATCAACAACAAAAATAAAAGTAGATTTATATTCATCTTTCCACGAGACAATTGTAAGTGCTATCATTTTTATTTTTTTATCGGGCGAAGAAGCAAAATCTGCATCATAATAATCACCCTCACTGCCCGAAACCGTCAGCAATGTCGACTCGTTCAAACCTTTGCTATCTACCGTCATTTTTTCAATAACAAAATCATTTTTATTATGTCTAACACTCAAAAGTCCCGCAATGCCTTCGGAATAAAAATTAGTCAAAAATTCTGACTCAAACTTATTGTCAAGTTTGATAGATGTAATGTTTTTTAATGATTCGTCTGCCTTCAATAAAGTTTTTTCATCAACGATAAAATAATGAAATGTGCCGTCAAAGCCGATATAATCGTTTTGTTTTTTTTCAGTATTTACTAATTTGCCTGATTTTGCAACCATAAAATTCACCAATTTGCCCGATTTGCCAATCATAACACTTTGGTTGTTAGTAACTGTAAATTTTTGTGCATTTGATGCGAAGCAAAAAACAAGAAATACAACGACTAAAAAGAAATATTTTCTCATAAATTTAGTTATTATTATAAAATATATTTTTAAAAATTGCAAAAGTACAACTTTTTTTAAATGTTATTATTATTAAAAAAAATAAAAAACAATTCTCAAAAAATATTTTTTTGGAAAAATACTTGTAATTGTCTGAAAATAATAATTTTGCAAACAAAATAATATGAGTGAAAAAAATGTGTTTTTTACGGCAGCAAAATGACTGGTACAAATGTATATTAATACTGGGCTATGAATAAAAACCTTTTTTATGATGGTTCCGTTTTTCCTAAAAAGAAACCTAAAATAAACAGAAATTTAAAATATTAAAATACTGATTTATAATAAGTTATATGATAAATTTTTAATAAAGTTGCATTCAGATGTTGAATCTACCTTTTCTTTTATCAAGAAATTTTATCGGTTTGCGACTTAAATCAGGAAAGATTAATTTACGTAAATCTTCGGAGTTGCAAATCTCAATTTCCGGAGCAACGCGAATTTTTGTGCGAAAACTGTCTTTTAAATCCTTTATTACATAAATCCATTCCAACTCTCTGAACTGCTTAGAGAGAGAAACTTTTACATTAACTTCATCATTTCCGTTTTCGTCAAGTGCAACTTCCACCAAATAATTTTCCACAAAAGGAGTATTGTCTAAAACATCGTAAATTGCAGGAGGATAAAGAGTTGTACCTTTATATTTTAATAAATGATTTGCACGTCCAACAACGGGCGAAATACGCATTGAACATCTACCGCATTTGCATTTTTCAGTATGAAAACATACTAAATCACCGGTTTTAAACCTTAAAAGAGGCATCCCTTCTACACCAAGAGTAGTTATTACAAGTTCTCCTATTTCGTCATTTTCTACAATATTTCCCTGACTATCAACAACTTCACAAATTATCAATTCCGGATGATGATGCCCTCCGCAACCAAATTCACATTCGGCAAAAGTTGTCGCCATTTCGGTGGAGGCGTAGGTCGAGTATAGTTCAATGTCCCATTTTTCTTTAATCCTTTTTCCCAGAAGGTTGAGCGAAAAATCCTGTTCGCGCAGATTCTCACCGATACAAACAACTTTTTTAATGCTTGAATTGCGGTAATCAATTTCGTGTTCTTCGGCATATTTAATAATATGCAAAATAAAAGACGGCACACACATAATTGCGTTAGGTTTAATTCGTTGAATTGTGTCCCACTGTAATTCGGGAATGCCGTTTCCTACACGCACAATTCCTGCTCCGAGGGCACGTAAGCCAAGAAAATATGCCAATCCTGCCATAAAACGCTTGTCAATTGTTGTCATAAGTTGCACAATATCAGATGATTGTATGCCTGCACAAGCGAAAGAAATCTTTTCGTTATATGCCAAACGGTCAAGGTCTTTGTCGGTCATTGCAAAGGTTACAGGGTCGCCCAAGGTGCCGGAAGTCGTAATAAAATCAATAATTTTTTCACGAGGTACGCACAGAAAATCATCGTTATATAGTTGTAAATCCGCTTTTGTGGTAAATGGAATATGTTGTAAATCAGAGAGATGATTAATTTTTCCAATACTTATTTTATTTTTCTTAAATAAATTTTTGTAAAATGGAGACTTTACTTTTAGATACTGCAAAGCATTTTGCAACTTTTCCTCCTGAAAAAGTTTTATTTCATTTTGGCTTTGAAATTCAATATTCATTGTAAATATTTTGAGATAAAGTGCTTAAAATAATGTTTATAAATAATTTATTATCAGGATTTTATTATTTTATTAACATAATAAAATGAGACACACAAAAATAAAAATATTTGTTTTAATTGCAAAACAATTTTTTCATATTGTTAAACAGGTTTAATACAAAGTACCTTTAACTTTACACCTTTAGAGGACTTCTAAAAATTAGTTAGTATTTTTTTTAAAAATAAAAAGAGTATCAAAATGTTTCAATAATAAAATTGATTTTATAAATATTTGAAAATTAAATGAATAAATGACTTGTAAGGTTTTGAGTTAAAAATATGCAAAATTTATTCACTACTTTTGTAATTATTTCTGATATAATATTTTTTTAAAAAACAATAAATTAAAAATTTAAATAATATTTAAATTTGTGTTAAAAAATGCTTTATCCTTCCAACATAGAAGAAAAAATTGATTTTACATTTGTTCGTAATGCATTAAAACAGAATTGTTTATCTGCTTTGGGAACAGAGATGGTTGATGCCATTCGTTTTAGTTCTGATTTTGATAAAATTATGTTGCTTTTGAGTAAAGCAGGTGAAATGTTCCGACTTTTGAACAACGAACAGGAAGAATTGCCTGTTGGGAATTTTTTCGATTTGCGGCAACAACTTTCACGTGTGCGAGTTGAAGGACTTTTCCTTGACGAAAACGAAATTTTTGACCTTCGTCGTGCTTTGGAAGCGGTGCAAATGATAAGTGCATTTATTTTCTGGCGCGAAGATTTTCTTTATCCAAATCTCAAAAATTTAGTAAAAAATATAGATGATTTTGCTCCAATAATAAAACGTATTGATTTGATTTTGAATAAGTTTGGAAAAATCAAAGACAATGCTTCGCCGGCACTTTCAAAAATTAGAAAAGAAATTGTTGTTGCTCAAAATAGCGTTTCGCGAATTTTGCAAAATATACTTCGGCAGGCGCAAAATGATGGCTTGGTCGATTCGGATGTTTCTCCCACAATGCGCGACGGGCGGTTAGTACTTCCCGTTTTGCCTGCTAATAAACGAAAAATACGCGGAATTATTCACGATGAATCGGCTTCGGGGAAAACCGTTTTTATTGAGCCGGAACAGGTTGTGGAGGCAAATAATCGTATCCGCGAACTTGAAAACGATGAACGCCGTGAAATTATCAAAATCCTAACAGAATTTACCAACTTTGTGCGCCCGCATACTCAAAGCATTGTAAATTCGCAATATTTCCTTGGTGAAATTGATTTTTTGCGGGCAAAATCTCTGTTTTCGGTGCAAATCGGCGCTATTTTCCCAAAAATTGAAAATATTTGTGGAATAAAATGGGAATATGCAATGCATCCGGTTTTATTTTTAAATCTGAAAAAACAAAATCGACAAATTGTTCCACTTGATATTGAATTAAATGAAAATCAGCGGATTATAATAATATCAGGTCCGAATGCAGGAGGGAAATCGGTTTGCCTCAAAACCGTTGCGCTGTTGCAATATATGTTGCAGTGTGGGCTGATGATTCCTGTTAAGGAAACGAGCGTGTGCGGAGTATTTGAAAATATTTTTATTGACATTGGCGATGAGCAAAGTATTGAAAATGACCTTTCTACATATAGTTCGCACTTGTTGAACATGAAATTTTTTCTTAAAAATTCTAATAAAAAAACACTGCTTTTGATTGATGAATTTGGCAGCGGAACCGAGCCGCAAATTGGCGGGGCTATTGCTCAGGCAACTTTGGAACGTCTCAACGGCGCACAGACTTTCGGCGTGATTACAACACATTACACTAATATTAAGCACTTTGCACAAGGTGAAAAAAACATCGTTAATGGGGCAATGCTCTACGACCGACAGCATTTGCAGCCACTTTTCCAACTCGAAACAGGACATGCCGGCTCGTCATTTGCCGTTGAAATTGCAAAGAAAATCGGTTTGCCCGATGATTTGATTTCAGATGTAGTGCAAATGATTGGTACAGAACATATTGATTATGATAAACATCTTCAGGAAATTGCACGCGACAAGCGTTATTGGGAGCAGAAACGACAGCAAATTCGGTTGCGTGAGAAAAATTTGGAAACCGTTTTGGCAAAATATGAAACCGAAATTACAACAATAGAAAAACAGCGTAAGGAAATTATTCAGAATGCAAAAGCGCAGGCACAAAATATTGTAAGTGAGGCAAATGCAAAAATTGAAAATACGATACGCCAAATCCGGGAAAATAACGCAGAAAAAGAAAAAACTCAACAGGCAAGGAAAGATTTGGAAACTTTTAAGTCCGAAAGTTTGACAGAAGAAAAAAATCAAAAAGATAAAACGCTGAAAATCATTAAAAAGAAAAATAATTATGAAATAAAAGAGAAAAAAATTTCCATTAAAAAAAATGATAAAAAAACTTTTTCAGTAGGAGATTTTGTGAGAATAAAAAATCAGGAAACCGTCGGAAAAATTATTGATACAAAAGATGATTTTGTAATAATTGCTTTGGGAAATATAAAAACAACTGCAAAAATTGCCGATTTGGAAAAAGTAGAAAAGCCGCAAGCAAAAACCGCTATTGTTGGGCATAAACATTTGATAACGGCAACAGATACTATCCGCAGGCGTAAATTGACTTTTCAGACCGACATCGACTTGCGCGGGCTGCGCGTTGAGGAGGCATTGCAGGCGGTTACTTTTTTTATTGACGATGCGGTGATGGTTTCCGTTGAAAAAGTGCGGATTCTACACGGAACAGGTACCGGTGTGCTGCGTCAATCTATCCGACAACTTTTGGCAACTATGCCGCAGGTGAAAAAATTCTATGACGAACACGTACAATTTGGCGGTGCAGGAATTACAATTGTAGAAATGGAATAAAAAAATATTCCACCTCGAAAATCGAAATGGAATATTATTAATAAAAAAAGTTTTTTTAGAAAGTCCAGCCCAAGCGTAAACTTGGAGTGGCTCCAAATCCAAGATGATATGCACCTTGTTTGTCTTTCGCTTCAGCAGGAGTTGGAGGAGCACCCTGACCACTATTAACATATTTTGGGTTAGGTATTGAAACTGTGTTGAATGAGAAATTTATTTCAGCACCAATATACAGGTTTTGTGCAAAATAATAGTTAAAACCTGAAAAGGCACCAATATGAAATCCAAAACCATCACCAGCACCAATATTACTTCCCTTCAAAGTAATAGTTCCACTTTCCTGAGTACCGGAAGTTGTTATATAGTCAATTCCCAGACCTGCGCCCACATACGGCGTCAAACGCGATGTACCTGCAAAGCAATACACAAAAGCAGGAGTGAGCGACAGAGCGAAATCATTTCCTGATAGTGATTGAAGTGCATCACCGGTTTCCCCATTTTTCCAATAGTGAGAATCCCAGTTAAAACCTAAACCTACACGAAGTGCCATATTGTCGGAAAGTGAATAAATTCCCGTCAATCCGGCAGCGTCAATCACATTTCCTGCAACTGCAAAAGGCGTGAAATAAGTCTCAAGGGTAAAAGAGCCTACCGCTGGTTTATAACTATCCTGCGCTGAAACATAACTCAGCATTCCTGTGGCTAATACAGCCATTAACAAATACTTTTTCATTTTTTTTAATTAAAATAAATTATACATTAAAATTTTTGCAAAGATAAATGTTTTTTTTTATTTATAAAATTTTTTAAAATATATTTTTTTAATTTATTAAAAATCAACAAATTATTTTTTTTTTAATTTATTAAAATTAACTACTTTTGCAGCGCAATTTTTCAAAATATTATTACAAGAAATTGCGAACATTTTGTATTAAAATATGAAACAGCAGACACTAAAAAGTGACTTTATATTAAGTGGAAAAGGGCTTCACTCGGGTGCGGAAGTGAATTTACGCCTTTGTCCGGCAGCAGAAAATACTGGTATTATCATTCGCCGTATTGACCTCAAAGGGCAGCCCGAACTTCAGGCTGTTGCAGAGTATGTTACCGAAACCCAGCGCGGAACGGTGTTGAACAAAGGAGATTTCCAAATCAGTACAATTGAACACGTTATGTCGGCTCTATATGCCTGTGGTATTGATAATTGTCTGCTCGAAATTGATGGAGAAGAGTTTCCTATTCTTGACGGAAGTGCACGTTACATTCTACATGGAATTGAAAAAGCAGGAGTTGTTACACAAAATTTTGATAAAGAATATTTTGTGGTAAGAAAACCAATATGCTATGATTTGCCGGGGAATTGTGCAAAAATCAGTATTCTGCCTGACGACCATTTTAGCATTGATGTTCATATTGGTTTTCCGTCTGCTGTACTGCGCAATCAATATGCCTGCATGTCGAATATTTCTGAATATAAAACTGAAATTGCCGATGCGCGTACTTTTGTTTTTGTCCGTGAAATTTTACCTTTGGTTGACCAAAATCTCATAAAAGGCGGCGACCTGCAAAATGCTATCGTAATTTATGATGAACTTTTGGAGCAGGATGAGTTAGATAAAATTGCAGACCTGATGGAACAGCCGCACCGCGATGCACATACTCTCGGTTATATTAATGGAAATTTACAATTTGATAATGAACCGGCGAGACACAAACTGCTTGATGTAATTGGAGATTTAGCGCTCATTGGAATGCCTTTGAAAGGCAAAGTTATTGCAAATTATCCCGGTCATAGAATTAACACGGGGCTTGCCAAACTTATTCGCAAAGAAATAAAAAATCAGGAAAAGCAAAGCCCGGAATATGACGACAGCATCCCGCCGCTTTTGGATATTAATCAAATCAGGCAAATGTTGCCACACAGGTATCCGTTTCTGTTGGTTGATAAAGTGATTGACATGACCGACAGGATTGTTGTGGGTGTGAAAAATGTTACCGGTAATGAGCCGTTTTTTGTTGGACATTTCCCAACTGAGCCGGTTATGCCGGGCGTTTTGATTGTTGAGGCAATGGCGCAGACAGGCGGATTGCTTGTGTTGCACAAATATGAAGATGCAGAATTGTATTCTACTTATTTTATGAAAATTGATAACGTCAAATTCCGTAACAAAGTAGTTCCGGGCGATACCGTTATTTTCCGCCTTGAATTGCTTGATGAAATCAGGCGTGGCTGCGCACAAATGCGTGGATTGGCATTTGTAGGGGGAAAAATTGTTGCCGAAGCCGAATTTATGGCACAAATTACAAAAAACAAATAATTAATAAAAATATAAGATAAATTATTATAAATTAATGTTTTATATAAACATAAGTCTAAAACTTAGAATATAAAAATAGATGAAACAACCTTTGTCATATATTCACCCGGATGCAAAAATTGCATCAAATGTAGTTATTGACCCTTTTGTTACTATTGATAAGAACGTTGTGATTGGAGCAGGGACGCGCATCGGTTCGGGAGTTACCATTTTGGAAGGTACGCGTATTGGCACAAATTGCAGTATTTTTCCGGGTGCGGTAGTAGGTGGGATTCCACAGGATTTGAAATTTAAAGGAGAGGACACATTAGCCATTATTGGCAATAATACTACTTTGCGCGAATATGTTACCGTTAATCGCGGAACTGCCTCAAAAGGCAAAACCACAGTGGGCGACAACTGCTTGATAATGGCTTATTGTCATATCGCACACGACTGCCTTGTTGGCGATAATGTGATTATGTCGAATGCTTCGCAACTTGCGGGCGAGGTAATTATCAACGATTATGCAATTCTGAGCGGTGCAGTACTGGTACATCAATTTACACATATCGGCTCGCACGTTATGATTCAGGGCGGCTCAAAAGTAACAAAAGACGTTCCGCCGTTTGTTACCGCAGGGCGCGAACCGCTTTCATACGCAGGAATAAACTCAATAGGATTGCGCAGGCGTGGTTACACCAACGAACAGATACGCGATATTCAGGAAATATACCGACTGCTTTATCTTTCGGGGATGAATACAACTCACGCCATCGACCGCATTGAAGCCGAAATGCCGGCGACAAAAGAACGTGATGAAATCCTGCTTTTTGTCAAAAACTCACCACGCGGCATTATTAAAGGATATTTTGAATAAAAAAACTGCCTTTGGCTCAAAGTCGAAAAGAATTATTACCGGCTAAAGCTGATTAAAGGCTGTGTGCAACCGTATCAAAATATGATTTATAAAACTATATTAGGTAGTTTCGTTGGTAGTCAGAGCTTGAGACAAAACCATAAAAAAACACTAAAAGATAGAAATTTTCCTCAAAAACAGATATTAATTTTTGGCATTGTTAATTAAACATGGATAATGATCCATTTCGGAAGTGTATCAATAAAAGTATAGAAATTTTAAGCATTTTGTCTTTCTTGGTATAACATTTTTATTTCCTTCTTATTCTTGCTAACAAATGTCTGAAAATACTATTATTCTCTACGACAAAAGGTTCCAACTTGGATTGTATATTTTTTATGCAGGAATAATAATACGTTCATAGGGTTTCCAATAATCACTTGCTATTGTTCTCATTTTATGATGTTTGATTCCTTCCCAAAATTTCTCTACCGCTTCGTTGCCCCTCTCGCCAATTAAGGATTGCGAATTTTGTAAGGCAGACATAAAAAAAGAACGGCACGATAACTCGTGCCATTCTCAATTTAAACAAAATGAAAACGTTTTATTTTACAAGCAATTTCTTGGCTGTTATGCCGCTATTGCTTCTTACCTCGATTAAATAAAGTCCTGCCGGCTGATAGAATGTTATCGTAGAATTTGCTGCTGCAGTATTATTGCTCAGAACCCTACCCGCAACATCAATTATACGTATTGCAGAATTTTCAGTAACCGATACAGATATTTGCCCATTATTCTGGGTAATACTTATCTGATTGCCGTTTGTATTTGAAATATTCGTTGGCAACGTTGTGAAAGATCCTTCCAAACAATCACTCTGTTGAGTGCCGCAAACAGCCATAATGCAAACGTAATATATAGTATTTTCGGTTAAACCGCTCAATGTTACGGTTGGAGTATTCACATTTTCGGTACCTGCCAAAGGTTCAAATGTATTACTTGTAGAATACTCAACAATCCATTCGGTTTCCGAACCACCCGGTGTCCATGAGAGAGTAGCACCTGATTCACTTTGACCGCTTGCCGAAAAAGCTGTAGGAGCAGGGCATTCAAATGTAGGACATATATTTAACCTGATATTAGGATAACTATCGCGCACATAGAGTGTAAATCCTGTTGTTGGCGGATTAGCAGGGTCAATCGGATCAGTGTCGGTATAGTATTGCAATACACTGCTTGTACGTGCTGTACTTGTCCAATAAGCATACGAGGAAGAATAATCTTCATCAAGGTTTTCAAGCACTGCCACTACAATATTACTTGTACCATCCCAAACAAAAGGAGTTGTAAGTTCAATATTCATCCAACCCGCACTTGCAGGAAGTGATACTGTACCTGTATAGACTTCTTGTAAATTACCAATTGCAATCCAGTCAGCATTGCTGCTGAAAGTTGTTTTACTGGTTTGCCCAATGTAAACAGTCCATTCATTTGCACCCGAAATATTTCCATTACCATCCCAGTGGTAAGCAATATTGCTAATTTCTCCTGCCGTTGCACCTGCAGCAGTAATATCACTTGCCAGATAAATGGTTTGATTATAATTATAGGTATAATAAGCATATACAGGGACGTATGGTTGTGTGACTGCACCTGTTCCTACTTTTGCACCGTCTAAACATGGGTCATTGCCTTCATTATATAATGAGAACACCGCTGTCGTATCGTTTGCACGCATTTGGTCTGTTGCAAGGTCGGTAAATGCACGGATAGCATAGGTATGCCGGAGCGTAGAAACATCCACACCGCTGAAAGTTGCTGTTTCTGTTGTACCGCTCGCAATTGAGGCAATTGATTGTGTTGAAACAACCGCACCATCAACTTCAAGTTTTACAGGAACATTTACCTGTGCTAACGAGCCGTAGTTTTTAACATCAACCATAAAGTCGACAGTAGTTAAATCTGTACCTTCAGTACCAACGGAAGAGGTAACAGATAATGCTGCTACATCATTATCAACAACTTCTATTAGGGCAACATCGTCAATGGTTAAATACCAAGGTGAACTATTTGCCATACAACTTATTACAAAATAATATGTTCCGCTTGCAGACGGAGTGAAGTTCCCTTCATATTGAGTGTATGTTGTGTTGGTAATGTTTGTAAGCGGTGTACCAATTGTTCCTAAATAGTCGCCTGTAGTAGCATCGTGAACTGTTGCTTTCAAAGATTGCCAACCTGCTCCACCATCCGTAACATAATAAAACGAGAAGTTAAATGTAGAGCCACCCGTTAATTCAAAGTTCGGTGTAGTGATACTGTCATTGCATCCATACACGAAATATATGCAACTTGTACCTGTACGAGCGTTTCTGTTATAACTGCCATAATCGGAAATCTGAGTTCTAACTTTACCGCTTGAACCAAAATTTGTAGCACTCCAACAAGAATTTAAGGTATTGTCTGCTGTTAAATCTTCAAAACCATAACTCCAAGGAATAGTGGTTATAGAAGTGCAAGGTGTCATAAAGTGAACGATATTCGAATATTCACTTTCGTCACCTTCACCACAAACTGCCTTCACTCTTACGTAGTAAGTTGTAGCGGGAGTCAAGTCGATTAATGTAATAGATGTCGATGTAGCATTTACAGTACCTTCCAAAGTTGCAAAATCGGATGTTAATGAATATTCTACTGCCCATGCAGTTTCCGTGCCGCCTGCTGTCCAGGAAACTTGAGCATCCGTTGCTGAAATGTTGCTTACTGTTAAATCAGTTGGTCTCGGACAAGAAGGAGGCGGACAGAAATAGAATTTCATATTTGGATAAGACGTACCTCTACCCGATGCTGTCGGAGGCGAAGCAGGATCTGGGTTTGTACCGTCTGAATAATAATAAATAGTACGATTTGAACCTGTGGTGCTATACCAAGATGCAGTACTGCCATAATTAGGCACATTTTCATCAACAGCAACAACAATGTTACTTGTTCCGTCCCATGTGAAAGAGTTATCCAATTCAATAGTCATCCACCCTGCAGTTGCGGGCAGAGATACTGTTCCTGTATAAACTTCCTGTAAATTACCGATTGCTACCCAGTCGGTAGTGCTACTGAAAGTTGTTTTGCTGGTTTGTCCGATATATACAGTCCAAACATCTCCATTGGTAAGATTTCCGGCACCATTCCATTGGTAAGCAATCTTAGAGATGTCGTTTGCTGACCCGCCTGCTGCGGTAAGTTCACTTGCCAAATAGATTGTTTGGCTGTAAGTATAGCCATAATTGCTATTCACAGGTACATAAGATTGTGTTATTGTACCTGTTCCAACAGTTATTCCATTCAGACATACATCAGGCAATGTTGTAAAGTTGGTTGTTACCCATGTGCTTTCATCTTCTCCTGCAACGCAAATTGCCTTAACCCTTACGTAGTAAGTTGTACCGGAAGTCAAGCCCGTTAATGTTGCGGGTATTGATGTTGCATTTACAGTACCTGCCAAAGTTGCAAAGTCGGATGTTAATGAATATTCTACTGTCCATGCGGTTTCGGTTGCAACTGCTGTCCACGTAATATCAGCGCTGTTCATTTCTATGTTGCTTGCTGCAAGTGCTGTAACTGGCATACAAGTTGGAGGTGCAAAACCCTGAATAACAATATTATCAATAGCAAGAGGCTCAAAATTATTGCCACTTACATCACTTCTCCAATAGAAAACAAGTTTCTTCACCGTATTTGCATAGGATGCATCAAAATCCATAGAAAAATGTTGCCATGTAGACGATGCTATGAAGTTTGCCGTATTCAAAGCACCTGCCGGTGCAGTATTTGAGGAAATATTGTTAGATGGGTCAACAAGATAAACCTTTCCATAGTCGTAGTTAGTTGTGGTACCGTTACCTTCTCCCACACATCTCCAATCAAAAGAGAGATTATATGTATAGAAATCGCCAAAATTCACAAGTACTTCTGCTACAGCATAACCATTGCTATTTGCATAATTGTAACTGGTACCACCATCGTTGCTCACATACAAAGCAGGAACAGGGTTCCCTACCGTTGAGCCGACTACAAAAGCGTCTGTAGTATTCTGCCTGAATGTAAACTCGGGTGCAGGATTAGTGAAATCTTGTGAATAGGGTACTGTAACTGTAGGCAACATAGTTGTGAAATTAGCCACATCCGACCAGTCGCTTTCGTTTGCTCCGCATACCGATTTAATTCTTACATAGTAGGTAGTTGAAGGCTCCAAACCTGTAAAGGTATAAGTCGGGTCAGGTGTAATGTCTGCTACTGTGCCAAGAACATCTGCAAAATCATCTGTTAATGAATATTCTAATGTCCATTCGGTTTCAGATCCACCTGGTGTCCAGGAAATTGTAGCGCCATCAGAGGTAATATTGCTTGCATTCAAATCTGTTGGAGGCGTACACACATCAAGAACCATACGGATAGCCCCTGCTCCGAAACTACCGGTTTGCGGGCTAAGACTAACTGATGCTCCTGCCGCACCTGTCGCTGCCAAATATATGGTATTTCCATAAATATTATCATAGGCTACAGCGTGGTTATCGTTTGCAGTAGATTGAACGCCAAGGAAATAAATGCCCGGTTCTAATTCCGTCGGAGGCACGTCAATTGTTAACCAGCCACCTCCTGCAGGACGGGCTACTGTCACCGGAGTAAATACATCTGTTAAAATTACAGAATATACACCAGCAAGAAGAGTTGCCCTGTATAATACAAGATTATGATTTGTTGCAGTTGCTCCTATTCCATACCCGATTTGAACCTGTTTGAGTGTTACGGGAGCAGATATTGTAAATATATTACCTACTTTATAGCCGAGACCACTGGGAGTACTGCCACCATATCCTACGCCACCTGAAGTAATGGTGCTTGGA
>WQYU01000029.1 GCA_009781075.1 Paludibacter sp. | reverse complement strand
TGACGACCTTTTACATGACCTGCTTTACAATATTCACTACTTTTACATTTAGGACAATCCATAATTTATTCTGTTTAGTTCGACGGCACAAAGGTACAATATATATACTAAATTAACAATACCATGATTTTAATTATATTTTTATAAAAAATAAGGTATTGTTAATTTGGTGTATATTTTACAAAAAAATATCTTTGAAAATCAACACTTTATCTTCTCAAATTATATATAAAACTATACTAAATTAACAATACCAAAAATAAAATTAATAAAAATTCAAACGATTATCATTAATTTTAGCATTGCGTATCATAGATTGCCAAATCATATAAGGTAAATAATAATTTTTTTGCATTTCCATTCCTTGAATGGTTTGAGTACGATTAAAGTCAGGTACCGAATCTGTTTGATTTGTAATCTGGACAACATATACACCTGTATTACCAGCCACTGGAGTTGAGATTTGATTTTGTTTAAGCGTTGAAATTTTTCCTATTACCGCCGGTTCCTGCTCGCCTCCGACTCCCAAAGTAACGGAAGAAAAATTAACAGAAGTTGCCTGCTTTATCTCCACTCCCAACGCAGCAGCAAGCGTGTGTAAATCACTGTTTTGCTTCATTTTATCTGCAATTTGAGAAGCGATAATTTCGCCTTTCTTAATGCGTATAAGTTGGGAGTTAATCGATGGTGTAACATCTTTGAGCGTTTGATAACCTGAATTATTAACATCGGCAACAGCGGCTACGACAAACTGATTTTTGCAAGAGAATACTTCGGATAAAACTTTACCTTTTTTTGTATCGAATGCCTTGCGTATCAGTTGGCGGGCATCTTGTGTCGTTCCGATTTCGTATGCTGTTTTCATCAAGTTGTTTGCGGTTCGAACAATGTAGTTTTTATCTTTTGCCGCTTTTTCAAAATCATCAATCTTATCTTTTGAATCTACAAGAAATTGGCGTGCCTGGTTAAAAATTTCCGTTTCTGTTTCGGTACTCGGCATTACCTTTCTTTCTAAAATAGCCAAGCAGACTTTATTACGCGATGGACTTTTTTCATACACCTGAATAATCTGTGTCCCTTGATCCATTTCATACGAAGTAACATCGCTGGTATTTGACTTAAAAGCATCTAAAATCATATCTTTGGTAAGCACTCCGCCATACATATCGCGTGTTACCCAACCTATTTCACCACCTCTATTAGCAGTTTGTTGCACGGCAGAAAACTGTTTTGCGAGGGCTGCAAAATCGCCTCCAGCAATTATCACGTTTATCAAACTGTCGGCTTTCTTTTGTGAATCATCCCCTACAATATAGATATGACGCAAACGCACAGAGTCAGGTGAAAAAATTCCTGTCTCCATAATACGAGCCATAGTATAAGTATCGTCGTGGAAAAACGGACCAATAACATCGTCCTTTTTGCCACTAAATGCAAAATCCTTCAAATATGTGGGAACTGTTGCTTGCGAATAAACACTGTGGTCGTTGTACGGAATATCAGAGTTAATATTTACAACTTCTGCAACATCGTTTGTAGTTTTAAACTCATCGCCATATTTGTTAAAAAGATTTTCGACACTCTTATAATCGTCCTGAGAAGGTTTCAAATCAAAAGATACATAACTCAAATTGATGTTATCATCTTGCTTATACCAATGTTTATGTTTTTCAAAAAAATTCTTTATATCGGCTTCGGGAATCTTTACAAGTGAATCTGCAATAGAAAAATATGGTTGTAAAATATAATTAACATCGGAAGTAGTGCGATTATTGTTATACAATTGTTGTGCTTCTAAATTGTTGACTACAACTGATTTGCCTATGAGCGAAAAGTATTTTTCCTGCAAAATATCAAGTCGTACGTTATTAACCAAATAATTCCAATACAATTGCATATTGTCATGCCGTTCGCGCTGTTCCTGGTTTGCAGGAGGATTTTGCAAATAATCCATAAAATTCTTTATCGCAGCAGTAGAAAATTGTCCTTGATCGTCATAAAAAAGCGGGCACTGCATAATAATCCGATGGATATTATTTCCAAACAAATGATCCGACAATTCGTCTGGCGATATATCCATCCCTATTTTTTGGGTAACTTCCGTAATTTTTGTGTTTTGCAGCAAGTACTGCCACACTCGGTTGCGAATTTGTTTTTGCGCCTCTTCGTTAACTTCGGATGCTCCGCTTTCCATTCGATAAGCATTTGTAAACTGTCCTACCAAAGAGTTATACGCTTCATAACTGAATTTTTCGCCGTTAATTTGAGCAACAACATTTTTTGCATCGCGAAAAAATCTTTGACCTTGAGTCAGGAAATCACCGACAATGAAAGCGAACAGAGCAAGCCCGACTATAATAACCAAAACAGGTCCCCAACTTCTAATCTTTTCTAATGTAGCCATTTATTTTAAAATTTATAAAATATTTATATTTAAATTAAAACTTTTTTGCAAAAAAACAAAAACAAATAAATTTTGCGGCTGCAAAATTACAAAAAAATTTTAAAACTAAAACGAAACACCAAATTAAAATTTAATATAAATTACAACTAATTTATTGATTTGAAATTAATGCCAAAATTGCCAAACGGTAGGAATTTAATCCGAAACCAGAAATCACTCCGCTTGCTGCCTGAGCAATAAAACTGTGTCTGCGATATGGTTCGCGGGCAAAAATATTTGAGATATGTACTTCAATTACAAAAATTTGTACTGCTCGTACCGCATCGGCAATAGCGATAGAAGTGTGTGCATATGCACCAGCATTGAGAATAACTCCATCAAAAGCGGAGTTTGCCTCTTGAATTTTATCAATGATTGTACCTTCGCTATTCGATTGAAAATAAGCAAGTTCCACTTCCGGAAATTCTACTTGCATACTTTGAAAAAAACTCTCAAACGAAATATTGCCATATATTTGCGGCTCCCGCATCCCAAGAAGATTCAAATTTGCACCGTTAATAATCAGAATTTTTGTCATATTTTTATTAGAAAAAGAAATTTTTGCAAAATTAAGAAAATTATTAACACAAAAATTATTTTTTAACTTCTAAAATCATGTTATTTTTAATTATATTTTGTTAAAAATAATGTTTTGTAATTTTAAAAAAATCATGTAATTAGATCTTCCATTTTTTAACTAAAAAATAGAGCTGTGTTATATAATACTTATATTTAGAATATTTTTTTAAGAAAAATTATGTGTTAATTAAAGAAATTTGGACAGTATCTTTTTATTGTTCCAAAAAAAAATTTACTTAAAAATAATTAATTTTTTGATTTGAAACAATAATTTGGCTCAATTTTCGCTATATGTAAATTAATAATAAAACAAAGAATTTTTCAGTATTAGCAATTGTAATGCAACGCAGCAGATTAATAATTTTGGTTTTGGCTATGGTGTTCGGTTTTATCGGTTTGGTAATACTGCAAGTTCGCTATCTCACAACCAATGCCAAAATCATAGAAGAGCAATTTAACGAAAATGTTCAATACACGCTTTCTCAGACGGTTTCATTGATAGAAGAAAATGAAGCGTTGGAGTTTTTGTCACAATCGCTTGAAAAAGAAGATTATAGTCCGGACAAAAAGATTTTGGCTTTTATGTATCCCGAAGGTTATAAACTGACGAAAAACATTGACACAACGAGCATTACAGCAAATATAGCACGTCCGACAATTCGACTTTCCACAGGGCATGGCAAGGCAACTATTGAGGAGACATCGCGCTATTTACAAGAGTTGTTTCAGGAAAATTTTTCGCGCCGAAAAACGATCCTCGACCAGGCAGTTTTTCGCTGGCTGCGACAATCGGAAGAGCGTACAGCCGAGCAACGCATTGATTTTGAAGATGTTCAAAATATATTAAAAACACTTTTTGAGAACAAAGGGATTACACAAACCTATTATGTTTATGTTGTAGAGGAGTCGGGCAATATGATTTACAAGTCGGACAATGCGCAGCCATTGCCTTATAGCATAACAAAAGATGCTACTTACAAGCAGCAATTTTTCCCGCTTGAAAATGCGAAAAGTCATGTTTTTTTGAAAGTCGTTTTCCCCCAAAAACAAAATTCTATTTTCAAATCAATGAATTTACTTTTGCCTTCAATAGGATTTATGTTTTTGATTCTTATTATTTTTGTAATAGCAATAATAATTATTTTACGTCAAAAACAATTGGAAATAATGAAAACCGATTTTATTAACAATATGACACACGAGTTTAAAACTCCTATTTCGTCAATTTCGCTTGCTGCACAAATGCTAAAAGACCCTTCGGTTGGCAAATCGCCTGAAATGATGAAACACATTTCGACCGTTATTAACGATGAAACTAAGCGGCTTGGTTTTCAAGTAGATAAGGTTTTGCAAATGGCAATGTTTGAAAAAGAAAATTCGTCTCTTACCCTTACAGAACTTTCTATCAATGAACTAATTACAGATATTATTAATAATTTTTCTTTGAAAGTGCAAAGTAAAGGGGGAAAAATTATTCCAAAACTTGAGGCAAAAAGCGATTGTGCCATTGTTGATGAAGTGCATTTTGCAAATATTATCTATAATCTAATGGATAATGCCCTCAAATATTGCGGAGATAAGCCGCTTTTACTCACTGTTGCCACGAAGAACGAAAAAGATAAAATTCGTATTGAAATTGAAGACAACGGAATTGGAATTAAAAAAGAAGATCAGAAACGAATTTTTGAAAAATTTTTCAGGGTTTCAACAGGTAATACCCACAATATCAAAGGATTTGGACTTGGACTTGCATACGTAAAAAAAATGGTGCAAGAACATCACGGAACGATAAAAGTTGAGAGCGAACCTGGATTGGGAACTAAATTTACTATCTCAATTCCGGTTATTAGTATGTAAAAAAATTAATAAAAAAATAATATTAATAGCAAATAATTTAATTAATTAACATTTAATACTTTATAACAAATGACAGAAGAAAAAGTTAAAATCTTACTATGCGAAGATGACGAAAATTTAGGTATGCTTCTCAGAGAATATCTGAATACAAAAGGTTATTATGTTGCATTGCAGCCCGACGGAGAGGCGGGATTTAAGACATTTCAAAGTGAGAAATTTGACCTTTGTGTCCTTGATGTGATGATGCCCAAAAAAGACGGCTTTACGCTTGCAGTCGACATTAGGGCAACGCACTCTGAGGTGCCGATTATTTTCCTTACGGCAAAATCTATGAAGGAAGATATTTTACAAGGGTTTAAAATCGGAGCGGACGATTATTTGTCCAAGCCATTTTCAATGGAAGAGTTGCTTTACCGTATTGAATCGATTTTGCGCCGCATAACAGGTAAAAAAACAAAAGAAATTGTTAGTTATCAACTTGGCGAATTCCTTTTTGATACGCAAAAACAAGTTTTGGTAAGAGGAAATGAAGTGTCGAAATTGACAACAAAAGAATCGGAATTGCTCAGTTTGCTTGCTTCCAATACAAATGAAATTTTGGAACGAAATTACGCTCTGAAAACCATTTGGGTGGATGACAACTACTTCAACGCACGCAGCATGGACGTGTATATCACGAAGTTACGCAAACTGCTGGCTGCCGACCCGAATGTTGCAATCATCAACATTCATGGCAAGGGATACAAACTTATTGCGCCAAACTTGTCGAGATAAAAGCGTAATGAACACAAGATGCAGATTGCAGGTAATTAATTTTTATCTGCAATTTGTGTTGTGTTTATTCCAAAATTTTGGAATAAATTAAGTGTATTATTTTTACTTATTAAAAAAATTGTAGTATTTCTCACATAATGGATTTTATTGAAGGTGAAATTCTATATATCAACAAGCCGCTACACTGGACTTCGTTCAATGTAGTGAATAAACTGCGTTGGAAAATACAGAAAACGCTAAATATCAAGAAGATAAAAGTTGGACATGCCGGTACGCTTGACCCCTTGGCTACCGGCGTTTTGATTGTTTGTACGGGAGGGCAAACGCGAAGAATTGACGATTTTCAAAGTCAAACAAAAGAATATATCGCAACTTTAAAACTTGGACAAACAACGCCTTCTTTCGATACCGAATTGCCTGTCGATAAAATACTCCCTACCGAACATATTGATTTAGAATTAATTAATAAAATAATACCATCTTTTGTCGGTGATATTTGGCAGCAGCCTCCTGTATATTCCGCAGTAAAAATTGACGGGAAACGCGCTTACGATTATGCTCGCGAGGGGAAAGATATTCATATTCAGCCAAAATTATTACGAATTGACAAAATTGAGATTTTGGAATTTGAAATGCCGCTTCTCAAAATTCGTGTTGTATGCAGTAAAGGTACTTATATCAGAGCGTTAGCCAGAGATATTGGAGAAAGACTGGGCAGTGGCGCACATCTTGTTGCTCTTTGTCGCACAAAGATTGGAGACATTTCCATTGATGATTGTATGGATATTGAAACTGCTGTGCAAATTGTTGAAAATGAATGCTTAAGACAAATAAATAACTCTTAAATGTTTTATTTTTTATTCGCACGTTTGCGCTCGTTCTCATCGAGTATTATTTTTCTCAAACGTATTTTTGATGGGGTAACTTCCACATATTCATCTTCTTTGATATATTCCAATGCCTCTTCAAGCGAAAAAATTACAGGTGGAATGATTCGTGCTTTCTCGTCCGAGCCGCTTGCACGCACGTTGGTAAGTTTTTTTGATTTTGTAACATTTACCACAATATCTCCTTCTTTTGCA
Organism: Paludibacter sp.; assembly: GCA_009781075.1. GTDB lineage: Bacteria > Bacteroidota > Bacteroidia > Bacteroidales > Paludibacteraceae > WRGS01. Next base: position 16,597 of record WQYU01000029.1, on the reverse strand, counting down.
CTCTCTCCAACAACTTGACCTGCATAAACCTCATCTTGCGGAAAAATAAAAAATCTGCCTCTATCTTGCAATTTATCAATCGCATAGGCAAATGCCTTGCCCGTTTCCATTGCAATGAGCGAGCCGTTTGTTCGTTTGTCAATTTCACCTTTATAAACCTGATATTCAAAGAATCGGTGTGCCATTATTGCCTGTCCTGCCGAAATAGTTAAAACATAATTTCGTAACCCGATAATTCCTCGCGATGGGATAAAAAATTCTAATTGCGTGCGGTCTCCTTTTGCCTCCATACTTTGCAATTCTCCTTTACGTAGAGCAACAATTTCAATTATTTTGCCCGAATATTGTTCTTCGGTATTTATGGTCAACTGCTCAATCGGCTCGTATTTTATGCCGTTTATTTCCTTAAAAATAACTTTTGGTTGCCCCACTTGCAGTTCGTAACCCTCGCGCCGCATTGTTTCAATTAATATTGACAAATGCAACACACCGCGTCCATACACGTTCCAAATATCGGAATCAGGTAATTTCTCAACTCTTAAAGCCAAATTTTTATCTAATTCACGCATTAAGCGGTCATGAATATGTCGTGAGGTGATAAATTTTCCTTCTTTTCCAAAAAATGGCGAATCATTATTTGTAAAAACCATGCTCATTGTCGGCTCGTCGATGGCTATAGGAGCAAGTTGTTCGGGCTGAAATAAATCGGATATTGTATCTCCGATTTCAAAACCGTCAATTCCCATAATGGCGCAAATATCACCCGAAGCAACAGATTTAATGCGTGTCCTGCCCAAGCCGGTGAAAGTATAAAGTTCCTTAATTTTTGCTTTTTGAACAATTCCATCCCTTTTTATTAGAGAAACTTCTGCGCCTTCTTGCATTATGCCCCGATGAATGCGCCCAATGGCAATTCTGCCGACGTAAGACGAATAATCGAGCGAGGTAATTAGCATTTGCAATGTGCCTTCAAGTTGCACCGGAGCAGGAATATATTTTATTATTGCATCCAAAAGCGGCAAAATATTATCAGTTGGTTTTTTCCAGTCGGTAGACATCCAGCCCTGCTTTGCCGAGCCATAAATTACGGGAAAATCAAGTTGCTCTTCCGTGGCGTCGAGGTTGAACATCAAATCGAAAATCAATTCGTGAACTTCGTCGGGGCGGCAATTCGGCTTATCAACTTTATTAATCACCACAATTGGTTTTAGTCCTATCTGCAATGCTTTTTGCAACACAAATCTCGTTTGCGGCATCGGTCCTTCAAAGGCATCGACCAGCAGAAGAACCCCGTCAGCCATATTAAGCACACGCTCAACTTCGCCTCCAAAATCAGCATGCCCGGGAGTATCTATAATGTTGATTTTGTATTTATTATATTCTATTGAAACGTTTTTTGCCAAAATAGTAATTCCACGCTCGCGTTCAAGGTCGTTGTTGTCCATAATCAATTCGCCTGCGTTTTGATTATCACGGAAGAGATGACCTGCCAGCAGCATTTTATCTACAAGTGTGGTTTTCCCGTGGTCAACGTGAGCAATAATGGCAATATTCCGAATTTTTTGCATTCAATTTTTAAAATTTCTGATTCAAACTTAATGATTAATCATTTTCGTAAATGAAAAACTATTTACAAATTTTTATTTTTCTATTTAAAAAAAAAATTAGTAAAAAAAGTTTGCAAAAGTACAAAAAAAATCGCAAATTTGATTATTCAACTTTCACAACTTATTATTTTGTTGTTTTTCAAATATTTACGAAATTTATTAATTCTATTTACAATTATTAAATTTATTTTTTATAAAATATTAATAATAAGTGTATTACTAAACATTATTTGAGCTAAATAAAGCAGGAAATTGGTAAAACACAATTTTTTTATACTTTTGCAAAAAATTTTGAAAAATTTATGTTTGCTTTTTTCAGTTTAATGCGGCGCTTTTTGCCGCCATACAAAAAATTTGTGTTTCTAACTATATTTCTGAATTTGCTTTCAACGCTATTCAGTTTGTTTTCATTTGCAGCAATTATTCCGATATTGAATATTCTTTTTGGCACAGAAAATATTGTAAATCAATATATTGAATGGAATTGGAGTGACAGTTTTGGTGCGATTTTCGATGCGTTAAAAAATAATATCACATTTTATATTCAGCAATTTATTACACTTCACGGCGCTCAAACTGCCTTAATGCTTATAGGAATATTTCTCGTTGCGATGACTTTGCTCAAAACCGGTTGCGCATATTTTTCCAGCTATTTTGTGATCCCGATTCGTACCGGAGTGTTGCGTGATTTGCGTACTCAATTATACGATAAAGTTTTATCACTTCCAATAGGGTATTATTCCGATGAAAGGAAAGGCGATTTGATGTCAAGAATGACCTCTGATGTGAGTGAAGTGGAAAATTCTATTATCAATTCATTAAATTTTATTTTTAAAAATCCTATTACAATACTGGTTTATCTGATTGTAATGTTTACAATGAGTTGGCAACTTACAATTTTTGTGCTGATATTGTTGCCTTTCAGCGGCTTTTTGATTGGTAAAATAGGCAATTCTTTGAAAAAACAATCGCGACAGGGACAAGCGCAGCAAGGCGAATTCCTCTCGCAAGTGGAAGAGACATTGGGCGGACTGCGCGTGATAAAAGCGTTTAATGCTGAAAATAAAATGAAAAAACGTTTCAATACATTGAACGAAACATTACGGCGAACTTTCAACCGAATTTTCCGCCGCTACGAACTTGCACATCCGATGAGTGAATTTTTGGGAACAGTGGTAATTGCTATTCTACTGTGGTTTGGGGGAACGCTTATTCTACGGCATAACAGCCCCATTGATGCTGCCGCTTTCATTTATTATCTAGTAATTTTTTATAGCATAATAAATCCAGCAAAGGACCTCTCACGAGGCGCGTATTCAATTCAAAAAGGAATGGCTTCGCTTGAAAGAGTGGATAAAATTTTACTGACCGAAAATCCGATTACAGACCCTCAAATATTTGAAATGCTTAATGACTTTTCCAGTAAAATTGAATATAAAAATGTGTCTTTCAAATACGAAAACGAATGGGTGTTGCAAGATATAAATCTTTGTATTCCAAAGGGAAAGACCATTGCATTGGTTGGACAAAGCGGTTCGGGGAAATCAACTTTAGTAGATTTGCTGCCAAGATTTTATGACGTACAAAGAGGAGGCATTTTTATTGACGGTATTAATATTAAAAATTTTAAAATGTATAATTTACGTTCCAAAATGGGCAATGTCAATCAGGAGGCAATACTTTTTAACGATACTTTTTTTAATAATATTGCTTTTGGAGTAGAAAATGCTACATTGGAACAGGTTGTTGCTGCGGCGAAAATTGCCAATGCACACGACTTTATTGTTGCCACCGAAAATGGCTATGACACTACAATCGGCGACCGTGGCTCAAAACTTTCAGGGGGACAGCGACAACGTATCAGCATTGCCCGTGCAATTTTGAAAAATCCACCGATACTGATACTTGACGAGGCAACGTCTGCACTTGATACTGAAAGCGAAAAACTCGTTCAGCAAGCGCTCGAAAACCTGATGAAAAACCGAACTACACTTGTTGTGGCGCACCGCCTTTCAACTATCCAACGTGCAGACGAAATCTGCGTTGTCCATCAGGGGCGCATTGTTGAGCGTGGAACGCACAATGAATTACTCCTACTCAAGGGTTATTACAAAAAACTTTATGATATGCAGTCGTTTTAAAAAAATGTCCCAAGGGCTTATTACTACAACATCGACAGCATTGTGAAACAAAACAATCAAAAATTAAATGTTAAAATACTTACATTTTCAGAATCACCCTTTCGCCGAGTTCTCTTGCTAATTTATTTTTTAAAATTTCAAGATTTTTCAGTTCCTGCATCGTATTTTCAGCATTTTGAGAATCATTATTTTCAACCAAATTTTTTAAATCAATGATTTTCAATCGAATTCGTTCTAAAACAATATGATTTTTATATTCCGAAACAATTCTCCAAACCATTTCTTTTCGTTGTTCTATTTGACGAAGTTGCTCTTTTTCAAGCAATTTGCGGTCAAAAGCAGTTTGTTCAATTGTACTTTTATTTCTATTAAAAAATTTGCTCAAAACATATTTTTCTTCCATCAAATCGACTGAAAGATTATTAATTGCACGGTCGGGGTGGCTGAGCAAATATTCATTTACCAAATTTTTATCTTCAAAATATTTATTTTTATATTCATTTAAAAACCTGTTGTACAATGAATTAGCAAATTCTATTTTATCATTTTCCAATTCATAAAAAATAAATTCGGCGACTGAAATATTTTCGGTTTCAGTTTCAAGAATATAATTATTCCCATCACGTACAAGCATTTGCAGCATTTCATATTCCAATTTGTCGGCAACGACATCGGTTTTTGCGTAATCTGCAGCAATATTTTCTCCTGTATTGGGTATTTTAGTTTGATTATCAACAGGTTCGTTTGCTCTTTTCTGGATTTTTTTTTCAAATTCTTTTGTACGGATTTTATTTATTTGATAATAAATCTTCTGTTCGTCAAGTTCGAGCAACACGCTACTTTCTTTAATATATTCGGCACGAATAATCTGGTCTGGGATTATTGCAACACTCATCAGAATATCACCAATGGCAGTTGCACGTTTGATGGGATCATTTGCAGCATCTTTTAACAAAAGTTTTATTTTAAAACGAATGAAATCGGTAGAGTTTTTTTCTATAAATTCATGCAAATCAGATGCATTAGTTTTGTTTGCAAAACTATCAGGGTCATCACCTTGTGGTAACAACAAGATTTGGACATTCATTCCTTCGGCAAGGATAAGGTCAATTCCACGCAGGGATGCCTTTATTCCGGCAGGATCGCTATCGTAAATTATTGTAATATTTTTTGTAAAACGTTGAATAATACGAATTTGTCCTTCTGTTAACGAAGTCCCGGATGATGCAACAGCATTTTCAATTCCGCTCTGATGCAACGAAATAACATCTGTATAGCCCTCAACGAGCAAACATCTGTCGGCTTTTTGAATAGCTGTTTTTGCGAAAAAAATCCCGTAAAGTTCGTTGCTTTTGTGATAAAGATCCGATTCAGGTGAATTTAGGTATTTAGCCGTATTTTCGGAATTTGAAATGATGCGCCCTCCAAAACCAACAATCTTCCCTGAAAGGTTAACAAACGGAAAAATGACGCGATTACGAAAGCGGTCGGAAAGTTTGCCGTCACGCTCGGACTTAATACAAAGTCCCGTTTTTAATAAATAATCTCCTTTGTAACCTGCTTTTATTGCAGCATTAGCAAGTGCATCCCACGAATCGAGAGCAAAACCGAGTCGGAATTTTTCAATAATATCTTCTCTAAAACCACGATGGTGAAAATAACTCAAAGCAATAGCGTGTCCGTCAGGATGTTGATGCAGATTATCGTAAAAAAATTTTTGTGCAAAATCATTGACAATCAGCATACTTTCGCGATCGCTGCGGGCAGCAATTTCTTCGGCGGTAAGATCGCGCTCTGCAATTTCGATATTGTATTTTTTTGCCAAAGTGCGCAAGGCGTCGAGGTAAGACAATTGTTCAATTTCCATAACAAAATGCACTGCATCGCCTCCTTTGCTGCAGCCGAAACATTTAAAAATATTACGTGCTGGACTGACCGAAAAAGAAGGCGTTTTTTCGTTATGAAACGGACATAAACCAATCAAATTTGCTCCCCTACGGTGCAGAGTTACATAATCGGAAACAACTTCTTCTATTTTTGCCGCCTCTTTTATTTGTTCTATTGTGGAATAATCAATCATTTTTCTTTGCAAAATTATAAAAAATTAATTAATTTTTTTTTAAAATAAAAATTATTATTAATTTTGCATTCTATTTTTTATTTTTTCTTACATAAAAAGATATGGCAGATGTAATTTCATTTGGTTTTGCAAATAGCCAAACGAATAAAATAATTATAATTCAATAACTTAATTAAATTATTTACACATGAAAAAATTTACTTTAATATTATTGGTAATCAATATTTTTACTATTGGAATTGAAGCACAAACCTCTACTCAACAACGTACAACTGCTTCGGAAATAGTTGTTGAGGCAATTCCCGACCAAGTGTATACGGGCGCTCCATTGACGCCGGATGTTGTTATTAGAAACGGGCAAAAAACGCTTGTCAAAGGTACCGACTACACTCTTTCTTACTCAAATAATAGAGAAATGGGTAAAGCAACGGTTACAATTCAGGGTAAGGGCAACTATGCTGATACAAAAGACGTGTATTTCAATATCGTATCAAAATCGTTACAAATCGATCCAATTGCAGACCAGACCTATCAGGGCGAACCGATTTCACCGTCTGTAATAGTAAAAGACGGCACAAAAACATTGGTCAGAGATAGAGATTACACCGTTTCGTACACAAATAATATAAATGTTGGTACTGCAAGCATAACAATTACAGGTAAAGGCACTTACACAGAGACTAAACAGGTAATTTTTAAAATTGTTGCCAGAAGCATGAAAGACAGCCGCGCTACGCCGCCACCTCGTTCGAATGAAGCAACAACGCAAACATCACGTCAGCAAACAACGCGTCCGTCAAACGAAGCAACAACACAAACAACGCGCACCACGCAACAAACAACACGAAATACAGACACGGATGCAGCAAACGCCGATAGACCGCGAACAGTGCAAACATTCAACAAAAATCCTGCTGAATAATAAGGTTATTGTTGCATTTTTCAATATCCAATTTTTATGGCATCTAATTGAATTTAATATTTACAACACTAAAATCCATAGATTGAAAAAAAGGAGTAATAAATTTAGTATTGCTCAGTATGTATATATTTGCATAAAATATGGATTTAATCTATGTTAATTAGCAATGCCATAAATTTAACTGCATTTTCCTGTGCAGTTTGTAAAATACCCGATTCAAGATACCACATCAAGATTGTCAATCTTGAAATCTGAAAAACATTGTTGTGAATAACACAATCTTTTGATTTTTTGTGAATGCAACACACTAAAAAATGAATTTTTCATAAATGAATTTATTAAATTATAAAAAAATCATTAACTTTGCGCACAATAAATTTTGGATATTAATAAATGATAATTTTCTAAAGAATGAAAAAAATATTATTTATCGCAATCTTGCAAATATTTACGATTGCTATTCATGCTCAAATACCATCTGTAACTCTAAAAACAATAGATGGAAAAACCGTTTCAACCGACACTCTAAATAATGGCGGCAAGCCATTTATTATTAGTTTTTTTGCCACGTGGTGCAAGCCCTGTTTACGTGAATTGAACGCTATTGCTGAAGAATATGCCGATTGGCAGGACGAAACAGGCGTGAAGATTATTGCCGTTTCTATCGACGAGGCACAAAATGTGGCAAAAGTAAAACCGCTTGTTGATAAATATGGATGGGATTATGAGGTTATACTTGACCCGAACAGTGAATTTAAACGCGCTTTGAATATTCAGATTATTCCGCATGTATTAATTTTTGACGGAAAGGGAAATATTGTCGAAAGCCGTAGCGGTTATGTTGACGGGTCTGAAAATCATTTGTTAGAAAAGGTAAAAGAACTTTTGGATACAACAGATAATGAATCATAAAAAAATAATCCTTTTGTGTATCTTGTGTATTGCAGTGCATTCTGCTGCTCAAATTCCCTTTGGCGATTGGGGAACACTCACCGGCAGCTTTCAAAGCAATAATTTGCTTGATGCTCCCAAGTTCAACAATTTTCAAGATAACTCTTATTTTGATTTTAATCTTAATTCAAAATATGTTGTTGCCGGTTTGCGAATGGAATTTTTGCAATTTCCTTTACCTGGCTACGAAACAGATTTTGCCGGTTATGGTATCGGGAATATTTTTATTTCAGGAAAATATAAAAATGCAGAACTCACATTGGGCAATTTTTATGATCAGTTTGGCAGCGGACTAATTTTTCGCACTTACGAAGAACGCTCAATGGGAATAGATAATTCGTTGTTCGGAGCGCGACTAAAATTTAATCCTTACAAAGGAATTTATCTGAAGGCGCTTGGAGGAAAACAACGCCGCTATTTTGAATATAATAAAAGTTTTGTGTGGGGCGCTGATGCCGAAATTAATATTGAAGAATGGATAAATAAATTTCAAAACAACAATATTTATTGGTCGTTTGGGGTTTCGTTTGTGAGTAGGAACGAAAAGGAAGAGAATTTATTTTTTTTCAATCAATCAGCACAAACTATTGAGCGACTGAGATTACCACAAAACGTTGGTGCAGCAGATTTTCGTACTCGATTTCAAAAAGGTAATATTTCTGTTTTAGCCGAATATGCGCTCAAATCGCAAGACCCTTCTGCCGATAACGGATATATTTACCATAAAGGAAATGCTGTTCTAACTTCGTTTTCATATTCCAAAAAAGGAATGACAGCACTACTGCAAGCAAAACGTAGTGATAATATGAGTTTTCGCAGCCACCGCTCAATGATAGGAATTTCCTCTTTTATCAATCATTTGCCTGCTTTTGCACAACAACACACTTATGCTCTGGCGGCTATTTATCCTTACGCAACACAGCCGATGGGCGAATGGGCTTTTCAAGGAGATTTTAGTTATAATTTTCCAAGAAAAACTGCATTAGGAGGCAAATACGGAACGTTAATTCGTTTAAACGCATCACATATTCGCTCTATTGAAAAAAATGATATTGACAGTTCAAACTTTGTTTCCAATACAAATCCCGAATATGCATCTTCATTCTTCAAAATGGGGAAAAAACTTTATTATCAAGATATTAATATAACTATTGATAAAAAAATAAATTCTAAATTTAAATTAACTGCAATGTATATATTCCAAAAATATAATCCGAAAGCCATTGTAGGAGATGATGAAAATATTATTACTTCTCATATTTTTGTTGCCGAAGGAAACTATAACATCAGCCGAAAATATACATTGCGCACAGAATTGCAATATCTTCTTGCGAGCGCTTATTCTCCTATCGGTGATATAGAACAGTCAACCGACCATCGTTCCAATCAAGGTGATTGGGCTTTTGCTCTGGTAGAATTGTCTGTCGTGCCGAATCTAATCATTTCTTTGCAAGATATGTGGAATGTTGGAGCAACGAAAAACCATTATTATATGGCAATAGGAGCCTATTCATATAAATCACACCGCTTTGAGTTAGGATTTGGGAAAACGCGTGCCGGATATGACTGTTCGGGCGGCGTGTGCCGATTTGTTCCACAAACATACGGACTGCGGTTAAACTATTATTATAATTTTTAATAACTATTCATAAAATGTCCGTAAAATCTTGTAATTATCTGATTATTAGATATTTATCGTTTTGTTGATAATATTCTGAAAATCAATTACTAGTATTATTACTAGGACGCTATGCGAATTATCATATAAATTTTTTTTATATTTTAAACTATATATAGAATAAATAATCTAAATTTTCGTTTTTAAAAAAATTAGTAAATAAAATAATAATAATAATAAATAAATAAAGGATTAATAATGAAAAGGACAATTTTAATATCACTGCTAATTGCAGTAGTTGGCGTATTAACCGCTCAGGTTAATCTTGGAGTGAACTATTATTTGCTTGGCGACTACACCGCAGCAAAAGCATATTTTGAAAAAAATATGAATACAAATCCCTCTGAGGCAAATTATTATCTTGGAGAAATTGCGTTTAAAGAAGGTGATATTGCAGCCGCAAAAACGTATTACGAAACAGGAGCAACATTAGATTCTTCAAATCCGTACAATCAAATTGGATTGCTTAAACTGCAAATCAAAGGCGGAGATGCCAAAGCAATTGAAAAAGGCTTTGCAACAATTCAAAAAACAGACAAAAAAAATGTAGATGTTGCAGTTGCTATCGCACGCGCCTATTTAGATAATAAGAAATTTGAAGATGCGCGCAAACAAACAGAGGCAGCATTGAAAATCAACAAAAAAGCGCCTCAAATTTGCATCCTCAAAGGCGATATTATTCGTGCCGAAGGCGACAATACCAAACTTGGAGACGCCGCTGCACAATACGAAATGTCAAACACCTATGACCCAAATTATGCTTTGGGATATGTTAAAAGTGCGCAAATTTATGAGACAATAAATCCGCCCCTCGCCCTTGATTTGCTCAAAAAATGTACCGAAACAAATCCTGACTATCTGATTGCCTATCGCGAAATCGGAACAATGTATATCGACCGTGGAAATTATAACCTTGGAATTGATGCTTACAAAAAGTTTTTTTCGGGTAACGCATACACAACAAATGATTTGGAAAAAATGGCGCGCGCATATTTTTCCCGTGCATATTTTTCTAAAGATGCAACTGCCGAACAAAAAAGCGCCGACTATGCCGAAGCGCAAAAATGGGTAGACAAAGGATTATCTGCCAACCCAAATCATTATGTTTTAAATCGTTATAATATGTATATCGCAGCCGAAGAAAAAAATATTGAAAGTGGGCTACAAGCCGCAAAAAAGTTTTTCTCTATTCCAAGTCCTAACAACATCCCATATCTGCCGAGCGACTATGGTCATTATGCGCAATTACTTCTTGGCGACAATCAAACTGAGCAGGCATTTGCAGAATTTGATAAAGGAATTGCCGTTGATACGACAAAATTTACAGATGTTAAAACAAGAAGCGAAGTTGTAAAATTACGAATTAGTACAATTCAAGATGCTTTTAAAACAGCAACCGAAAATAAAGATTTCGTACTTGCAGCAGAATATCAGGAGAAATATATGGCTGCAACAAACTCTTACGAAGCGAATGATTACGTTAATCTGTGGCAAAATTATTATAGCGTGGGGAACAGTGATTCAACCGCGATAGCCAACATGCGTTTATCAGACAGAGTGCTAAATAAAATTGCTGCTACACCTGCAGCAAAAGATGAAATCAATGCTGACCAAACGCAAGAAACTTTCAAAAAATATTTAAAACAATATTATTTGTCGAAAGCAGATGTTGCCGTTGATAATATTATTCGCCTTATGCCTGACGGATATACGGGCTATCGATTAAAAGCTATTACACAGCATATTATGAATGATAAAATTGAAGATGGAGCGGCAAAACCATATTATGAACAAATGGTAGAAAAAATTTTTGCTGCTAACCCTGATGGAAATATTTCCGATACAGGCAAAAAAATGCTGCTTGAGGCGTATAATTATCTCTGTTACCATTATTATTCGGTAAATAACAGGGACCAGTCAATTGAATATGGCAACAAAGCGCTTGAAATTGACCCGAATAGCGCAAATGCAAAAAAAATCTTAGATTATTATGCAAAAAATAAAAAATAATATTCATTTTACATAATATTAATATTGCAGAGGCGTTGTAAGTAATGCCTCTGCTTTTATTTTTTCTGTAATGGAATAAAAAATTTTTTTATGCAAAAGAAAATATACACATTGATAAAATGGATATTTGCGATAGCAGCCTGTGCATTTTTAGCAAACAAATTATTCACTTTTGAATATTACCAAGAGTTGTGGAATACGTTGCAATTTTTTGATTTAAAGCAATTTATATGGTTAATAACAGTTCTTTTGCTGTTAGTACCAAATCTTATTCTTGAGGCAGTAAAATGGCAACTTTTGAACAAAAAAAACGAACTTTTTTCTCTAAAAACATCATTGAAGGCAGTTATATCCGGTATTTCAACAGGTTTTTTAACGCCAAACCGCATCGGAGAAATGGCGGGAAGAGTACTTTACCTTTCGCCAGAAAATCGTAGTAAAGGCGTGATATTGAGCATTATAAGTGGAGTTACAATGACTTTGACAGTGTTGTGTGCAGGAATTCCTGCATTAACAGTATTTTTATTTTTCACAGATAAAATTTTGATTGATAATAAATTAACATATTTTTCCACAGCAATATTTTTGACAATATTATTGTTGTGTGTTTACTTTTTGCTTCCGAAGTTTACAGAAAAAATTTCACTGCATTCAAAATATCCAAAAGTACAAAAATTCTGTTCGCATTTGCAAAAATTTAGCACAAAAGACTTATTTTCAATATTTTGTGTTGCTTTGGCACGATATGTTGTATTTTGCGTACAGATGTATTGCATGCTGAGGCTTTTCAAAATAGATATTCCTTTAATTTATTCTGTTGCAGGCATTTGTACAAATTATTTGCTGATAACATTCACGCCTTCGTTCTCATTTGCCGAAGGTGCGATTCGCAGTTCGTGGGCGGCGGTTGTTTTTGGAGCATTGGGAGCAAATCCAATTTCGTGCATACTTGCGGGAATTTGTATTTGGGTGATTAATACGATGTTACCTGTGCTTTGCGGAACTTTTTTTATTCTAAAAAAGAAAAATTCCTAAAAATCCACATCGCAGATTTACAAAAAAAATGTTATTTTTGTGTAAATTTTTAAGAATAATATGAGATAAAGATAAAAAAACTGTGCTAATAAGTACAGACAAAATATAAAAAATTAATGGGATTTAGCCCTTATTCTCGTCATTAGGAATAGACCAAATTTCAAAATTACGAATGAGAATAGGTTAGCGAAAGTTCACGCGATTGGCGTGAATTGTTTTCGTACTTATTCAGTTGTAATGGTTTGGTCGACCTCCTAATGGGAAATAAGTAAATAAGAACAATTTCACGCTTTTTTCATGCAATCATTAAAGAATATACATATTGGAAATATCATTAGGCAAAAATTGAAGGAAAATTCGATGAGCATTACCGATTTTGCAAATAAAATTCATTGCGAAAGGACTACGGTATATGATATTTTTGAGCGTAAAAGCATTGATTCTGAATTACTTATAAGAATTTCAGAAGTACTGAATTTCGATTTCTACAATGAAATTTATTTGAACAAAGACACAAACAATTTTTCTAAAAAAATCCTTATTGCATTTGAAAATACATAAACAGATAGAGAAAGTTGCAGGGAAATGCTAAAAGAAATTCACATACTAATAAATAAGATTTAGAGTTTTTATTATTATTTTTGCGAAAAACTTTTAAAATAAAATGAGTAAAATATTAAAAATAAAATCATTAGATACAATAGAACAAACTGCTCGTCAATTTGTGGAAGCCATAGGCGATAATACAGTTTTTGCTTTTTTCGGCAAAATGGGTGCTGGAAAGACTACTTTTATAAAAACAGTTTGCCAAGAAATAGGAGTAATTGACACGGTAAACAGCCCTACTTTTTCTATTATTAATGAATATAAAACTATAAACGGACTTAATATCTATCATATTGATTGTTATAGAATTAACAACATTAACGAGGCAATAAATCTCGGTTTTGACGATTATTTGTGCAGCGAAAATATCTGTTTTATCGAATGGGCTGAAAAAATTGCTGAAATTCTACCTGATAATACTATTGGTGTAACTTTTGAAGAAGAAGAAACAGGCGGCACACGAATCTTAACAATAGAGAAATTATGAACAAAAGGAAGGGGAAAGGCAAAAAACACAAAAATATTGGCTTATTAGCAATTAAATATGCTCACAGCCGAAACCGCCTCACAGAAATTACCGCTCACGGCAAACCTCTGCAACAATCGCACATAGAAAAATCGAAAAAAATCTACAACCGCAATAAAATCAATAAAACAACGGAGGAATAAAAAATCCTTATTTTATTCACATGAAAATAATTTTTATTGCAACATCAATATTGCACCTGCAGTAATCAAGATGCCTCCTAAAATTGTTTTTGTATTTAATGGCTCTCCAAGCAGCAGAAAAGAAAGAATCATCACAAAAACAACACTCAACTTATCTATTGGCGCAACTTTCGACACATCTCCCGTTTCCAATGCCTTGAAGTAGAAAATCCACGAAAGCCCTGTTGCCAGCCCTGATAATATCAAAAAAACCAAGTTGCGCCGGTTGATCTCACCGGTTTCTTTTATTTGTCCACAGAAAATGACAATCAGCCACGCAAGCGCAAGAATAACCGTTGTGCGTATGGCAGTAGCAACATTTCCACTTATGCCTTTAACTCCAACTTTTGCTAATATTGCTGTAAGTGCTGCAAAAATTGCCGATAATAACGCATAAAATTTCCACATAATTGATTGTCATTTTTAAAAGATTTTTATTTTTCTAAGCGCAAAATTAGTCATTTATTTTCAAATGCAATTTTTTTATTATTTTTGCAAATAAAAAAATTATATATTGGCAATTTTGAGAAAAATCTTTGTAAATATTGTTCTTTTCCTTGGAGTAATATCTTTCTGTAACGGGCAAATGCTATCCAAATCGGAAACTTATATAGGCGCCACAGGTGGAGCTACGATTTCAAAAGTAGGGTTTTATCAGCAAGTCCATCAGTCGTTTGTTGTTGGAATAAACACGGGCGCCGCTTTTCGTTATATCAGTGAAAAATATTTTGGAATAGAAATTGAACTCAATATTTCACAAATGGGATGGAAGGAAGACACAACTTTTTTTTCTAAAAATTTGACATATATTGAAATACCATTTCTTACTCATATTTATTTTGGTGAAAAAACGCGTGTTTTTGCAAATCTTGGTCCGCAAATCGGTTTTTTATTAAATGAAAGGGCAGACTCCCCTGTTCGCGACTATTTTCAACAAAACACTCCTTTGCAGAGAAAATTTGATTATGGTTTTGCTTTCGGTCTGGGGGTTTATGTGCCTGTAAGCAGAAATGTCTTTCAATTGGAAATAAGAGGGTATTACGGTATGAACGATATTTATCGCGCTCGCAAAGAGGATGAATTTCAACGATCAAATAATATGCAGGCAGTACTTTCACTCGGATGGTTTTTCAAAATACACTAAAAGAGATTTATTGTTAATTGATAAATATCTACCAATATTTATATATTTTTTCACGCAAAATAATCTTTTTTATGGAGAATAATAAAAATATTTGCAAGGCATATTTTGCTTCAGGATGTTTCTGGGGAACAGAATATTGGTTTTCCAAAGCGGCTGGAGTAAAGGCAACTACGGTAGGTTTTATGGGTGGAAATATAGACCATCCAACCTACAGGGAAGTATGCACGGGAACAACAGGTCATTTGGAATGTGTTGAGGTAGAATATGATACAGATGTAACTAATTACGAAAACCTGCTAAAACTTTTCTTTGAGACGCACAATTTCAGTCAGACAAACGGACAGGGACCTGATATTGGCTCACAATATCTTTCGTGTATTTTTTATTTCAACCAAGCCGAAAAGCAGGCAGCCGACAGATGTATCGACTTTTTACGAAAAAACGGATATTCTGTTGCAACGCAACTGCGGCGGGCAACAACATTCTGGCGTGCCGAAGATTATCACCAGCAATATTATAAATACAAAGGTACGCGCCCATATTGCCATATTTACAGAAAAATTTTTAAGTAATTGGCAAAAAAAATTGTAATTTTTCCACTCTCCAAGTTCCAACCGGGTTTTGACCAAATAAAATATTCCGGAAATAACACTCTACCTTCACTTTCTAATTTGTTGTTCCCTCGTATGTACCTTTGATTTCGTAGTTTGTAACGGGTTCTTGCAGCATTGTCGAGTCCTCCTGCACTTTCATCACATCAAAATCAAACATCTTCCACAAGCGATTCTGTTTCCGATATGCGTCTTCTATTACTTCTTTGGTAAATTCAGGTTTTATCAGTCCGCTTTCTTTCATTGCTTGGGCTTTTTGAGCAAGCGAGTCCATCTGTTGCAAAAAATCAAAGTTTAAAATAGCCCCCATTTGTTGCACAATTTTGGACGGGTCATCCAACTTCTGTTCAAACAATTTCTTCAATTCGGCTTTCTGAGAAGGGGACAATTTTTCAAAATTTGCCCGAAATTTATCTTCCATCGCCTGGGCTGCAGTCATGAATTGCTGAAACTGCTCAGAATTGACTAATTGTGCCGCATCTGATTGCACATTGCTAATCTTTACGGTGTCTATCTGACCATCCTCATTGTTTTGAACATCTGTTTGCGATTTTGCTGTTGTTATGCAACACAATATCGCTGCAAAAATCATAAAAAGTTTCCTGTTCATAATTTAAAATTTTTGAATTTGTGAAATATTATTAATCTTTGTTAAAATTTTTTCTCGCAATGGTAAGTTACCGTGCAGTAAATTCCGGCAACGATGCTATCGATTATCGAATAAGGAAAATTGTATAATAGCCCTTTATTACATCTGCATAACATTTTGTTGTGATATTGATAACATTCGGCAAAGATACTGCATTTTTTTACAAATACTCGCATCTATGAAATTTGAAAACTTTGATGTGTAAGTGGCAAATTATTCGTCTCATTCGTGCATTTTGCAGTTGGCTGCCATTTGCAAGCTATAGTGAGAATTAAAAAATAAAAATTATGAGTTTTTTGGTTTACATTTAACGAAACTTTTAGTATCTTTGTCCCGTTAAAATGATTTAATATGAATAAGCGTTTTGAAATTGAATTGTTAGATGAAGCATTTGAGTTTTTGCAAAGTTTAGAGCGGAAACACTACGAAAAAATTCTTTACAATATTCGTAAAGC
>WQYU01000028.1 GCA_009781075.1 Paludibacter sp. | reverse complement strand
GGACTCTATTTCCTTGGCGTTCAATCTACTGCAAACGATAACCACGCTGTAGCCTATGATAATATTTATGGAAATACCATATATCTGGCAGCGACAGGTGCGGCAGGAGCATCAGTTAATCTTAGCCCGCAAACCGGTAACTATGGTGCCGGAGCAATTCGTATGGTGTTTGCAAATGTTGATGTTTTTGATGCAAATGAGATAGATGCAGTAGGTAAATGGACGCTTGTATCTTCCGAATTGGCAAATTCTACCAAAAATGACTTTACATTTGGCGCTGCCTCTGCAGCCTTCAAACGTATGAAAAAACCGGCATCGGAAGGAATGAACTACACTTGGGAGACCATTCCCACAAGTGACCTCCCTTCGGGTCAGGGCTTTGCATATCAGGTAAATCCGGATATAGCAAACAGCAGCAATTCTTACTGGGCTGAGCATAATGGTCAGAAATGGTATATTGATAGGGAGGTAAATACCGGCGATATTCAAATTCCGGTTGAATCGGGTTTAAAATATATCCTTACAGGCAATCCATATAACAAAGACATAGATTTGTCTCACTTTGGAGACACAAACCTTTCATTGGATGGTTACTATACCACCAATGCTGCGGGCGATGTCTTTCCATTGGTTATAGAAGACCTGACAATCCATAAATGGCAAGGTATAATCATCAGTGCAGCGGAAGGTCGTACACTTGGCTCAACACTTACCATCTCCGAGGAACCACTGCCTGAATCTGTTCCTGCATTTACTCCCGCAGTATCAAATGGAAAGATGACTGTTACGGCAATAAATGACAATGGCAGCAGTACAGCATATATTAACAACAAATCAACGGGTACTTCCATTGCAGGCAGCCACGATATGCCGTTTTTGAATATGGGTGAAAATCAGACAGTTCAGGTTTATACTTCAAAAAACAACGAAAGCGGTCAGGGAGTAAAACTTGCTCTCAATACCATCAATGACGATGTGACAACAGTTCCTGTGGGGCTTTTCACAAATTATGAAGGTAATGTTTCGCTCTCTTTCAGCGGAATGGACACTTACAGTTGCGACATCACATTGCTTGATTATCTGACAGGAGCAGAGGTAAATCTGACGGGACTTTCTGCTTATCAATATCCGATAAGCGTTTCCGGAAATACATCCGGCCGTTTTGCACTTTATTTCGGCTCACGTGTTCCGACATCGGATAATCAGTTAAACAATGTAAATGTTCAGGCATTTGTACGCAATGGCAAAATCAATATAGTTTCCAATTCCGACCTGCAAAATGTTAAGATTTGCAGCGTTAGCGGTTCGCAGATTGCTAATTTGAATATTAGCGGCAAGGCGTATATCGTAAACAACGTATTGCCGGCAGGTGTTTATTTGGTAACCGTTCAAACGAGCAACGGAATATTAACTCAAAAAGTTCTATTACAATAAACAATATAAAATAACAACATTCTTTCGTTTACCTTCTTTCGATAGTGGGAGAAGGCAAACGGAAGGATAAAAAAAAGAATTTATTATGAAATATATAAACGAAAAAGATAAATACGAATCTCCACAAGTAGAGATAGAAGAGATAATGTTGGTTGATGTATTCTGTGATGACAATACAAATGATGTTAGCTCAATTGGTGACCCAGGTTGGGAAGGGTGCGATGATAACGATTGTTAGTGGCGGATATTTCATCCTCAAAAAGCACATCAAATAGATGATTAAAAAAAATTCTTATCACCGAAAAAGCGCAAAGATTACAAAAGTTAAACTTTTTATTTTAATATTTTTGCGCCTTTTTTTGTAAAATCAGGGTTTTAAACAAAGAAACATTGAAAGTATTCGCATAGAGGTGAGGAATGTTCTCCCGAAAAAAGACATGAAAAATTTATTAATATTAAAAAAAAATTGTATTAAAAAAAAATTGTATATATTTGCACCCTGAAATTTTAATTTCAAAAAAAACATTTTTTTAATTATAAAAAAACATCTGCGAGTAAAAGATATAGACAATAAAACATTAAATTATTGATCTTTGTAGAAAAAACGAAAACAAATTGCTTATCTTATCCCGCACTCTTAACTGATTTTCTAAAACGTAGAGCATAAATATGAAAAATTTAGACTTATAGTTCAAAATTTATTAATTTATTATATAAATTTCAATTTTTTATAGTATGAAAAAAAAGTTTACTTTATTCATTGCGCTGGCGTTGATTTTTTCCGCCGCAATTGCGCAACAAAATCAGAGGGCGCGCATTGGCGAAGCCCAGAGAATTGACCCTGCCGTACCATCTTCTGGTATGTCATTAATGAAGTCCGTAGAGGCATTAACACCTGCTATGCCGGAATTTAGCGCTCCCGTACCACCAATGAGAGGCGATGCACAATTGAAGTACATCAATGGTGCAATTTATACTGCTGTTGGTAACACTAGTTTAACGACTACAACTTATTACTTCAATGGTTGTATTAGTTTTACTGAAACCCAAATGGTGAACTATGTAGGTAGTACTCTTACACAAATCAGTGTTGGTGTGCCGCCAACGAGCGCTCTGTACGGCTCAACCATAGCAAGCGCTAAGGTTTGGATTAAAAGTTCACTCTCCGGAACTACCCTCTATGAGCAGACATTTACTCCTACCGTTGGAAGCAGTTACGCTTATAATGATGTAACTTTAACTACTCCACAAACTATAAACTCTGGAGCATTTGTGATTGGTTTTACATATGTCGTTAATGTTGCTGCAACTACAGCATACGCATTGCCTTGTTCGCAAGGGACAGTTGACCCTTATCAACCTGGAGGATTTAATTACATTGTAAGTACTTCTGCTAATGCTTACAAAGACGGGTCCCCTTGGAATACATTTACCGGTCAGGGTAACTTGGCTATCGTTGGGTATCTTACCAATGTAGCCACATTGCCAACAAACGACCTGTCTGTTCTATCGGTAACTTCAAATCCTTTAAAATGGGTAGGGAATGCAATTGATTATCGCGTAACTATTTCTAATTCAGGTACTGCATCTCAAAATAATTATGCCGTTCAGTTGATTGATGATGCTGATAATGTTGTAGCATCACAAAATGTTACTACTGCATTGGCTGCAGGCGCCACAACTAATATTACCGTTAACTACGCTCCTACTACTGTAGGTAACCTTTCGTTAAAAGGCAAAGTAGTTCTTACCGGCGATGAAATCTCGGCTAATAATATTAGTGAGCCTCTTACTCAAATGATTTATCCTGAGAAACCTATAGCATATTGCGACAACAGTCCTGCAAGCGGCGTTGCCTGGGGAGCAAATCTTGCACACCAGGCTGCAATATCATGCTTTGCAGCAGATATGGCTCCTTTTGCAGGGAAAAAATTAACAGCCATTGATGTTACTTTTGGAGTGCCGGCATCTACACTGAGTGCATGTTCGGTTTGGATTAGAAGTTCATTAACGGGAGATAACTTGTATTCGCAAGACTTTACTCCATCATCCGATGGATGGAATCATGTAATTTTGAATACTCCTTATTCTTTAACCAACACTGATATTTATATCGGATGGTCAGGAAAATCAACACAAAATTATATTATTGGCACAACAGCAAATACTCCTCAAAATGCAGCAAATGGCGGACACATTCAGGGCGGTACAAACCCTTGGTCAACATTAGCCCTGCAAAGCATGCCATATAATAATGCCATTGTCGGCGTAGTAGAAAGTGAAGCGCCCTCACAGGTTACAATAACCACCGCAGTTTCTCCCGAAAACTCGGGTACGGTTACCGGCGGAGGTGACTATAATGTGGGTGATGCAGTTACTTTGACAGCAACTCCGAATTCGGGTTATTCTTTTGTAAACTGGAACACCGGCTCAACAGACAATCCGCTGACTTTCAATGCAAGCGTTAATGCCACTTATACGGCTAATTTCCAGACAAGTGAAGGCCCTTGCGATGGTATGACTTTGCCATTTGCGGAAGGTTTTGAAGGTAGCGTATTTCCTCCTGATTGCTGGACAAATATTGATGCAGATGGTGATGGCTATTCTTGGGTAATAAATGATCCCGCCATAACTGCTCATTCAGGGACACAATGTGCAACGTCTGCATCTTATGATAATCCTACTTATTCTCCTTTAACACCAAATAACTATTTGATAACTCCAAAATTGATACTTCCATCTGGAATAATAGCTTTGAGTTTTTGGGTTGCAGCACAAGATCCTGCTTATCCTGCCGACCATTACAGCGTAAAAGTTTCAACAACAGATACTAATCCTACATCATTTACTCAAATTTTTGATGAAACTTTAACAGCCGGTACAAGTGATTGGGTAGAAAGGACAATAGATTTGTCTGCTTACGCATTACAAAATATTTATGTTGCATTTGTACATGACAATTGTACAAATGAATTTGTTATGAAACTTGATGATATATCAGTAGATATTGTAATTGGATTGAATGATAATACTGCAAATAATATTACAGTATATCCGAACCCTGTATCCAGCACATTTGTAATTACAAATGCAGCAGGTTCAAGGGCTAAGATATATGATGTTTCTGGTAAAACAGTATTAGAATTACCGGTTCAAGATGCTTATCAAACAGTTGATATTAGCAATGTATCTGCGGGGGTTTACTTCCTTGAATTGCAGGGTCAGACCTCAAAATCGACTGTGAAATTGATTAAGAAATAAAGAGTTATTATTTTAATTAGTTTACAAGAAGAAGTGGTGCGGATATCGCACCACTTCTTCTTGTGTAATTTATCGGTAGGAAATAATAATTTTTTAGGTATTGTTTTATAAATCATGACAGGCTATAGTTGATAATAGGGCTCACCATTAAAAGCCTGTGTTTCTAAAAAATTTCTTATTTTTGTTTTTTTTATACATCTATTTTTATGTTCAAAGAATTATTACATTATGTTCTTCCTCCGAAGATAGTTGATTCCTTCGCCTTGGTAGATTTACAGGAACAGGGAGAAACCTTGCATTTGTATTTGGATGAATGCCAAATCATTCCCGAAGAATACAAAGAATTGTGCTTATAATAATTTTGCTTACAATATGCTTTTAGCAACAGTATAATTAACTATAGCCATACATTATGTGTAACTTTCAATTACGATTTATATAATAAGTTATATGTATACCCGTATATTTACCTATTTTATATTGTAAATTACTGATATACCGAATTTTACAATAATTTGCAGATTTTTCTGTAATCTATTGGTTATCAATAGGTTAAATCTGATTTTAGGCATATGTACGGGTATTCATTATAAGTTAAAATATACAAAAAAACTTGCATAATCAAAAGTAATGTTGTAAATTTGCAGTGTTAATACATAAATAATGCAATTATGTTTGGAAATTCAGTCAATACATTTACTTATCCGATGAGCGATAAGGCAATATTGAGCCAACTCGGAGTACAACTTAAACAAATGCGGCTCAATAGAAACATTACTCAACTGCAAATGAGCAAAATGGCAGGGTTATCGCGTAGTGTTATTAGCACAATGGAAAATTCGGGACGCGGCACAATGATTTCGTTTGTGCAAATTTTACGTGCTTTACAAAAATTGGAAATGCTAAATCTTTTTTCAACAGAGATGCTTGTAAGTCCAATCGAAATTGCCAAATTGCACGGCAAACAACGAAAGAGAGCATCGTCTAAATAGATTTTTATGCTTATCATAATGATTTAAAATTACTATATTAATAGTGATTTTTGTTATTAATGATTGAAAATAACAGCATTAAATTATATATTAGTTTTTTAATGATTTTATATGCAAAAATAAAAATATGGGACGAATTGGCAGGCATTGTTTCGTGGGGCAAACAACACGGAATGGCTTTTTTTGAATATGATAAAAAGTTTATATCCAAGGGTTTAGAGATTTCTCCACTGAAAATGCCATTAAAAAGTGGTACTGTTTATTCTTTCCCCGAACTCAACCGCGACACTTACAGAGGTTTGCCGGGTTTGCTTGCTGATTCTTTGCCTGATAAATTTGGTAATACTCTTATTAACAAATGGTTGGCAGAACAAGGACGTGATGCCGACAGTTATAATTCAATAGAAAGATTACTTTATCAGGGTAAGCGCTCAATGGGTGCATTGGAATTTGAACCGGCAGAACGATTTATTTCCAACGTCTCATCAAAAATTGAACTTCAATCGCTTGTAGAAGTAGCACATAAAATATTATTAGAAAAATCAGAATTAAAAACCACTCTTACTAATGACGATGAACTTAAAGAAATAATAAAAGTCGGAACGTCGGCAGGCGGTGCGCGTGCAAAGGCAGTTATTGCTTTCAATGAAACAACAGGTGAAATCCGTAGTGGACAACTCAATGCTCCCAAAGATTTTACATTCTGGCTGCTCAAACTCGATGGGGTAACGAATCAGCAACTTGGTGATTCCGAACATTATGGACAAATAGAATATGCTTATTATCAAATGGTTAATGATTGTGGAATTGTGATGAGCCAATCGCGCCTGATAAGTGAGAGCAATCGTCATCATTTTCTTACGCGGCGTTTTGACCGTACCGACAATGGCGAAAAACTGCATACGCAAACCCTGTGCGGACTGGCACATTTTGATTTTAATTTGTCGGGAGCATACTCTTACGAACAACTATTTCAAACAATGCGTAGTTTGCGCTTACCATATTCCGATGCAGAGCAAATGTACAGGCGAATGGTATTTAATGTCGTAGCGCGAAACCAAGATGACCATTCTAAAAATTTTTCGTTTATTATGGACAAAAATGGTATTTGGGCACTTGCTCCTGCCTACGATATGACCTTCGCATACAATCCTGCCGGCGATTTTACTACGCAACATCAACTGACAATCAATGGGAAACGCGATAACTTAACACGACAGGATTTACTGCAATTTGCCGAAAAAATGAATATTAAAAAACCGAATGAAATTGTAGAAAAGGTTGTTTCTGTTGTATCAAATTGGAATCAATATGCTATAAATTTAGATATTCCGTCAAAAATTATTGAATATATTGCTAAATGCCATAGATTAAATTTATAATCTTTTATAACGAAAAAGATGTTGCAAAATTATTTAGCACAAAAAATTTTCGAACAGTTACCATTTGACTCTGTCAGCGAGCAGGTAGAGTTAATAAATAGCTTAAGTAAATTCATTACCGAATACAAAAAATTTAATGTTTTTTTGCTCAAAGGTTATGCCGGAACTGGAAAAACTTCGGTTGTCAGTGCATTGGTGCGTGCACTTAACCTTTTGCAGCAAAAGACTGTTTTGCTTGCTCCTACCGGACGTGCGGCAAAGGTTTTTTCTTCTTATTCGGGTTTTTCGGCATATACAATTCATAAAAAAATTTATCGTCAAAAATCGCAGACAGAGTTTCGTTTTACGCTTGCCGACAACTTATCTAAAAATACTTTATTCATTGTAGATGAGGCATCTATGATTTCAAACACAAACACTGAAGCAACTTTTGGCTCGGGGCGGCTACTCGACGATTTAATTGAATTTGTATTTTCAGCTGAGGGTTGTTCATTGCTATTGTTGGGCGATACCGCACAGTTGCCACCGGTTGGACAGGAAGAAAGTCCGGCTCTTGATGTAAAAATCCTTGAAAGTTACGGACTTGATATTACAGAATTTACACTTACACATGTTGTACGTCAAGCATTGACCAGTGGAATATTATTTAATGCAACAAATATTAGAAAAATGATTTTTGAAAAAAAAACTGATAAAATTCCAACTATTATTTATGAAAAATTTCCCGATGTGGAAATGATTTGCGGTGCAGATCTTATTGAAAACATTCAAAATTCTTACAGTAAAGTTGGAGGAGAGGAAACGATGATTGTAACCCGCTCAAATAAACGGGCAAATATTTTCAATAATGGAATAAGATCACAGGTTTTGTTTTATGACGGAGAATTAAATAATTCTGATTTACTGATGATTACGCGCAATAATTATTTTTGGAACGATTCATTCGAAAATATTGATTTTTTGGCAAATGGAGATATTGTTGAAGTTAGGCGAATTCGCAAGCACCGCCAAATGTACGGCTTTCGCTTTGCAGACCTTGAATTGCGTTCTCTTGATTACGAATGGGAAATTGATGCACGTGTTTGGTTGAATATTTTGCAAAGCGAATCTCCTGCACATTCTAATGAATTGACTGATAAACTTTTTCACCTTGTAGAAGAAGATTATGCGGATTTAACAAATCGCCGCCAAAGATTTAAAAAAATTTTGGAAAATGAGTTTTTCAATGCGCTACAGGTGAAATTCGCATACGCCGTTACTTGCCACAAAGCCCAAGGCGGACAATGGAAACATGTTTATATTGATATCGGATATTTACCGCCGGAACGCATTAATACCGAATTTTACAGATGGCTTTACACAGCAATTACACGCGCAACGGAAAAAGTTTTTTTTGTAAATTATCCGCAAATTGAATGAAATCTCTCAAATTTTTATTTCTTGTGAAAAAAAATATTAATTTTGCAAAAAATTTTTATTAAAAAAACACTAATTATGACTAAAAAGATTGTATTAACATTTATTGCAGCCATCTTCTTTTACACAACCTTTTTTTCACAGGAATTGGACCATATCTCATACGATAAATGGGTGGATTTTGTAAAATGCAAATATGTAGAGGCATATTTCAATAAAAAAATTGATGACAAAAGCATCGCACAAATTTTTCGAAACGATTACAACATAAGGATAAAACAGCAACTTGCCGATGTATCGTTTGAAAACGCTTCTTCGCGTGTCAAAGTTCTTGAGCCACTGAAAAGTTACAATGAAGGGAGAATCCTTATAGATTTTATTGAAAGCAAAAAAGCGAATTTTGATAAGACAAAAAATAAAAGCAGTTTAATCGAAAATCTACTTGCACTACCAACCTCAAGCCCCAATGATGCTGGCGGCAATTTTGATACTATTTTAAGTGAAGAAAAAGCAAAATTAATAACATTATTACAAAAAGAACTTTTGCCACAAACAACTGAAATACAAAATGTTATGAAAGATTCTGCCGTAGCGCAATCAAAAACAAACGTTCAGGAAACTAAGTTTTATCAAAACACTACTAACAAATTACCATTTAAATGGATTATTATTGCAACTTTTGCCTTAATTTTGATTGTCATATGGCTTCTTTTCAAAGATAAAATTAAATTATTAACTGCACACAATTACGTTCAAATTGATGAAAATGATTTGCTTGCAAAAATAACACAATTAGAAACCGACAATAAAAATCTCACTGACAAAATTTTTCTTATAAGTTTTAAAAATGACGAACTGAAGCGTGAAATAGACAAAATAAGTAGTGATCGCGATATTGCATATATGAAAATCAGAGAGTTAGAGAAAATAACTAAAAATAAAAACAAATTATTTTGAAAAAATTAAAAATAAAATTTGTTTTTTTATAGAAAAAGCACTACTTTTGCCTTGGGTAAGTCCTATGCGACCAGCTCCCTTTGAATTCCCCCAGGGTTTGACCACAGCAAGGGTAAAAGGTTTGTAGCGGTGCGACATAGTAAGCTTACCCTTTATTTTGCAATTTAACCTGAATTGAAAAAAGTAGAACTATTTAATATTTTTTTCTTTTGTTTTTTGAAGTTTATTTATTTGAAAATCAATAATATCATCTTCAATTTTCTCAAAAAGTAAACTTATTGCGCCAAGTTGATGCTCCGATTTTAGCAAATCTGTACGCCCGAAATCATCCCAAGTGTTTGAATTTATATTCAACATTTCCTTTAATTTTTTAGATGAAAAAGGCAAAAATGGTTCAAAGGCAATTGCCAGATTTGCAACAAGTTGCAATGCTACATTGAGAATAGTATCTACACGACGCATATCGGTTTTTGCAAGTTTCCACGGTTCAGAATCGGCAAGATATTTATTCCCAATCCTTGCCAAATTCATCACTTCGCGCAAAGCATCTCGAAAATGAAAAGTGTCTAATAAATTTTCAATTTTCGTTTTTTGACCGGTTATCTCAGATAAAGTCTCTTTATCAAAATCGGTAAGATTATGAATTTCAGGAACTTTTCCATCAAAATATTTTTGTGTCAATACCAAAGTACGATTTACAAAATTACCATATATAGCCACTAATTCCGAATTATTTCTTAACTGAAAATCTTTCCAAGTAAAATCGTTATCTTTTGTTTCAGGCGCATTTGCCGTGAGAACATACCGCAGGACGTCCTGTTTGTCGGGGAGTTCCTGTAAATATTCGTGCAACCATACAGCCCAATTGCGCGATGTGCTGATTTTATCGCCTTCGAGGTTCAAAAACTCGTTTGCAGGCACGTTATCCGGCAAAATATACGAGCCGTCGGCTTTGAGCATTGTCGGAAAAACGATGCAATGAAAAACGATATTATCTTTCCCAATAAAATGAATAAGACGCGTATCGGGGTCTTTCCACCATTTCTCCCATGTCCCGAATTTATCAGGCTGATTGTCGCAAAGTTCTATAGTATTTGAAATATATCCTATCGGAGCATCAAACCAAACGTATAGCACTTTCCCTTTGGCATCGGGCAATGGCACCGGAACTCCCCATTCGAGGTCGCGGGTAACGGCACGCGGCTGCAAGCCCATATCAAGCCAACTTTTGCATTGCCCGTAAACGTTTGTTTTCCATTCTTTATGATTTTCCAAAATCCATTCTCGTAACCATTGCTCATAATTGTTGAGCGGCAAATACCAATGTTTCGTTTGGCGCATTACCGGTTTTGCACCACTGATTGTCGATTTCGGATTAATCAAATCAGTAGGATTAAGCGATGTTCCGCATTGTTCGCACTGGTCGCCGTAAGCGCTTTCGTTTCCGCAATGCGGACAAGTTCCTGTAATATATCGGTCGGCAAGAAATTGGCGGGTTTCTTCATCATAATATTGTTCGGAATTTTGTTCGATAAATTCTCCTTTGTCGTACAGCGTTTTAAAGAAATCGGATGCCATTTTATGATGAGTTTCACTCGTTGTACGCGAATAAACGTCAAAAGAAATTCCAAAATCTTCAAATGATTTTTTGATAATTTCGTGGTATCTGTCCACAATATCCTGCGGCAAAACGCCTTCACTTCTGGCTTTAATAGTTATAGGTACACCATGCTCGTCACTTCCTCCGATGAAAACAACTTCTTCTCCTTTGCTTCTCAAATATCTTGCATAAATATCGGCAGGAACATAAACGCCAGCCAAATGTCCGATATGCACCGGTCCATTGGCGTATGGCAACGCTGTTGTTATATTTGTTCGTTTAAAATTATTCATTATATTATTTAAAACATTTTTTGAAATTTTCTTTTGTAATTGATTTATTTTGGATTTCGCAGCATTTGTTTGATTTTTTCCACATCAGCCCTATTCACTTCCGGAATTGCACCCGCTTTTTCCAACTCATCAAAATCATTTAAAAGCGCTTTGGAATAAGTTTCATTGTCTTGATAAATAGTTTGGGACAATTCTTTGTAAATTGGTTCTGCTTCCGAAAAACGATTTTGAAAAAGTAAGGCATGTGCTAAATTGGTTTTAGGCGATAAATAGAAACTGTCCAAGTCCAAAGCCTTGCGAGCAGTTTGTTCGGATTGAACATAATCTTTGGTAAAAAGATAATACCACGACAGAGAGCAGTAATGTTGAGCAAGTAAATTTTGATAATTAACCGGACTGTCATTCTCTGTTTCCTCTTTTTTCGCATTAGTTAATTGTTCAATTTCCGAAATTCTCTTTTGGACTTCTTTAAATTCAGCCATAATTTCCTCTTTTGTAATTTTACATTCTCCTTTCATAATGTCTTGAAATCCTGTTTTTAGAGATTCAAAATCAATTTTTTCTTTAATCGTCTTTTTTAAAGACTCCAAAATTGCTGTATCAATATTCGATTCCGTAATTTTTTCTTTAAGTTTTTCTCCTACAATTACTCCTACAGCGTAACTGCGTTTCTCTTTTTCAGTCATTTCTTGTGCTTTTAAGGGAAATATTCCTAAAAGAAATAAACCAATACAAATCAATATTGTTTTATTTCCAAATTCAGTGATAATTCTTTTAAAATTTTTGATTAATTTCATCATTATTTTTTAGTCATTAATATATTATTTTTATGAAAATTTATTTCTAATTACAAAAAACTTCAGCCATCATACATCTTACGCTGCCACCGCCGTATTTTTCTATTGTATCGATTGCAACTGGCAAAAGCGTTCCATATTTGCCAAGCGCTCGTTTTTGATTGTCATCAAGCGAATTATACGCAGTTAGCGAGAGTGCGATTAATTTTTCTCCTTTTGTATTTTCAATTTGAAGCATATTGCCTGCAAAATTGTGCATCTGCTCCTGACTAATTTCAATAATTTCTTTTTGTGTTTGCAAAATAGATTTTATTAACAAATTGCGTTCGTCTTTATTATCAATACTTTGCAAGCATACAACAGCAAAATCATCACCAACAGACATAACTACATTTGTATGATAAACAGGCAAACGTTTTTCTCCAACAGTTTGCATCGCATTGAATATCACAGGCGTAAAATTAAACTTTTCACAAAAATCAAGTAAAATCTCTTCGTTTGTACGTTCCGAAAGTGCAGCATAAGCGCGACGATTGACACGGTCAAGCACCATACTGCCGGTGCCTTCAAGGAATTTACCATCATTTTCGGATGCAGAAAAATCATAAATATCAATTATGTTAAATCCCTGATTTTCAACTGATTTAAT
Source organism: Paludibacter sp. (assembly GCA_009781075.1). Classification (GTDB taxonomy): domain Bacteria; phylum Bacteroidota; class Bacteroidia; order Bacteroidales; family Paludibacteraceae; genus WRGS01. Next base: position 10,909 of record WQYU01000028.1, on the reverse strand, counting down.
TATTTCAATGCTGCGTTCCTGTCGTCTGTTGAGTGCAAACATTGGATAAATAGCAATCAATCCGCCATCGTGTAATGAAATCCAATTGTTTGGAAAAATAGAATCGGGTGTGCGCGGTTCTGCTGTATCCTGCACAACAATAACATTAACTCCGCACTTGCGAAGCAAAATTACCATGTTTTGAAATTCTTTTAAGGCATTTGCCTGAATTTCAGAAGTTTGTGCATTGTCATTTTGTTGAAAATAATTATTTGCTGCTGTCTGTTCATTAAAACCGAAACAAACCGGCTCAATCATTAGAATTGTTGATGTTGTTTGCATTATTTAATATAGATTTAATTTTTTTCTGCAAAAGTAATAATTTTCCATTATAGTATAAAAATTAAATCAAATTGAACATAACCCACCATAAAGCCGCCATCTCGGCGGTTTGCTGGTTGGCTTATTTCCATGCTAAAAAAAGTGAAAAATTAATAATATTTAACTCAAATTGAAAATACAAATTCTTGCAGAAAATACCGTACAATTACAAAAAATTATCTTATTTTTGCAGCCCAAAACCGCTATAGATTGAAATAAAAAAGCGAATGACAATTTTAAAAAAAATTATACAAAATAATGAATTTCAAAAAATATTTAATATTAATATTTATTCTAATAAATTATATATCAATTAATTGCTTTGGGCAAAAATCGCCTGAGAGACCGAAACTTGTTATAGGAATTGTTGTTGATGGACTTCAACAGCAGCACTTGAACTTGCTTTGGGACAATCTTTTGCCAAACGGGCTAAAACGCATTGCAGAACAGGGCAGAACATTTAACGATGCTCAATACAATATTCTATCTTTCGGAAATATTACAGACATTGCAACGTTGATGACCGGCTCCGTACCCCGTTACAATGGAATCACAGGAAGCCTGTTTTTCAACCGAAAAACACACAATTTTGAAAATATACTTTCCGATAACGAGCAAACAGGCATTGGAACAGACCTAAAACTTTCGGCAAAACGTTTACTATCAACAACTTTTACCGATGAGTTAAAAATGGCTGTACCATCATCTCGAATTTTCGCTATTGCAGTAAATCCCGAAGAGGCAGTTATGCTCGGCGGGCATACCGCCGATGCAGCAGTGTGGATTGACGACGCAATACGCTGGTCATCAACAACTTATTATAACTACGGGTTGCCAAAAGCGGCTGATGAGATGAATTACGGCAGTTATTTCAATAATTTTATTTTTTCTATTTGGAAACCGCTAAAAAGCATTGATAAATACCTGAATAAACCCACTAATGAAGCGGCTATTAGCGGTTTTCGTTATGATATGCGTTTTAGAAACGAAGGAGACAGGAAAGTTTCCGATTTTAAAAATTCGCCTGCTGTCAATACTGTGATAACCGACCTTGCTATTCGGCTTATTGAAGACCAAAAACTCGGGAAACAAAGTAATTCACCTGATGTTTTGCTTTTGCAATACACTGTTCATCAAGCAAATGAATACTCATCTGCATTAAATTCCGCTGAAAAAGAGGATATGTATTACCGCCTTGATAACGACATTGCGTCGCTGCTCGAAAAAATTGATAAAACGGTTGGTCTGGCAAATACGCTGATTTTTGTTACGGGCAATCAAACGGGCAGCCATTCTCCTAAAGAATTGAAAAATAATAATATACCTTCGGGAGTTTTTAATCCGAAGCGCTCAATGTCGCTATTAAATCTCTATTTGATGGCAATTTTTGGCAACAAATCTTGGATTGAGGGCTATTTTGCAAATAATATTTATTTGAACAGAGAAATTATTAATGAGAATAAATTGAAAATCAGCGATGTTCAACAATCTGTGGCTGATTTTATGACTGAATTTTCTGGAGTTGAAGATGCTTTTACTGCAACCCAAATTACAACAATGAGCGGCGAAGATAATCTCATACGCAATTCATACAACAAATTAACAGGCGGGGACGTTCTTATCACACTTTTGCCCGGATGGCAAGAAGTAGATGAGAATGACAAACCAGTTTCTGCCTCAAAATCAATAAATTACAGCGTTCCGATTTATTTTTTTGGATGGAATGTCAGTAAACACAAAACAGATGCAACTGTTTTTGTTACAGACCTTGCACCTACAATTTGCTCTTTGCTGAATATTCCAAAACCAAATACCAGCATCGGGAAAGTTTTATTTTAATATCATTTTTTAAAAATAATTAATATAATAAATATAATTTATATAAAATAAATATAAAATCACAGTCAAGATGGTGACTTTTTTAATAAATGATTTCTTTTATCTATTTTTTTGTACTTTTGAAAAAATAAGTGGTTGTTTTTTTATTAATTATTAATAATATTTTTGACAGATATTTGAAAATTTAAGAAAATTAAATATATATAAATGATTAACGAGGCATTTAAAAATAGACGATATGTGATTGTGGCGGTAATTGTCGTTATTGCCTTGATTTTTTGTGCGCAACTTTTGCATTTACAAATAATAGAAAGTAAATACAAAGAAGGCGCCGACAGCAATGCCTTTTTGCGGAAGATTCAATATCCGCCGCGCGGATTAATTTACGACCGAAATGGTGAATTGCTTGTTTATAACAAGCCGGCATACGATGTGACACTTATTATGCGTGAAATTCAAAATTTGGATACTGCCTCTTTTTGTCAGGATTTGAGAATTACAAAAGATTATTTTTTGCAAAAAATAGAGGAAATTAAAGATTCAAAAAAAAATAAAGGATATTCTTCCTACACGCCGCAAATATTTATGACTCAATTAAATGAGATTGACATCGCCCAAATTAAGCAAAATATTTATAAATATAATGGTATTTATATTCAAAACCGCACATTGCGCGAATATGTATCTACTTCTGCCGCACACCTTCTGGGAAGTATCGGCGAGGTTTCGCGTAGCGATATTGAAAAAAATCCTTATTACAAACAGGGCGATTATTCCGGAAGAGATGGTGTGGAATATACTTACGAAGAGGATTTGAGAGGCGAAAAAGGCGTAGAAATCTTGTTGCGCGATGCAAAAGGACGCATCAAAGGAAAATATGAAAACGGCGAATATGACATTCAACCAAAGGCAGGGAAAAATCTGACTCTCACCATAGACATTGAGTTGCAGCGACTTGGAGAACAACTAATGGCAGGGAAATTGGGGAGCATAGTGGCGATAGAACCTCAAACAGGCGAAATTTTGTGCTTAGTTTCCAATCCGACATTTAATCCGTCATTACTTGTTGGACGGCAGCGAGGTGAATATTACAGCAAACTTTTAGCAGACCCAAACAAACCGCTTTTCAACCGTGCTACACAAGCACAATATTCACCGGGTTCTACTTTTAAAGTAATACAGGCTCTCGTTGAATTACAAATGGGCGGAATAACGCCTAATACCATGTTTTCGTGCAATGGGAAAGCGTCCCAACCGATTACTTGTACTCATTCGCATGGCTCGCCGGTATCGCTGCTTAGCGCAATAGAACAAAGTTGTAATCCTTATTTTTGGGCGGCTTTTCGTTCTTCTGTTGAACGAAACGGCTACGGACAAAACAATGCAAATTTCAAAAAATCGTATCAAGAATGGAAAGAGCATATTAATCAATTCGGATTCGGAGAGCGATTTGACTACAGCGACATTTACGAACAATCAAAAGGCTTTATCCCTTCCGAAAGTTACTACAATCGTTATTATGGAGAAACCGGCTGGACTGCACTTACAATTCGGTCGCTTTCGATTGGACAAGGTGAAATACTTGTTACCCCACTGCAACTATGTAATGCTATGGCTGTTGTTGCAAATTCTGGTTACTATATTTCACCACATATCAACAAAGCCGATTCTATGAAAACGCATCTGCATAAAGTTGATATTAAAAATGAATATTTTCCCATTGTACGTGAGGGAATGCGACGAGTGATGGAGCGTGGAACGGCAGCACGTTCTAAAATACCAAACATTAGTATGTGTGGAAAAACAGGTACCGTACAAAATAGTCGTGGCAAAGAACATGCTGCTTTTGAGTGTTTTGCTCCTGCGGATGACCCCAAAATATGCGTAGTAGTTTACCTTGAAAATTCAGGTTATGGCGCAACATGGGCTGCGCCGATAGCAACTTTAATTATTGAATATTATATTAACAAAAAAATTGGACGCACTGACCTTCTAAATCGAATATCAACTACGGTACTTAATAAAAGTGTTGTAATTAACGGTTATTGAAACTCTTTGTCAGCAAGTAAAGCACATCCCCAGGCAGGAAAATATTCACTGTTTTCCGGCAAAATTAACTGATATTCAGGCAGTTTCAATACATCTGCAAAAGCCTTTCTCAGAGCAGGAATAAATGTTAAAGGTCCGCCTATGCACAGCACTTGCGGTTTTGCCTCACGTCCCCGCATAAGAGTAGTAACTGCCTGTATGGCAACTGTTTGCAAAATAGACATACAAACATCAGGCAAAGGAATATTTCTGGATAATAAGTTTTGCACGTCTGTTCTGGCAAACACACCACAACGGGAAGCAACAGGATATATTTTTTTATATTTTAATGCAAGCTCATTGAGATTATCAATTGTAAAGTTCATTAAATCAGCCATTTGGTCGATGAATGCGCCCGTTCCACCCGCACAGGAACCATTCATGCGAATATCCGGATGTTTCCCTTCTTCAAAAAATACGATTTTTGCATCTTCGCCACCTAAATCTACTAATGTATGAGCGTCAGGATAAATATTTTTAATAACTTCAATAGACGCTACAACTTCTTGAGTAAAAGGAATTTGTAACCGTTCGGCAATCCCCATTCCGGCTGAGCCGGTTATCATTATTAAAAATTCGGCATTGGGCAAAAGAATACTAATCTCAGTCAATTCTTCTGCAAAAACTCCACTAATATCGGTTTTATGGCGCTTATACGAGCGGAAAACGACTTCATTTTTTTCATTCAGTACAATGATTTTTACTGTAGTAGAACCAACATCAATACCCGTTTTAAATATTTTTTTCGATTGCATCATTGTTTTTATCCAATAATTCAAACTCCGAATTTTTGCTTTTAAATTCGGGTACAAGTGTTTTCATGGCACAAACAAGTTGTTTGTCTTTATTATTTTTTGCAAATTCTATAATTTCATTTATTTGAGTTAAAATATCAGCGAAATTATATTTTCTTACTTTTGCCATTTTAATTTTTTCGTGAGGTGTATCTTCGGTAATTTCCGAATCATTTAAAAGTTCTTCAAACAGTTTCTCGCCCGGACGCAATCCTGTAAATTCAATTTTAATATCTTTTTCAGGCACAAAGCCCGAAAGTTCAATCATTTTTTTTGCCAAATCAACGATCTTCACAGGCTCACCCATGTCAAAAATGTATATATAACCTGATTTTCCTATTACCGATGCCTCAAGGACAAGTCGACATGCTTCCGGAATTGTCATAAAAAAGCGCGTAATTTCCCGATGAGTTACCGTTACAGGACCTCCGCGCTCTATTTGTCGTTTGAAAAGTGGAATTACCGAGCCATTGCTTCCAAGTACATTTCCAAAACGTGTAGTGATAAATTTTGTGTTTGAAATATTTTTCTCCGGGTCGCATGCAGCGCTTTGAACGTAAATTTCTGCAATGCGTTTGGTTGCACCCATAACATTCGTTGGATTGACTGCCTTGTCTGTCGAAATCATAACAAACATCTCAACATTAAATTTTATCGACAAATCAACTAAAAGTTTTGTCCCCAAAATATTAGTTATCGTCGCCTCGTTGGGAAAGCGTTCCATCAATGGAACGTGTTTGTAAGCCGCACAATGATAAATAATTTGTGGATGAAAGGTATTAAAAAGAAACTCCATTTTTTTGCTGTCGCGAATATCAGCCATTATCACGTCAAAATTGAGCGCAGGAAATTTTTTGTGTAATTCAATGTCAAGGTCGTTTAAAGGCGTTTCTGCAAAGTCGAGGCATACAACAAAACGCGGAGCAAATTTTGCAATTTGATTTATCAACTCACATCCAATCGACCCCGCCGCACCAGTTACAAGAATAGTTTTTTTGCGAATCTGTTCTCCAATTGAATTCATATTTACCTGAATTTCCGAACGTCCGAGTAAATGCTCAATCTGTACAGACCGAATGTTACGTCCAATCCCCGATAGTTGAGATAAATCATTAATATTCAATTCCTGTGCAATATAAACCTGTCGTTCCAAACTTAACAGTTTTTCTACATAATCAGAGGCTTTTTTTAATTCATTTTCATTTGTAAATAATAAATTGTCAAAATTTAATGCTTTTATTTCCTGTGGATTATCAATCTCATATACCGGCAAATCGGCAATTTTTTTCAATTTGGAATCCGATTTATTTGTTAAAAAACCTATAACCGAATATTTATTATGACCCGCATTTAAGAGTTGCGCAAAAGCAATATTTTCTTCGTTCAAATTCCAGACCAAGACAGGAATTGTAGGATTGTCGCCATATTTTTTTGTCAGTCGTTGAAAAATGTAAACTGAAGTAATTCTAAAACCATAAAGCCCTGTAATAGAACAGAGCAAGGTAAGGCAAGTGTAAACCATTGACAATGTTCCGGATGGCTCAACCAATAAAAAAAGTGAAGAAAACACGCAAATATATGCTACAACCAATGCTGAAAGCAAATGTCCGAATTCACGAATAGTGGAATAGCGAATAATGCCCTTGTATGTCTTAAAAACTAAAAAAGATATGAAATTAAAAGAGAAAGTTATTATACAAAATTTCCAAAAACTCGGATGTTGAACAACTACTGTAATATTTCTGTAAATTTGAAGTGTGAGTAAATAACCTATTATCGCCGCAATAGTAGTTATGATGCTGTCAATCAGCAATATAACATTTTTGTCGAACATGCGGTTTTCCCAGAATCGTTTATAAATTTTAAGTAAAAATTTTTCAAAAAGCATCTGTATTTTATTATGTCAATTATTATTTTTAAAAACAAATAATTAATAACCGAATTATTTCATCAATTCCAAATTAATAATTCCCAAATAAAGTCCCTGAGCGCCCATTTGAGAGAGTATAACCGTATTTCCGTTCTTATTCAGAACTTTTGTATTATCTTTTGTAAGCGTATGAGAATGCCCTCCGATTATCACATCAATATATTTACTCGCACGGGCAATATCATTATCATTAACTATTGGGATATCCTCCGACCCCAAATGTGAAAGGCAAATAATAATATCGCACTTTTCTTTGTTTTTTAATAAGTCAGAAGTACTAATTGCAGTTTTAATTGGGTCTTTATAAATAATTCCTTCACATTTATTGTCGGAAATAATTCCTTTGTGGTCAAGTAAAAGACCGAAAATCCCGATTCGCAGGCCAAAACGCTCTACAACAATATATGGCTTAACTAAATCTTTCAATATTGTTGCGCTAAAGTCATAATTTGCCACAACAAACGGAAAAGTTGCCTTCTGCAAAATCATTGCTAAAGAATCAATTCCATTATCAAATTCATGATTGCCAAGTGTTGCAGCGTCATATTTCATTCTGTTCATTGCGTCTATTTCTACCCGCCCACCGGAAAAATTGAAATAGGGAGTTCCCTGAACAAAATCACCGGCATCAAACAGCAAAACATTTGATTCTGCAAGGCGAATAGAATCAATAACACCCATTCTTCGTGCGTAGCCGCCCATGTTGGGATTTGAGGAATTGTTTGCTGTTGGAACAACTTGACTGTGAGTATCGTTAGTGTGAAGAATTACTATTTTTTTCGTTTCCTGTGCATTTATTTGCAAAATAAAACTTAAAAACGAAAAAAATATTATTATTTTAATAAATGAAATTCTGTTTTGCGTCATCGTTTTGTTAGATGAAAATTTTAATTTGGCAAAAATAATATTAATTTTTCAATTTACAACAAAACTAAATATTTTATTATTAATAAATAAAAATGTATTTTTGCAAAAATTAATTTTTTAAATGATAATAACCGATGCTAAAAAATCTATATCCTCTAAAATTTTATCCAATTTTGAAAGAAAAAATTTGGGGCGGGAAAAAACTTGATGAAATTTATAATCTCAAAAATATCACAAAACTTGGTGAGTGTTGGGCTTTGTCGGGCTTACAAGATAATGAATCTGTTGTTTGCAATGGAGAATTAGCAGGGGAAACTTTGTCTCAGTTAATTGATACATACCGCGATAATCTTTTAGGAAAATCGATTTATGAAAAATTTGGGGGAAATTTTCCATTACTTTTCAAACTCATCGATGCAGATGACAAACTTTCGATTCAAGTTCACCCAAACGATACAATATCTTGGGAAAGACATAAAACTTTCGGAAAAACGGAAATGTGGTATATTATTGATGCAGAAGAAGATAGCGAACTAATTTTGGGCTTTGCCAAAGACACTACTCCCTCAGAATTTTCATCCTCACTTAAAAACGGAACGCTCGAATTATTGTTAAAGAAGATTAAAGTTCGTATTGGAGATGTAATTTTCATCCCTGCAGGACTTGTTCATGCTATTGGAAAAGGTATCTTACTCGCTGAAATTCAACAAAGTAGTGATATAACTTATCGAGTTTATGATTACAATCGCAAAGATGACTCAGGAGTAGAGCGCGAACTTCATATTGAACAGGCAATAGATGTGATTAATTATAAAGAAACAGAAAATCCCATAGTAAACTATCAAAATAAAAGAAATGAATTTGTTTCACTTGTAAATTGTAATTATTTCAATGTGAGTTTTATGGAATTTTCAAATATTCAATTCATTGATTATGAAGAGATTGAAAATTTTGCCGTGTTACTGTGTGTGCAAGGAAGTTTTGAATTAAAAACCTCTGATTTTTCAACTATGCTAAAAACCGGTGAGGCAGTGTTGTTGCCGGCAACAACAAAGGTTGTACAATTAATCCCTTCGCAGGTTTCACGAATCTTGGAGACTTTCATTTTTTAATTTTTTTAACAAAACAAAAATTTTAACATTCATCGGGATATCATCATCGGTATAAAGAACAATGTCAGACCGTTGGATTAACTCTTCAATATTTGCCTGACTTTCAATTCGTTTTATTACCTCTTCACGAGTTATTTTATCGCGCTTCATAACTCGATAAATTCGAGTTTCAATCGATGCCGAAATCGTTAAAATTTTGTTAACTAACAAATAAAAACCACTTTCAAACAAAATTGCCGATTCAACAAAAAGAATATCTTCTGATCTATTTGCTTCTACCCATGCTAAAAAATCGTTTTTTACAGCAGGATGAACAATTTCGTTAAGTTTTTCAAGTAAATTTTTGTCTTTAAAAACCCGTTTTGCAACATAAGCACGATTCATTTCATTTTTTGTATATGCTTGGTTCCCAAATAATTGTATTGTTTTAATACGAACATCTGCATTTTCATTCTGGATTTTTTTTGCCTCGCTGTCGGTGTCATAAACCTTGTAGCCCTGCGCACGCAAAAAACGTGAAACAGTTGATTTACCACTTCCAATTCCGCCTGTAATGCCAACAATAAAAGGTCGTAGTATCATTGTTTTTAAAAATTTTTCAGAAAAGGCAAAAGTACAAAAATATTTTTCTATAATAAAATTCATAAATTTCGTACCACTCAATTTCCACAATATATCTATTTTGTCGATTGATAAAGAAATGGTAATTTTGCAAATATGATTCTTGTAATCTCTCAAAATAAAGATAAAAAAACGCTTATTGCGAAAGCAGGTGTGGCTTTAGCAGAAAAATTCAAAAAAGATTTTCGGTTGGTTGCAGCAAACGAAGTTGAAAATATTGCGGATTATTGTCAAGAAAATGAAGCATCGTTTTTACTAATTCAACTTACTGATTCCAAAATAAATACGGTACAAAAAAATTTGAATGCCTGCCGTGATTTGCGTATTCCATATATCTTTTGGAAAAATAATTTTACTGCTTTCTATGCGAAAAAAATCCTTGTTCCTGTAACTTTTTTAGAAGAAGAGATTGAGAAAGCGCAGTTTGCTGCTGCTTTCGGGCGTTTTTTCTCAACGCACATAACTGTGTTGCAGGCAAATGACTACGGCTCAAAGGCAAAAACTACGGTTGAAAAAATGATAACTTTTTTTGATAAATTTTCGCTGAATTATGAAATTAAATATGCAAAAAAAGACAGTTTCAAACTCGAAAAAGAATCGGTAGAAATTGCAAAATCCCAAAATTTTGATTTGTTGTTAATCAGCGCTTCACGTACTTATGGGCTTGACGATGTAATTTTCGGACCGCACGAACGCAAAACAATTATCAATTCCGATATTCCGGTTATTTTAGTAAATCCGCGAGCCGATTTATATGCACTTTGCGATTGACTTTTTGATGTATATTTTCAAAAAAACATTTTTTTTAGTGTTGCTAATTAAATATATATAACTATCTTTGCAGCAAAAAAAGTTTATGAATTGTCCAAAATGTAATTGTTCATATAGCGTAAAATCCGGCAAAATAAATGGCAGACAACGCTATAAATGTAAAGGATGCGGTTGTAATTATACAGTAGAAATTAAATCGACAGCCAAACCTAAATCACAAAAGAAACAAGCATTGCACTTGTATCTTGAAGGTTTGGGTTTTCGCTCGATAGGGATAATTTTAGGGGTCAGCAATGTGTCGGTGTTGAATTGGATAAGAGATTTTGGCAAAAAAGTACAGGAATTGCACTCTGATAGCCAGAAAATAGAAATGGCTGAAGTTGATGAAATGTACTCTTATATCAGTTCAAAAAAACTATTGTTGGATATGGATTGCTGTTGATAGATACGGCAAAAGGTTCATCCATTTCGTTGTTAGCAACCTTATGAAAGCATAATTCCAAAAGAAAAACATATACAGTCGAAGG